>CAZBZG010000008.1:23192-33355 GCA_964496245.1 uncultured Planctomycetaceae bacterium | reverse complement strand
GCTTGAGCGCGCGCGCAGCCTGCGCGCGGCGCGGCAGCTTGGCTGCCGGTTGTTCCGCCGGTGCAGGGGCTTCGGCGGGGGGCGGGTCTTCGGAACGCGCCAGGGAGGGGGTGGCGCTCTCCGGCGTCGTTTCGGGTGGCGGCTCTTCCTCCTGCTCCCCATCCGGTGGGACGGGGGCTGGGGCGGCAGGTCGGTCGGAAGGGGACGGTGCGGAACCGGACGCGTCCGCAGCCGGCGCGTCGGACGCGGGGGGCGGCGGATCGTCTCCGAAATGCACGAGCAGGCCGACGCCCAGGGCGAGTGCCGCCAGGGAGGCGGCCGCCAAAGGCCAGCGCAGGGCCGGGCGTCCCTCCGCACGCTGGCGCGCCCAGTGCGCGCCGCTCTTATGCGGCCGGGGCCGGCGTCGGCTGGCGGCCACTGGATGGCCCGCCCGCGCAGCCTCGAGATCCTGGAGCAGGCTCTCGACGTCGGCATAGCGGGCGTCCGGTTCCTTGGCGAGCATCTGTTCGACCACGGCTGCAGTGCCTGCGCTCGCGTGGGGCGCGCGCTCTCGCAACGGCGGCAGGGGTTCGCGCAGGTGTTTCAGCATGACCGCGGGTCCGGTGGGGCCGTCGAAGGGCGGCTGGCCGCTCAGCATGCAGTACAGGGTGGCGCCCAGACTGTAGATGTCGGCCCGGAAGTCCACGCGCGATGCGCCCTTGGCCTGTTCGGGCGCGATGTACTTGGGCGTGCCCAGGGCGCTGCCGTCCTGCGTCAGGTCGGCGTCGGTCGGCGCCTTGGCCACGCCCAGGTCGCAGAGCTTGGCCGTGCCGTCGGCTGCGAGCAGGATGTTCTGCGGCTTGACGTCGCGGTGCACGATACCGGCTTGCCACGCGTGGCCGAGCGCGGAAGCGATCTGGATCGCGATGTGGAGGGCCTCGTCCTCGGACAGGGCGCCGGTCCGGGCGATGCGGTCGGCCAGGGACTCGCCGGCTACGTACTCCATGGCCAAATAGCAGATACCGCTCGCTTCGTTGGCGTCGATGCCGCGCACGATGTGGGGATGGTTGAGCCGGCCGGCTGCCCGCGCCTCGCGGAAGAACCGTTCCTTGAAGGTCTGATTGCGGGCGAGCTTCTTGGGAAGCACCTTGAGCGCGATCTGACGGTCCATGCTCTCCTGCACGGCGAGGAACACGGCCCCCATGCCGCCCGCGCCGAGTTTCTTGAGGATGCGGTAGCCCGGTAGCGTGGTCGGTTGGCGTGCCGGCTTGCCGGAGCTCATGGCGTTCCTCCGCGCGGAGGCGGACGTTGGAGATCCTCGACCCGGAGGAAATACCGCTCCTCGCGTTCGGCCTTGTCCACCAGGCAGCGCAAGAGCAGGGTATCGCCCCGTTCGCATTGTTCGAGCAGGGCGCGGTCCGCGGCGTCAGCTTCGGGCAGCACCACGTGGAGGCCGGCGAGCCGGTCGCCGGTCTCGGCCTCGGCGTCCAGGTAATTCTCCTCGTTGATGAGTTCGATGCACTGCTCGGCCTTGGCCCACGGGTAGCGCCGGAGCACGGCCCCGTCCGGCTCGGTCCGGCCGCGATAGACGAACGGGAGCTCCACGCGGCGTCCCCGGTAGATCGAGATCACGGTGCGCAGCAGCTTCTTGTGCACGCACTTGTAGTCGCCGGCGTCCTTGCGAGCGCGACGCGTCTCGTCCGCTGCCGGCGTCTCTTCGGTGGGAAGCGGCGATCCCGCCGGCCGTACGCCCTCGGCCCGCACCGCCCCAGCCGATCCGCCCTCGGCCAGAGCCTGCACGACCGTGCCATAGACGAGGAGGGTGTCGCCGGGTTGCAACTCCGCGGGCCGGAGCCCCAGCAGGCGGGTCCGCTTGTGCACGAGGATCAGCGGCCGTCCGTCTTCCGTGGTCGTGTGGCGGACCCGGCGCCACGCATCGTCCAGGCCCATGGCCGTCCGGTCCGCGGCCGGCAGTTGCACGGCGTCCTTGTAGCGGATTTCGACGCAGACGGCCTCGCCAGCGCGTGCGCCGGTCCCCGTGGCCACGGCGCGCGCCGCGACCGCGGCGTAGCGGTCGGCCTCCAGGCGGCCGGCCGGGCGGGGCGGGTCGATCTGGTACACGGGCGCGAACACAGCAGGTTCGACATAGAAGCGCCCGTGAGCGCCGGCTTGTTCTGTTGTCTCGCCCGCGGGTGCGGAGAGTCGCTCCAGCACGCCCGTTGCGCGGCAGAGCCGGCCGGGCGCCAGCCGTGCGAGCGTGTCCCCGTGCTGGGCGCGGGCCACGACCAGCACGCAATGCGGTCCTGCGGGGTAGAGCGCGTGTGTGGCCGGCGGAAAGGCGTGCACGAAAGCGGCGGGCACGCGTGCGCTCCCCCGGCGTTCAGCCGGCAGCGGGATCTCGTCCCGCAGGATCCGGCCGTGCAGCGTCGCGAGCGTGTGGATGCCGGCGCGCAGCGGATGGGCCGGGCATTCGCCGCCCGGCGCCGGCGCGTTCCCTGCGATCGCCCCGCTTGCGAGCGCCACCAGGATGCCCTGTCGGAGAACGTCCGCGACGCGCGAGGTCCGTGCGTTTGCCGACCGCTCAGTCATTCCGCGCGTCACCCCTGCCGGCCGTCTCGTCGTCGTCCGGGACCAGGTCGACCTCGATCCAGCCGCGGGCCCGCATGGGCAGCAGCCAGTACCCTTGCCGTTCCCGGGCCGAGGTGAGCACGCCGTCGGTGACCGCCTCGGCTCCGCTGGCGTGGTGGTTGACGGCGCTGGCGGAGACGGGGCAGCCCTGGGCAATGTTCTTCTGGCCGCGGAAGACCTGGAGTTCGGTGAGGCCGCCGCACTCGCCCTTCCATTCAATGATCTCGATGCGGATGCGCTCAAAGGACTTCTTGGGGAGGCGGATGGTGGTGGATGCGTCCCGGCTGGCGATCCAGTTCACGTCCACGTCCTTCTTCGTCCATACGGTCTGGTCCCCCTTGAGCAGGATGACGTTGCACTTGGTCGTGCCGGTCTGGATGCTCGCGCGCTTCCAGCGCCGCCCGCCGAAGCGGAATTCGTGTGTGTTGATCAGCACGATCTTGTGGGCCTCCACCGTATCGCCGGATGCCTCGGTCGCGGCCTCTTCGCCGCGCATCAGCGCGACCATGCTGCTGACGGTTTCCCACGCGTATTCGTTCCTCCCCTTGAGCTTGCGTTGGCCCTCGCGTTCGAGCTTGTCGGCGTACTCGAGGATCAGCTCCCGTCCCTGGTCGAGGTCCTCCAGCTTCTCCTTGCATCTGTGGATGAGGGCGCGCGTCTTGCGGGAATCCTCCTGATCGACCAGCATGCTGAGCGCGCGTTTGTACCCCTCGATGGCCTCCCTCGTCTTGCCCAGTTCCTCGTGGCACTCGGACCAGAGGCAGATGGCCTCGGCGTTCCCCGGCGCCTCCTCGATCACCGCGTCCAAAATCACCTTGGCCGCTTCGTACTGCCTGCTACGCATGAGCTTTTCCGCTGCCTCGGTCTTGCCCGCACCATCGGGTTCGGCTGCGGCCACGGCTCCCGCAGCCAGCGCCCACAGGCAGCAGGCCCACGCGGTCCGGGCGCTGCGAATCGTGTGCATGGCATCCTCCTGGCGTTCGGCGTCGGGTCGTTCCCGCCGCCTCTCTTTCCCATGGACAACAGTCGCGCCGCGATCGGCAAGAAATTCCGCCGCTTCGCAGATCGCGCAGCTCCGGCCATCCAGAACAGCATCTGTCGTTCCAGCAGGTGCTTCGGGCCAGAACTTTGCAGAACGCGAATGACCATAACGGGTTGTGATTCGGTCCGTTGCGCAGCGCCATCGACGTCCCGGGCCCGCCGCCGCTGACAAATCCCACACCATGGGGCGATTCCACCACCAGCGCGGTCCGCTTTCGGCTTCACGGCTCGTTGCGGCGGAGCAGGTGCAGGAATTCCTCGCGCGTGGAGAGGTCGTCGTGGAAGCTGCCCAGCACCGACGATGTGGTCATGACCGAGTTCTGCTTCTCCACGCCGCGCATCATCATGCAGAGATGTCGGCATTCCAGGACCACCCCCACGCCTTCGGCGCGGACCGTGTCCTTGATCTGCCGGGCGATCTGGGCGGTGAGGCGCTCCTGGATCTGGAGCCGCCGCGCATAGAGGTTCACGATGCGCGCGATCTTGCTCAGGCCGATCACGTGGTGGTGCGCGATGTAGCCTACATGACAGCGGCCGTAGAACGGGAGCATGTGGTGTTCGCACAGGCTGTAGACCTCGATGTCGCGGACCAGGATCATGTTGTTGGCTTCGCTCTCGAAGACCGCGTCGTTGATGACGGCCTTCACGTCCGAGCGGTAGCCTTCGGTCAGAAAGGCGTAGGCCTGGGCCACCCGCTCGGGGGTACGCGCGAGCCCTTCGCGCGCGGGATCCTCGCCGATCTCGACGAGCAGCTGTTGGACCAGATCCTGCACCCGCTGTTTGTTCATGGTGTTCTCCTCGTACAAACCATCCCCGACGTCGTCCGGGTGTGCGGCCTCACGTCCCCGCGGCTTCCCCCAGAAGGTGACGCCCCCCGTCCACGAAGAGAATCTGACCGGTTACAAAGGGGCTGCGGGCGAGATAGAGGGCGGCGTGGGCTACGTCCGCGGCTTCGCCGTGGCGGGCCAGGGGGTTCGTGTGCTTCATGCGCTCCAGGTACGTCTCGTCCGCCCCCGGCGGCGGCAGAATGAGGCCCGGCGCCACGCCGTTGACCCGCACGCGTGGGGCGAGTTCCAAAGCGAGCATGCGCGTCAGGCGCGCGAGCAGGACCTTGGAGAGATGATACCCGGCATGTTCGCTGTCGTGGTCCGCGATCCGGCAGTCGAGCAGGTTGATGACGCACCCCTCCCGCTCCTGGCGGGCCAGGGCGCGGGCGAGCACCAGGGGAGCGAAGGCGTTGACCTCGATGTTGCGCGCCAGGTGCGCACGGTCCAGATCGGCCAGCCGGCTTGCGGGGAAGATGGACGCGTTGTTGACGAGCAGCGAAACCGGTCCGGCCTCTTCGATCGCGCGGTCGAACAGGGTTTCGGTTTGTTCCGGATCCTCCAGGTCGGCCTGGAGACGGACGGCGCGCCGGCCGAGTCCCGTGATCTCAGAAACGAGGCGTTCGGCGTCGTCCCCGGAGGAACGGTAATGGACGCAGACATCTGCGCCCGCTTCGGCAACGGCGAGCGCGATGGCCCGGCCGAGCCGTTTGGCTGCGCCGGTCACGAGCGCCGTCTGATCCTGCAGGGGAGGGGGTCCCATGTGCGTTCCTCTCCGGTTGCGCCGGATCGCCCGGGTCGCCAATGGTCCCAACGGCAGAGCATGGGGGCTTTGCTCTCGCGTCCGTGGGGCGTGCTCAGGCGCGCATTCCCGCGCGCATTCCCGCAGAGCCAACAAAGGTCGGGGCATTATACGCGGGGATGCGGGGGCCTGTAAACCGCAAAGGTCAGGTGCGGAGTCCGCCGATCAGCTCGGAGACGGAGGTCGCGTGGTTTCCGACCCAGGCGCGCAGTTCGTCGATCAGGCGCATGGTCCGGTCGGGCTCCACGAAGTTCATGGTGCCCACCTCCACGGCGCTCGCGCCGGCGAGCAGGAAGTCGATGACGTCCCGCGCGCGGGCCACGCCCCCCACGCCCACGATGGGCACCGACACGGCCTGGCGGACCTGCCAGACGAGGCGCAGGGCCAGCGGATGGACCGCGGGTCCCGACAGGCCGCCGGTGACGTTGGCGAGGAGAGGTCGTCGGGTTTCGACGTCAATGGCCATGCCGAGGAAGGTGTTGGCCACGGTCAGCGTGTCTGCGCCGGCCGCTTCCACGGCCCGGGCGATGGCAGTGATGTCGGTGACGTTGGGGGTCAGCTTGACCCAGAGCGGCAGGTCGGTGGCCCGGCGTACGCGTTCGACCAGGGCGGCGGCGGTCTCGCTCTGCGTGCCGAACGCCAGGCCGCCCTGCTTGACGTTGGGGCAGGAGATGTTCACCTCCAGCGCGTCCACGCCGCTCCCGTCGAGTCCCTTGGCGAGTGCGATATATTCCTCTGCGGTCCTGCCCGCGATGTTCACGATCACGCGGCGGGCCCCATGCCGGAGGGGCGGAAGCAGATCGCGCAGGAAGGCGTCGAGCCCCTCGTTCTGGAGGCCGATGGCGTTGAGCATGCCCGCCGGGGTTTCCACGACGCGCGGCGGCGGATTCCCACGCGTGGGCTGGAGCGTGACGCTCTTGGTCACCACGCCGCCCAGCGCCGCGAGATCGACAAAGTCTTCGTATTCCTTGCCGCTGCCGAACGTGCCCGAGGCCGTGAGCACGGGGTTGGCCAGCGCCACGCGCCCCACGTCCGTGCGCAGACAATCTGCTGCGGTTCCATCCATGAGCTCAGTCCTCAGCGTCGCGGTCCGCCGGCGGCTTCGGGTTCTTCCCCCCGGTGTCCGACTCGGGCGGCACGAACAGGAAGCTCCACCCCACATACACCGCGAAGCCGGCGACGATCGCGACGTCGGCCACGTTGAAGACGGGCCATGGATTGGCGGGCCAGATCCCCAGGTCGACCTGGACGAAATCCCGCACCCCCTCGTAGACGATGCGGTCGTAGAGGTTGCCGGCCGCCCCCCCGAGGATGAGCCCCAGGCCCCAGAGCGGGGCGCTCGGCGCCCGGCAGGCATAGGCGAGCACGATCAGGATGGGGATGATCGCGGCGAACCATGCCAGGTGGACGATGGGATGCCCCGGGAACAGCCCGAAGACGATCCCTCGGTTGTAGTGCCGGGTCAGCACGAGCCATCCGTCGATCCACGGCCATCCCTGTACCCGGGCCGTGGCCGGATGCACGAACGCCAGATGTTTGGTCACGAGGTCGGCCACCAGGACGAGAACCGCGCCAATCCAGAAGATCCTGCGCTGCAACGTGAGGGTTGGATCCCCGCTGGACGTCAGCCGTCTTCCTCCTGGCGCTGGCAGGTGACGCAGAGCGACGCATAGGGCTTGACCTTGAGCCGGCGTCGGCCGATCTCGGCGCCGCATTCCTCGCAGGTGCCGTAGGTACCGGTCTCGATGCGGCCGAGGGCGTCGTCGATCTCTTGGAGCGTGGCGCTGGAGGAGGAGAGGCGATCGAGCATCAGTTCCTGTTCGGAGACGTCGCTGGCTTCATCCGCCAGGTGGCTGGGTGCATGGGAGATGTGCCCGTCGTCTCCGTTGGAATCGCGGCGCAGGTGGTTGGAGTCTCCCACCAGGCGGCTGCGATACTCGAGCAGCGCATTGCGGAAGGTCTGCAGGTCGGTCTTCCTGACCATGGCTCGTTCCTCACCTCTCCCGGCATTCGCGTCGCCAGATCCGATGCCTATTTACGAAGCGCCCTGCACCGTGTCAAGGGGATTTCATGCGCCAGGGCAGCCGGCCGCCCCCTCACGGCTGCGTGCGCTTGGATTGCATGTAGAGCGCGCGTGCGAACCGCGGGGCCACGGCGCGGCCATAGATGCGCACGTCGGAGAGTACGCCGTGCGCGGGCCATCGGTAGGAATCGCTGCCCGGCCGTGCGATGCCGATCCGCCACGGCGTGTCGCCGTACGCGCGGGCCGCGGTCTCGGCCGCAAAGGATTTGGCGCCCTCGGCCCGTCCGTTGACGTACAGGCGCACCGTGCCCGCCGTCGGATTCACGACCCCGAGCACGTGATGAAACGTCTCGACCTCGAACCGCCGTTCGCTCGTCACCCCCACGGACTGGTCCTTTGTCAGCCAGTGGTTCATGGTGAAACGTCGGTCGTGGGTGTAGCAGAGTCCGAGATGGTATCCCGCCTTGACAAGGATGGCGTAGCTGGCGTTGTTGTCCGCTCCGTGTCCTGGAGGCGCCGATAGGGGCTTGAACCAGGCGGCGAGCGTGTAGTCGCCTTCCTGGACCGCATTCAAAGGTGCGGTCGTCGGCAGCACGATGTACGCATCCCCAGCGCTCGGTTTGAGCTGCAGCCCTTCCGGCGTCCAGGCAGCCCCGCCTTCGAGGCGGCCCGTGTGCTCCATGCCCGAATGGTCCTTGACCATGAGGCCGTGCTTCTGGTCGAGCCGCCACCACCCCATCAGGTCTTCGCTCAGATCGAGCAGCCCGAACGCCGCCGCCTGCTCGAAGGCCCACTCGGCGACGGCACGGTCGGACGAGCCGCGCGCCCTCTCCACGTACTGCTTGAGATCTTCGTAGGCCGTCTCGGATTCCAGGAAGGCGTTGAAGGGTTCGGCGCGGCCGCCGTACCACGCGCTGAGCGCGCGGGTGAGCAGACCCGCTTCCCCGGTGTGCGCCAGTTCCGCGTCCGCGCGCACGGCGGCGAAGATGCGCTGCAGGGCGTCGGAGAGCCGGGCACGGCTCTCTTCGATGGCTTGGCGTATGCGGGTCGCCAGCGCCCCGCGCAGCATCGTCGCGCAGGGCCCGTCCGGTTCGCGCAGCAGCCGGTCGACAAAGGCGGCGGAGGCCTTGGGGGCGTCCATCTCGAGGAGCAGTTCGAGCGCTTCGGCCACCGCCACCTTATCACTGGTGCGCACCGCCTTGCGCAGGTAGATGCGGCCCACATCGCCGGCATCCTTGAGCTTGGCCTTGGCTGCCTCCCGGACGGCCTCGACGTCGGCGCCCAGGTGCGTCAGGGTTTCGGTCAGCTGCGCCGCGTGGAGGCGTTCGCGTTGAAGACGCCGCTCGCATGCGGTGAGCGCGTGCTTCCTCTGAGGCGTCAGATCGGCCTGCTTCCGGAACTCCCAGAGCCGCTGGAGCGCCTGGTAGAACTCGGCCGATTCCTCCAGCGCCTCGATCTCGTCCAGCGCCTCGCGAAAGGCCTTGGCTGCTGGGCTGTTGTCTGGCGGAGGCTCTTTCGCCGTGTCCGGGGAGGTCTCGGATGCGTCGGAGGAAGACGGCGCGGAGGCAGCCGCAGACCGGTCGCCGTCCGTCTTTGCTGGAGCGGAAGGAGAGGGCTGGTCGGGTCCCGGCGGCTGGCCGCCGCTCTCCGGGGGGGCGGACGCGGGAGCCAGCATGAGCCCCGTCACGACGATGCCCGCAGCCACGAGCACGCCGACCACGGCGAAAAGGATCTCGATCGAGCTGGACTTGCGTTCCTTGCGCTGGCGCATGGTTTCACCGGTCCGACGGACGATCGGATGTCCCTAGATCAGCGCGGCGGTGCGTGGGTCCGGGCCGCGCAGGGGTGCAGGGCGCTCAAAGAGATTCGTGCTTGAAGACGTTGTAGTGGAGCTTGTTGGCCCGCTCCTGCAGCCTTTTGGAGAGGCCCGGCGTGGCCAGTACGCGGTGGCAGATGTGACGAGCCTGGCGGTAGAGGCGGTTGCGAGCGTCGTGTGAACATTGCTCCCCCCTCTGGAAGAGGCCATGGGCTTCTTCGAGCTTGCTGGCAGCCTCGGCTGCGTTCGCGTAGGGGCTGACTGTTCTCGGCTCGCCAGGGGTGTCGGGAGCAGCGGACTGTGCTGCGGACGCGCGCCGCGCGCCGGTGGGCAGCAGGGCGGTGACGCTCGAGGAACTGGCGATCAGCGCGCCCCCGACCACGAGAAGCAGGGCGGCGCCTCCCCCTATGTAGAGCGCGATGGGGTTGATGCCGCCGGTCTTCCCCCCACGGCGGATGCGGGTGGACGTTGCGGAAGAGGTTTCCGATTGCGCCTCGGTCGCCCGTTGCCGCCGCTGACCGGATTTGCGCATGCCGCGTGGCCGCTCCCCCCTTGCCGAGGACGCGTCCCGTCTGCCACGGGGATCGCGACGGCGGTTGCGGTTCGTTTGCTCTTTGTCTTTAGAGGACCGTCCGTTGCGACGGTCTGCACTGCTGCGGCCGGTTCCGCGCTTGGCCGTTCTGGCACGGTAGGAGGACATGGTCATAGTCTACGATCTGGCGCGCGGTGATGTCAAGCCAAAAGGCCGGTCGCAGCGATCGCCCTTGCGATCGCGCCGAACGCTGCCGTGCTACGCTTTGCTGCGGGCGCGGCCTGCGAGAAAGGCACGGACCGCCTGTTCGCTCGCCCGCGTCAGGAGGTTGGCTGCATCGGCCATGGCCCGTTCGAGGGCCAGCGGACCCGGGCAGATGGAGAAGACGGCGTGGACGCCCGCTTCGTGCAGCGCGTCCAGGTCCGGCACCACGCTGCCGGCGATCGCGAAGCATGGGACGCCGTGCTTCTTGGCCAAGGCTGCCACGCCGGCCGGCGCCTTGCCCGAAGCGGTCTGCC
>CAZBZG010000008.1:0-23182 GCA_964496245.1 uncultured Planctomycetaceae bacterium | reverse complement strand
TGCCCGTCGATCTGCCCCTCGGCCGTGAGCACGAGGTCGGCTTCGGCGAGCGCGGCGTCCAGGCCGACGAGTTCCAGGACCACGTCGACGCCGCGGCGGAGCGTGGCGCCGAGAAAGGCATGGAGTCCGGCGCCGAGTCCGCCTGCCGCGCCCGCGCCGGGGAGGTCGTCGACCTGCATCCCCAGATCGCGTTCGATCCGTTCGGCGAGGTGGGCGAGCCCCGCTTCCAGCTCTTCTACCTGCGCAGGTGTGGCACCCTTCTGCGGCGCATAGACGCGGCTCGCGCCGTCGGGTCCGAGCAGGGGGTTGTCCACGTCGCAGATCACCTCGACGGTCACGTGCTCGAGGATCCGGTGGCGGTCGCTCGCATCGATGCGGTGAATCTGCGGGAGGCTCCCGCCCGTAGGATCGATGGGGGCGTCGTTCTCGTCCAGGAAGCGGATGCCGAGCGCAGCGGCAGCCCCCGTGCCGCCGTCGCAGGTCGCGCTGCCGCCGATGCCGACGATGATGCGTTCGACGTTGAGCGCGAGAGCGGCGTGGATCAGTTCGCCCGTACCGCGCGTGGAAGTCCGGGTGGGATCGCGGCGCTTCTCGGGCAACAGGGCGAGGCCGCTCGCGCGGGCCATCTCGATCACGGCCGTCTTCTGGTCGGGGATGTGACAGAAGTGGGCGGCCACCTGTTCGCCGCGCGGTCCGGTCACGAGCGCCGAGCGCATCCGGCCCTGCAGGGCGCCGGCCAGCACGTCCACCAGGCCGTCCCCTCCGTCGGCCACCGGCACCTGGACGCGTTCGGCCGCAGGACACGCGTGGAGCACGCCCTCGGCCATGGCGCTGGCAGCCTCGACCGCGCTGAGGCTTCCCTTGAACGCATTGGGCGCGAGAACGATCTTCACGGGTTCTGCTGGATTCCTGAGTCACTCATGCGTGGGAGGTGCTCTTCGATGCGCGCGACCTGGATGGCGATCTCCCGGGCGCCCTTGTATCGCTGGGACCACTCGAGCAGGCGGTGGTACTGCTCGTGGAGGCGGCCCGGGTACACCGGCGTCTCCGGCGCATGGCTCACCACGTTCGCGGCAAGGCGCTCCAGGCCGAAGTCGATCTCCGCGTGCTCCACGCGCAAGGCCCAGAGCGTGCGTTCGAAGGCCGACTGGGTCGCGTACTCGCGCGCGTTGCGGCACAGCTCCCGGAAGGCCTCGATCTTGACCGGTGGAAGCTCGAGGGGCGGAAGCGCCTCTTCCTCCGCGAGCATGCCCACGAATCGCACGTTGGAGAGCTCCGTGCTCAGCATCTCCTGCCACAGCGCTTCTTCCTCACCTTCGGCCCATTTCACGAACGTCGCATAGACATCGGCCGCAAGCAGTTGTGTCATCAGAAGATCGGGGAGGATTTGCCGGATGGGGTGGAACTGGGGTTCGTTTGCGTCTTCCACGGATGCTCCCTGTGCGTGCCCGACAGACCGGGGCCATCTCGCCGTGCGCTGTTCATTCTGCCCCGTCCGCGGGCGCAGGTCAACCTTTTTTGCGGGAATTGGCTGAAGCCAGTTCCACGCGGTCGGCGGCGCACACGGGTTCGATCGCGCCCGCCGGGGTCTGGACGAGCAACTCGCCGTCGGGTCCGAACCCGTGGAGCACCCCGGCCAGGACCGCTCCCCGCCGGAACACCCGCACCGGCCGGTCCACGCCTTCGGCCTGCGCCTCCCACGCAATGCGCAGACCAGCGAAGCCCTGTTCCGTCCAGACGGTCAGCCAGGTCTGGAGCGGACAGAGGATGCAGGCGAGCACCTCCTCCAACGGAGCCGGCCGGCCCGTTTCTCTGTAGAGGGACGTGGCCGGCGGATCGATCCGGGCGGCTTCCGCTGCGGTCATGTTCACGTTCACGCCGATGCCGAGCACCACGGCCTCCGCGTCCGCGCGGGACACGATGTCCGCGAGCACACCGGCGATCTTGGCTGTCCCCACTCGCACGTCGTTCGGCCATTTGAGCCGCGTTGCCAGACCGTAGCTGGCGAGCGCCTCGGCCACGGCCAGGGCCCCGACCATGGGAAGGCTTCTGCGCCGTTGGGCGTCACCGGCCGCGTGCAGGAGCACCGAAAAGGCCAGGTCACGCCCGGGGCTCGAGACCCACGTTTTCGCGCCGCGCCCCCGTCCGGCCGTCTGCTCGCGCGCGGCCACGACCGTGCCGGCCGGCACAGGATCCCCGGCGAGAAGGCGTTCCCGCAGAAACGCATTGGTGGATGGAAGCGATGCGTGCCACACCGGCGGCTCTAGACGCATACCGATCCTCTCCCCGATGCGGAATGCTATCTGCGCGCGTGCGTGGCTGCAAGCAGAATGCCCTGCGGCCGCGAGCGATGGTCGGCCGGATCGGCTTTTTGGTTGCCCTGATCCCGGGAATCGGACACAATAAACGTTTCCCGGCTGCGTACCTTGCATGCCGGGTTCCCACGCAGGAGGAGCGAACATGACGCAGTCCCAGGCATCCCGTCCAAGTCCCAAGTCGGCCACGGAGCTGCTGGACATGTACTTCCTGGACATGCGCCGGTATCTTCTGGAAACGGCGGCTGCCCTGGACCGCATCGAGCGCAGCCCGGAGGGTACGGAAGCCGCCCGGGACCCGCGGTGGCAGAAGCTGCTCGAAGCGTTCGAGGTGCTGAAGGCGGGCGGCGGCGACCGTGCGGAACGCTTCCTGACCCTGTTCAGCGACCCGCCTGGAAAGGAAGACGCATGAGCGACAGCGTGTGTCGCATCGGCCTGGTCGGTGTGGGCACGATCGGAGCCGGCATCGTCGAATGCCTCTCCGGACGGCGTGACCTGCTGCTGCGGCGGAGCGGCGTGGAGGTCGTTCTGGGAAAGGTGGCCGACGTCGACCGTCAGAAGGCGCTCGATGCCGGCGTGCCCGAAGCCGATCTCGTCGACGACTACGAGACCGTCGTCCGGGATCCCGGCACCGACATCGTGGTGGAACTGGTGGGCGGCACGGGCGTGGCCCACGATATCGTGCGTGCGGCCCTGGAGGCGGGCAAGCCCGTGGTCACGGCCAACAAGGCGCTGCTCGCGGAACGGGGCGCAGAGCTCTTCTCGATCGCCGAGAAGCGGGGGGTGCCCATCGCCTTCGAAGGCGCCGTGTGCGGGGGGATCCCGCTCATCCTCGCCCTGCGCGAGGGGTTGGTCGTCAACCGCGTCACGCGCCTCCTGGGCATCGTCAACGGGACCTGCAACTACATCCTGAGCGAGATGATCGGGCGCGGCGAGTCCTACGAGGACGCGCTTGGCGCGGCCCAGAAGCTCGGGTATGCCGAGGCGGATCCGACGTTCGACGTCAACGGCACCGATTCCGGGCACAAGATCGCGTTGCTGTCGGCGTTGGCGCTGGAGACCTGGATCGATTTTTCCGCGCTCCACGTCGAAGGGATCCAGGCGATCGATCTGATGGATGTGAATTTCGCCGCGTATCTGGGCTATGTGGTCAAGTTGCTCGCCGTGGCACGCCCCCAGGAAGAGAATGGGTCTCTCTTTCTCTCGGTCCATCCGGCCTTGCTTCCCAAGAGCCATCCGCTGGCGAGCGTCCAGGGCAGCATGAACGCCGTGATCCTCCACGGGGACGTGGTCCAGGAGGCCATGTTCTACGGGCGGGGGGCCGGGCGGGATCCGACTGCGAGCGCGGTCATCGCCGACGTGGTGCAGATCGCCCGCAGCCTCAAGGGCGACGTGTGCGCGCCCACATGGAAGCCGGCCGTGGAGCCGCATTATGCGTTGGCGAGCATGGACGATTACCAGACGCGGTACTACCTGCGGTTCATCGTGAGCGACCGGCCGGGCGTGCTCGGCCACATCACCACATCGCTCGGCGCGCACCACGTCAGCATCGCTTCGGTCCACCAGTTCGAGGACGAAGGCGAACCCAACCGGGTGCCGATCTCGATCCTGACGCATGCGGCCCGGGAAGGCGATGTGCGGGCCTCCATGGCCGAGATCGGGACGATGGATTTCGTGCGCAGCGAACCCGTGCTGCTCCGCATCGAGGGATAGACGCATGCGATATGCCATCGTGGTGCCGGACGGGGTGGCTGACCGGCCGCACCCGGCCCTGGAAGGCAAGACCGCCCTGGAGGCGGCCGACATCCCCCACATGGACCGGCTGGCCCGGGACGGGCGTCTCGGCATGGTCCAGACCATTCCCGCGGGCATGAAGCCCGGGTCGGATGTGGCCAACCTGTCGGTGCTGGGCTACGACCCGTCCGAGAGCTATACGGGCCGCGCCCCCCTGGAAGCGGCGGCTTTGGGCATCGAGCTGGCGCCCGGGGAGGCGGTCTTCCGGGCCAACACGGTGACGGTGAAGGACGGAACCCTCGCCGACTATGCGGCCGGCCACATCAGCACGGACGAGGCGCGCGAGCTCATCCTCCAGCTCGACGAGGCCCTGGGGATCGCGGGCGTCAAGCTCGTGCCAGGGGTGGGCTACCGGCACCTCTGCGTGATGGCCGACATGGCCGACACCATTCCCGATCGCAGCCCGCCCCACGACATCATGGGGGAATCCATCGATGCCCACGAACCGAGCGGGCCGGGTGCCGAGCGTCTCCTGGAGATCGAACGGGCGAGCGGCCGGCATCTGGCCGGATGCGCCGTCAACCAGCGCCGCGTCGCCCGGGGGGAGCTTCCCGCCACCCATCTCTGGCTCTGGGGCGGCGGCGTCACGCCGACGCTCGCGTCGTTCGCTTCGCTCTACGGCCTGACCGGCGGCATCATCAGCGCCGTGGACCTGCTCAAGGGCATCGGCCGCCTGGCCGGGCTGGAGATCATCGAGGTGCCCGGTGCCACCGGCTACTACGACACCGACTATGCCGGCAAGGGGGCGGCGGCCTGCGCCTGCCTGAAGCGCAGGGATCTGGTGGTGGTGCACGTGGAAGCCCCCGACGAAGCGGGGCACAACGGAGAACCCGACGAAAAGGTCAAGGCCCTGGAGCGGATCGACCGCCACATCCTGCAACCGCTGCTGGAGGAGGCGGCGCGCGCGGGCGACTTGCGCATCCTGTGCCTGCCGGATCATCCGACGCCGGTCGAGTTGCGTACGCACACGGCGGACCCCGTGCCCTTTGTGCTGTGGGGGCCGGGCATCGCGGCCGAGGGCGGCGACGTCTTCACCGAATCCACAGCTGCGGCCGGTGCGCCCAGCCGAGTCCCGCCGGGAGGGCTCATGCGGCTGCTCACGGCCTGACCGCGCCCAAGGCTTCGACCGACCCATGCGTGAGCCGAACCAAGACGAGCGGTTTCCCCTGGTCGACACTTCGGGGTGCGTGATCGGCGCGGCCTGGCGGTCGGAGTGTCACGGCGATCCCCGCCTGCTCCATCCGGTCGTGCACTGCCTGATCACGAACCGGGCGGGCGAGGTCCTCCTCCAGTTGCGCGCCCATAGCAAGGACATCGAGCCCGGCAAGTGGGACACGTCGGTGGGCGGGCACGTGGCCTGGGGCGAGAGCGTGGAGGACGCACTTGCGCGGGAACTCTGGGAGGAGGTGGGTCTCTCCACAGAGACCGTGACGCCGCGTTTCCTGTACCGCTACGTCCTGCAGAACGCCGTGGAGAGCGAATTGGTGAACACCTTTGCCTGCCAGGCCGAAGGCCCGTTTCGCCGGCAGGAGGCGGAGATCGAAGCGTTGCGGTTCTGGACCCGACCGGCGATCGAACGGGCACTGGGGACGGGCGTGTTCTCGCCCAATTTCGAAGACGAGTACGCCCGGTTCTTGCAGACGGAGAACGGCGCCGAGGCGTGAGCCGGCCGGGCTGGCGAAAGCGGTGGGAGCGGAGCCGAGGAGCGTACGGTGAGCGATGCCTTCGCCATTCTCTACGGCGTGCTGTTTGCCCTGGCAGTGGGGCTCGCGCTCGTGCTGACGCCGCTGGCGGCGCGCGTTGCCGAGCGGTTGGGCCTCGTGGATCCGCCGGGACCGCGCAAGGTGCACGCGAAGCCGATCCCCTACGGCGGCGGGATCGCGGTCTACGGCACGGTCGTCGGGATCGCGGTGCTCGCCTACGCGGGTGTCGCGTTCCTCCACGACCGGGCGGCGGCGGACGCCGCAACCCTCCCCGCTTTCCTGCGGCCGTTCGGCCCCCTCCTGGGCGGACTGATGCTGCCGCGGACGGTCGGCCGCTTTGGCGCCATCCTGGTCGGCGCCACCGCCGTCTTTGCGGTGGGGTTGGCTGACGACCGATATCGCCTGCGGCCCGCATCCAAATTGACGGTGCAGACCGCTGCGGCGCTGGTGCTGGTGCTGGCCGGGATCCGCGTCAGCCTGTTCATCGAGAATGCCTGGGTGGGCGGGCTCCTCACCGTGGTGTGGGTCGTGTTCGTGACCAATGCGTTCAATCTGCTCGACAACATGGACGGGCTGTCGGGCGGTGTCGCCTTCATCGCGTCCGCGCTCTTCTTCATCGTGACGCTCCAGGCCGGGCAGTGGCTGGTGGCCGCGTTGCTGGCCGTGCTCGGAGGTGCCCTGCTCGGCTTTCTATGGTACAACTTCCATCCGGCCCGGCTCTTTTTGGGCGATGCGGGCAGTCTCTTCGTCGGCTTCCTGCTGGGCACGCTCACGGTCGCGGGGACCTACTACGAAGGCGAAGGCCACTTCGCCGCGGCGGTCATGCCGGTGCTGATCCTGGGCGTCCCGCTCTTCGACACGGCGTCGGTGCTCTGGGTTCGCTGGCGCGCGGGCCGGCCGCTCTTCGAAGGCGACACGAATCACTTCTCCCACCGTTTGCAGCGGCTGGGCATGAGCGTCCGCCAGGCCGTGCTCACCATCTACCTGTTGGGGTTGATCCTGGGGGGCGCGGCCACGCTGCTAGGCGAGGTGGACGACGCGGGCGCGTTGGTGATCCTGCTCTTGGGCGTCGGGGTCATCGCCCTGATCGTGCTGCTGGAGCATGCTGCCGGCCGAAGAGACGAGCCATGAGTGCGCCGTCCGAGCCGCTTGCGAGCCGTTCTCTGCTGCGGGCCCTGAGGCTGGCGGTGACCGCGGTCGTGGGACTGGTGGCCGCGCTGCGCCCGCTGTGCGCGGGCCAGGTCGCGGCGGAACCCGAGACCGTTCTGCTGGATGCGCTCGTCTGGTTCGCGGTCTTCGTCTGGCTGCTGCGCAAGTGCCTCGCGCAGGAAGGGGGGCTGGCCGGCGCGCGGTTCCTGCTGCCGGTCGGCCTCTTCGCGCTCTTTGTGGCGCTGGCTGTGGTGCGGGCATGGACGGACGGCAACGGCCGCGCGGCACTGGACATGGGCCTGGCGTGGGCCGCCGACCTGGCGCTGTTTCTCCTGGTCATCGACATCTTCCGCCAGCCGGATCGTTTCCGGCTGCTCGTAGCGTGTCTCCTCGCCGGCCTGGCCGTGGGCGCGGCCTATGGTTTGTACCAGCGAACCTACGGCACGGACTACTTCCGGCGGACCCTGGAAGCCGATCCGCAGAGCGTGGAGGCGGTCACGGGCCACAGTGAGGTGCACCAGCGTCTGTACCGCGGACGGGTGGCGTCCGACCGCGTGGGCGGCACCTTCGGGTATCCCAATGCGCTGGCCGACTTCTGCCTGCTCCTGCTTCCCGCACTGGGGGGGCTGCTCCTCGCCCGCGGAGAGGGCGAATCCGCACGGTGGCGAAGGGGCGTCCTGGGGCTTGTGGCTGTTGCGGTCGTGCTGGTCCTTGTCCTCACCGGCAGCAAGGCGGGGTTCCTGACCGCCAAAGCCGTGGAGCTGTTCGCTCTGGTTTTCCTGGTGCCCGCCGGTCGCCGCACGGCGAAGCGCGTGGGCGGCCTCCTGTGCGGGGTCACCCTCGGCACGGTGGTCGGGTTGGCGTTGGCCGTGCTCGGGTTCGTGCTTTCCGGCCGGGCGCTCTGGGTGGGGCAGGTCCTGTTCGCAGCCGCCTGGATCGCGGAGTTCGTGTGGCTGCAGGCCCGGGCCCGGGCGGCCGCGCCGTTCGGCCGCCGAGCCGTGGGGCTGGGTGCAGTCGTGCTGGCCGCTGGCGTGATCGGCGGAATCGGCCTGTTCGCGGGCGTGGGCCTCGGTAAGGCCGACAAGACGAGCGATGCGACCCCCGTGCCCGCGCGCCTTGCCGCCCTGCGGGCCGAAGCCCTCAAGCACGTCACCGTCCGGCTCAACTACTGGAAGGCGGCCGTGGCCATGATCCGCGAGTATCCTCTGCGCGGGGTGGGGCTCGACAACTTCGGATACCGTTACACGCAGTACAAGCGGCCTGCGGGGTGGGCGGTCAAGCGCGTGCACAACCACTACCTGCAGCTGGCGGCCGACGGGGGCGTGGGTCTGCTCGCGGCCTTCCTGCTCGTGTGGGGCTTCCTGTACGGCAGGCGCGATCGCGGCGGGCCGGTGCCCGCGGAGCCGGCGGAACCCGGCACGGAGCGCACGCGTGCACAGCTCGGCAAGCTCGGATACAGCGTAGGGCTCGGCGCGTTCGTGCTGGTGTACGTGCTCTTCCTGCGCGGCCTTTTCATGGGCCTGTCCGTGGAGTTCTTCTTCAACGAACTGAACGCAGCGCCGGGCACCGGGTCCGTGCGTGCGGCCACCGGGGCGTGGACGGCCGCGTGGATCCATGGCGGCACGCATTTCCTGCTGTTCCCCGGACTGTGGTGCATGGTGTTCGCGGTTGCGTGGCGGCGGGGGATGTCCCTCGATCCGTCCGGTCTCCGGCCGTGGCTGCTGCTCGGGGTGGGCGCCGTGCTGCTGCACGCCGTGGCAGACTTCACGCTCATGAACGGCAGCCTGAGTACGCTGACGTGGATGGTGGCCGGGCTGGCGATCGCCGCCGGACCGGCGTCCGCCTCGCAGCGACGACTCTCCCGGCCGGTGGCTGGCTTGAGCGCCGTCCTGGTGGTGGCCGGCTTTTTCGTCTTGTTCCATACGGTCGTGCTGCGGCACATGGAGGGGGTCTTTGCCGCGCGCGTGGCCGAGGTGGAACGGGACGGCCTGTTGCGAGAGGACGATCCGGACAAGCGCGAGGAACGCTTCGCCGCGGTCCTGGCCGCGCATGCCGAAGCGCTCCGTCTCCGGCCCAGGGACAGCGAGCTCCATCGCCACCGGGCCGAGCTCCTGTTGACGCGGCTCCACCAGGAGATGCAGCGCCAGCTCCCCCCCGGTCTCTCACCGGCGCGCGCCCGGATCGAGGCCGAGCGGCTCATGCGGGCGGCCGACCCACGCCAGAAGGAAGCCATTGTCGCGGCCTGGCGGCGCGTTGTGGCCTGCAATCCGTATTTCGCGAGTGGATATGCCATGCTCGCCCGCCGCCTGGTGGGGCTCTACCCCGGCCGCCGCGACCGCATGGAAGAGGCGGCGGCATTGCTGGGGCGTGCGGTGGAGCTGCATCCGTACAAGCCGCTCTATCGGTTCCAGCGCGCGCGCCTGCAGGCTGACCTGGGGCGCGCGGAGGCGGCTGCAAAGCTGCTGGAGGCGGCCCTCGCCGTCGACGAGCACATCACGGACGAACGGGCCAAGCTGACGCCGGACGAGCGGCGGGAAGCGCGCTACGGCCTGACGCGCCTGCGCGCGGGGCGGGCCTGGCGGTGAGGAATCCCGGTACAACGGCGGAAACGAAAGGGCCCGCCGCCCCAAAGGACGGCGGGCCAAATCCATCTGCGGGCGGAGCAGCTCAGCCGGCGAGTTTCTGGCCGACCTCGATGGCGCTCGCTGCATCCGGGGCGTAGCCGTCCGCGCCGATCTCGTCGGCATAAGCCTGGGTTACGGGCGCGCCGCCGATCACCACCTTGACGTCGTCCATGCCCTCGGACTTGACTTTCTCCACGACGTCCTTCATGGCCGGCATGGTGGTGGTGAGCAGGGCTGACAGGCCGATGAGCTTGGCGTTGTTTTCCTTGGCGGCTTCGACGAATTTCTCGGGCGTCACGTCGATGCCGAGGTCGATCACATCGTACCCGGCGCCTTTGTACATCATGGCCACCAGGTTCTTGCCGATGTCGTGCAGGTCGCCCTTGACCGTGCCGATGACCAGTTTGCCTTTGGACTCGACGCCCGCCTCGACCAGCTTGGGTTCGAGGATTTCCATGGCCTTGTTCATCGCGCGTGCGGCGATCAGGACCTCGGGCACGTAGATCTCGTTGTTCTTGAACTTCCCGCCGATCACGTTCATGCCGGCGATCAGGCCCTTTTCCAGGATCTCCTCCACCGGAGCGCCGCTGTCGATGGCCTCCTGCACTTTTTCCGTGACGTCTTTGGCCTTGCCCTTCTGTAGGAGTTCGGAAATCTCGTTGTAGTCAGCCATACCCCTGCTCCTTTTGTGTCCGAAAAGAAGGCGCTCTCGCCCTTCGCGAATTAGCACGACTATACCAGCCGACTGCGCTTGTGCAAGCCCGTTTGGCAAAAAAAACGCGACCGTCGGCAGGCCGCTCAGAGCAGCGGGATTTCTACGGCCGCGCCCTGCTTCTCGTCGGACACGTAGCCCGCGTAGATGGTGGTGATGGTGTCCAGCGCCAGGTTCAGATCGCTCTGGGGCTGGGTCCCGCGGACCACGCACTCCAGAAAATCCTGGAGTTCGTGGAGGTAGCCGAGCGTGTAGTTCTCGTCCGGCACCATGGTGGTCCAGCCCTCCTTGGTGCTGATCTTCTCCACGGTGTACACGTCTCGGTACTGCTCTCCCTTGGGGTTGAACGTTTCCATCATATTGGCTGGGCTCAGGTTACAGCGGGTGCGGTGATTGTTGGCGAAGACCTCCACGTAATTGTGGATGCCCCCGAGAACGATCTCGCCGCTCTGGATGTCGCCCACGGTGCCGTCGGTGAAGGTGACGTGGGCCCACACATGGTCCTCGGTGTCCAAGTACTCGGTGCGGATGAATCCACGGTCTTCGTAGCCTGGCAGCCGGGTCAGCTCCTCGCACCGGCAGGTGACCGTCTTCGGCCGGATGGGCTCGCCCGTGCGCGTCAGGCCCTCCACGCGCTTGAGGTAGAGCAGGGCGGTGAGCGGGTGGCAGCCTTTGCCCATGAGCGAGCCGCCGCCCTGTTCGCGCCAGAGGCCGTAGACCGGGCTGCCCGATCCGTTGTGCGATTCCTCGCCCATCATGCGCAGAATCTGTGCGCCGGTCTTCTCGAGGATCTCCCGCTCCTTCTGCACGGCCGGGGCGTAGACGAAGTTCTCGGCATAGCCGAGCGTGACGCCGGCCTTCCGGATCGTGGCGGCGAGATCCTCGAGTTTGGTCACCACCTTGTCGAGCATGGGCTCCTTGGCGTCCTCGTTGCCGCGGTACGCCTCGCCCGCGTCGTGTGGGCCGAAGTAGCCGGACAGGGGTTTTTCGCAGATGATATGTTTGTCCGCTTCGGCGGCGAGGCGCATGCCTTGGTCGTGGGCGGCTGGCGGGGAACAGATGTCGAGCACGTCGATGTGCGGGAGCATCGCGGCCACGTCTTCGTAGACCGCGATGTCGTGCTCCTTGCCGAAGGCGGCGCGGCTCTCGGCGCGCAGGCTGGTCACGCCGGCGAGTTCGACGTCCAAGCCGTGGATGCGGCGCAGGCATTCGGTGTGGAACTTCCCGGCGAAACCGGTCCCGACGAGTCCGACGCGGAGGTCTGCCATGGGCGTTCTCCTCTGGCTAGGAAGCGTTGATCGACGGCGACCGCGCAGCAACAGGCGTCGCCACACAGCATGCCCGCGCCCGCGCGCCTGTCAACCCGTTTCGCCGACCGGATCCTCGTCCGAGGCTGAGGATCTCTCCCGCCGTTCTTGGGCAAAGAGCCGGTGGGCCTCTTGGCGGTACGCGGGGTGTTCGCTGAGGAGCAGAGGCGGTTCGTAGCCGGGGTCGCCGGCCACGTACGGGCAGTGGGCCGGTAGCATGCCGAGGGCCTTGGCCTGTTCCGCGGGCAGGCAGCGGCGGTTTCGCGCCTGCCGCTCGGCATAGATCCGGCACAGCTTGGTCGCGGTGTCGAGATGTTCGCAGGGGATGTCGGTGATCAGGATGCGGCCGTCGTCGAGACACAGTTTCTCGTAGCAGCACAGACCGCAACGGAGGCAGAGGTCTCGGGACGGCATGATGCAGGTCATCCTACCAGCGCCTGAGCCGCGAATCCAGAGGCGTTTGCGTGCACCGGCAGCCTATCCGATAGGAGTTGGTTTCCGCTTGACTTCGCACGGCCGGAGGCCTACCATCGGGTTCCATGTATTCCCTTTCGAACCAACGAGTTCTCTTGGTCGCGGCCGGGCTTGCGGCTCTCGGGCTTCTGCCGGCCGGGCTTCCGGCCGGCGAAGCGCTGACCGGGGCGCGCAGGCCGGGCGCGGGCGTGCGATCCTCTGGCGCCTCAGCAGCCAACGCACTCGGCGCAGCCGCGCTCTGGGACCGATTCGTGGGACACCTGCGTGCCGGGCGTTTCCCAGAAGCCTACGCCTGTTTCTCGCCCCGCTCGCGCGAGGTCTTTTCCTACGAATCCTTCACCAACCACTACCATCCCCTGACCGCGGGCTACGAAGCCACGCTCTCGCCCGTGGACGAGGGGCAGATGCAGGTCCAGGGCGACCTGGCGCAGCTCCGCTTCGTGGCGGCGAGGCGATCCGCCGGGACCGAACGCGGGGTGCTGGTCACGGCGCTCATGGTGCGCGAGGCCGGCCAATGGTTCCTGGTGGCAGCCGCGCGCGAGCAGGCGGCCCGGGCGGAGGCGGCGGCGCGCCACCTCTTGCCCCGGCTCTGGTCGAGCGGGCGGGTGCGGGAGGCCCGGGCCAAAGGCGTCACGCTCGCGCCCGACGAGCTCTGCAAGGCTCGCGCCCTGCAGACGAACGAAGGGCTCCTCTGCCTCCAGCGCTACGCGTTCGCATTGGAGCGGGCGGGGGAGACCTGTCGGCTGCGCGCGCGCGCGCTGGACGAAAGGCTTCGCACGTACGAGATCGGGCCGGAGGGGAGCGTGCGACCTGTCGAAGCGGACCGGTCCGGCGCCATGGCGACCTTGCAGGGCCCGGCGGCCGCGCGGCCCTCCAACGAGGTGCGCGACTTGCCGCCGATGCCTGTGGATCGCGAGCAGGTGCGCGGCCCCGCAGCCGGCGCTCCGGTTTCGCCGGCGCCAAAGACGCCGCACGCTGCGGCAACGGACCGGTCGGCCATGCCCGAGGATCTTCGCCGCTTCTCCCTCCCACCGCTTCCAGCCAAGGAGCCGGCGGACGAGCCGCGGCCGCGGAAGCTGGTCGTACCCGTGCCCCCGCTCGCGCCAGCGGGCACGGCGGCGACGCGGCAAGGCGAGGCGCCTGTGGAGGACGGCGCTGCCGGGCTGACGGCACCGCTGGCAGAAGGGGGCGCGCCCTTGGCGCCTGTCAACGATGCGACCGGCGAGGAACGCGCAGCCGATCCGCTTCCGCCGGCCCCGCCCGACCGGGGCGATCCAGCGGCTGCAGCTGCACAGGGCGCGGCAGGGGGAGAGCGTCGGTGAAACCACGCAGGGACTCGCGTTGGATGCTGGCCGTGTGCCTGTTCGCGTTCCCGGTTGTGGGACGCGCTGGCGCGGCCGAGTTCGACATCAACGGCCCCACCGTGGAATTGCGGCGCGTGCAGTTCTGCCTCACCTGCAAG
The DNA here is from genome assembly GCA_964496245.1 of uncultured Planctomycetaceae bacterium. Taxonomy (GTDB): domain Bacteria; phylum Planctomycetota; class SZUA-567; order SZUA-567; family SZUA-567; genus CAZBZG01. The sequence goes on along the minus strand of CAZBZG010000008.1, from coordinate 9,642 downwards.
AAGGCGTTGCTCGTGACCACGGTGCCGCCCGGCGCGCGAATCCAGTGTCCCGGCTGCGACACCGTGCAGCCGCGGCTTCCCACCAGGCACCTCCTGACCAACGTCTACCAGGTCTGTCCCCGTTGCGGGGCCCGCATGGATGTGAAGCGGTTCAAGCCGGGCCAGTGGATCCGCTGCGGCACGTGCGGGCACGTACAGCGGGTGCTGCGGCAAGCCGTGCTCCAGGAGGGGCGCGAAGAGGGCACCGGCTGGCTGCCGGACCTGCGGGAGGTGCCGGCCGAGATCCTGCCTCCGCAGGACGATGGACCGTCCTCCGCCGGTGCATCTTACCCGTCCGGTGGCGGCGATCTTTCGGCCCTGCGGGGGCCTGAACTCGCCGAGGAGCCGGCCACCGCGTCGCTGCCGCAGAACGACATGGCACTGGCGCCGGAGCTCGCGCCCGTTCCCGGTCTGCCGCCCGCGTTCAAGCCCCGCGCCAAGGCCGAGGAGCCGGTGCAGGTGGCGCTGGCCGAGGAGGGCCTGGAGCCGATCTCCGCGCCCCGGCCTGCGGATTACGGCGACGGCCCGGACACGGCGCTTCCGCCGGTCGCCGCCTCGGAAGAGGCGGGGTCTTTGCGCGTGGTGGCCCGGGTCAACGGACAGCCCATCCACGCCGCCGACCTGGAGGTCGCGGTCGAAGCGGCCCTGGCCCGGGCGCGGCTCGATCTGGGACGCCGGGCCTTCACGCGCCAGGGACGGGCGCTCCTGGAGAAGAAGAAGCCGGAATTCCGGCGCAAGGCCCTGGAGATGTTGATCAACCGGACCCTGCTGTTCCAGGAGGCCGAAGCCGCCGGCATCCGGGTGCCCGCCGACGAGGTGGTGGCGCGGGCCGACGGGTTAGGCCGACAGGGCCGGCATGCGGGGGACGAGGCGCTGCGCCTGCAGGAAGCCCGGTACGCACGCACGCTCGAGAAGCTCGCCGAACGCCGTCCGGAGGCCGGGCTGCATCCGACACCCGACGAGATCCGCCGCTACTACGAGACCCACCGGCGCGAATTCCTGCAGCCGTGTCGCGTGGGCGTGCGCGGGCTCGTGGTTTTCCTGGATCGCACCGGCCGGGACGATACGCGTTCGGCGCAGCGAATCGTGCGCGAGGTCGTGACGGCGCTGGAAGGGGGCGCGTCGTTTCGCGACCTGGTCTACAAGTACTCGGAAGATCCCTCGGCCCGGCGCGGCGGTGTGGTCCAGGTGGCGGACGAGCCGCTCGTACCCCTGACGCTGCTCGCCTCGCCGGTCGCGGGCGCTCTGGGGGAGGCCGCGCCCGGAAAGGTGCTCGGCCCGGTTCTCCTGCCCGGCTGCATTGCGCTCGTCCTGCCCGAAGTTATCCGGCCCTCAGCCGTGCGGCCGCTCGGCGAGGTGAGCGCGGAGATCCGCAAGGCGCTGGTCCGGCGCAATCGGCGGCAGGCCATCGACCGGTGGGTTGCAGAGCTGCGCGCGGAAGCGGACATCCGCATTCCGTGAGGCGCGCGGAAACGGACGGCTGACGCGCGAGCCCGACGCGAACGTTCTGTACGCAAGGAGAAAGCATGCGCAAAGCGACACTCGGAGAGTTCAAGACCTGCTGTGGCCGGCCTCAGCGGATCTGTTGGGCCGTGGCCGAGGCAGAAGGCCGGCGGAGCATCTGTCCCATCGGATGGAAGATGACCACGTCCATGTCCCCGCCCATGATGGCCATCTCGGTGGCGCCGAGCCGCTTCACGCACGACCTGATCGCCACGTCCGAGGAGTTCGTGCTCGCCTGGCCGGGAGAGGATCTGGCCCAAGCCACCATGCTGGCCGGCACCAAGAGCGGCCGGGACTCCGACAAATTCGCAGCGTGCGGCGTGACGCCCGTCCAAGGCGAGCAGGTCAAGGGTCCGCTGGTTGCCGAGTGCATTGCGAACCTCGAATGCAGACTCGCCGGCCAGTTGACCACCGGAGACCACACCATCTTCGCGGGCGTAGTCGTGGCGGTCTGGGTTCACGAGGAGCCCAAACGCCCCCTCTGCCAGATCGGCGAAGAATCCGGGTACGAGTTTCTCATGGAGCAGGGCATGTACCGGTTCGGCGTGGTGGCGAGGTAGCCGAGCGCTTTGCGCAGATGTCGGCTTCGTCGGTACACGGAGCGGTCACGCCGGCCAAGCCAGCGCATCCGTGTCGCTCGCGTAGGAGAGAACGCCCTCCAAATCCTCGGCCAGGCTGTGGGCTTCGTCCAGGAGGAGGGGTGGAATTGCGGTGGTGCGATCGGCCAGGCTGAGGTAGTGGCGCAGCTCCTGCGCGCTCTCGGCGGCTGCCACGAGGTGGAGGCTTCGAAGGCCTTGATTCGTGGTTTCGTAGGACTCGAACACGCGGGCGGTCAGCTGGAGCGCTGCCGCCCGGATGCGTTCTCTGAGGAATCTGTCGCTGGCAAAAGGATTTCGGTTCCCGATGTCGAACATGCGCCTGGCGAACTGGCAGGCGAGCCCCCAGAGCTGGCTCGTGCGCATCTCGTTCATATCCGACATGGCGGGCGTCTCCGTACTGACACTACTACAGTTCATATTATCGGCCGGAATGCGTGTGAAGTTTAGCGGAAACGCGGGTTGACACCGGCCCACCGGTCCGCATGCTGGTGGCGATGGAGCGTTGCGGGCGTGCGCCGCGGCGCCCCCCTGTCCGGGAGTTCATCGTGAGCGAGCAACCGCGTCCGCGCCTGCGCACCGACCGCCTCCTTTGGGGCGTTGTGATTGTTGTTGGCTTGCTCATCCTCTACGTGGCGCTGCGCGATCGCGTGCCCGGATGGATCCGGGTCTTCTCTGGCGCGTCGCCGCGGACCGTGCATGCATCCGTGATGCACACCACCGCGCGCATCACCATCGTGCCCTCCATGGGCATGAAGCTGGGGGTGGAGGAGTCGGCCGAGCTTGCCCTGGCGGCCGTGCGCGCGGTCGAGAACCGCATGAACGCGTTTGATCCGGAGAGCGACGTCGGGCGGCTCAATGGCGCGCCGGCCGGCGCCTGGGTATCGGTCGACCCGCTGACCTGGCGCGTGGTCATGGAGGCCCTCCGTTTTCATTGCCTTACCGACGGCGCCTTTGACGCGACCGTGGGACCGCTCATGGGGCTGTACGCGTTCTCGAATGCTCCGGTGGACGAGCTCCCGTCCGACGAGACAGTGGCCGAGATGCTCGATCGCGTGGGCAGCGACAAGATCCGGTACGAGCGGGAGGGCATGAAGCTGGCCCTCACGGCCGAGGGCATGCGGCTGGACCTCGGCGGTATCGCCAAGGGCTTTGCGGTCGACCAGGCCGTGCGGGCGCTCGCCGCCGTGGGCGTGGAGCACGCGCTCGTGGAGATCGGAGGCGAGGTGCGGGTCATGGGACGCGTGCCCGAGCAGCCCAACACCTTCCAGCAGGTGGGGGCGGAGACCCCTCGCGCATCCCGGGACGCGAAGGGGAAGCCGCCGTCCGCGGAGCCGCCGCCGCTCGACCCCGGCGGGGAGGTTTCCTCTGACGCAAGCGGACGGCCCTGGCGCATCGGGGTCCGGCATCCGCGCGATCCGAACGAGTTGATGCGGACGCTGGAGCTGACCGCAGGCGCTGTGGCTACGAGCGGAGACTACGAGAAGTTCTTCGAATGCGAGGGCGAGCGGTACTCGCACATCCTCGATCCGCGCACCGGCCTGCCCGTGCAGGGGGGGGTGGTCAGCGCCATGGTGCTGCACCCGGAGTCGTGTCTCAAGGCGGATGCGCTGGCCACGGCGTTCTCGGTCATGGGCGAGGCCGCGGCCCGCACCTTCATGGAGGAGCTGGGCCACGACCTCGGCCTGGACCGCGGACTGGTGTTGCTCTACGTGCTGGCCGAGGACGGCGGCGTGCGGGAAGTCCGCCTGGGCGGCCTGGCGCAGCACCCGTCTCTGACTGGCGGGCACGTTCCCGCAGCCCCGCAGAGCGAGACCGGTGCCGGGGGCGATTAGCTCTTCCCGTCGAACAGCCCCTGCTCGCAGGCGCACACGAACTGCTCGCCGTAGCGCTTGAGCTCCTCCCACTCCTGCCGGATGCGGCCGGACTCCTGCGTGTCGATGCGGCCGTCGTTGGCGATGGACTCGCTCATGACCTGGAGGAGCTCGCTGAAGTCCTGGAGCATCTTCTGCGTGTGATTGACGTATGCGGAGCCGAAATCCCGGGCCACGGCCGCGGGGTTCTGCACGAAGTAGCCGTCGCGCTGCCGACAGAGCCACTGGAGGAGGCTTTCGTCTCCGGTGGCTTCGAGGAGCAGCCGCAGGCGGTCGAGCGGGTTGCGCGTGCCCGAGGTGCTTTCCGGGTCTCCGCGCTTCTCGCACCACTTGTAGACGAGCGAGGCGGAGACCCCCACGGCCGCCGCCACCTTCTTGGCCCCCACGCCTTCGATCGCCGTTCGCAGGACGTCGTGGCTTTGCATGCCCCTTCCTCCCCCGCAACTGGCGCACGTCGGCCTTCGGTCGGGTCTGGCGCCTTTACAAAGAACAAGCGGTTTTGTAACTGACAAACCCTGTGGAATCGGCTATGGTATCTGCACCGAAGCGCAAGGGCCATCCTAGGAAAGGACGCGGGGTTCGCAAGCCATTTCTGGCCGGCCGCGCCCGTCAACGGCCTGGGGATGGGCGGTTGCAGGAGGAAGACCCATGGGCGAATGGTTCGAAGCGCTGTCGTCGATGGAGAAATTCTTCGCCACGTGCGGGGCAGGGGGCGGCACGCTCTTTCTGATTCGCATGCTCCTCATGCTGCTGGGGGCCGGGCAGGGGGACGGCGTCGGCGGCGTGGATGATGACTTCTCCACGGACGGGCACGACGGCACGGTCGCGGATTCGGACGCCAGTTTCCACCTGCTCAGCCTCAATACGGTCTCGGCGTTCGTCATGATGTTCGGACTCGTGGGCTTCGCCGTCCTGCGCGCAAATCTGGTGGCCGCAGTCGGCGCCCTGGTCTGCGCGGTCATCGGCGGCGGCCTGGCCATGTACGTGACCGCGCTCCTCTTCGGTCTCATGCTTCGCCTGCAGACGAGCGGGACCCTCGACGTGGACCGGGCGATCGGTGCCGAGGGCACGGTTTACTTGACCGTCCCCGCGGAGGGAACGGGCAAGGTGCAGGTGGTGGTCCAGGACCGGCTCATGGAGTTCGACGCGGTCTCCGAACAGAAGGTCGAGCTCAAGACCGGCGAGCGCATCCGCGTGGTCTGGGTGATCCGCGGGAACGTGCTCAGCGTGGAGCGTGCGGAATAGAGCCATCCGTCCGGGCGGTGGGCGTCCGGCGCGGGGGCATTTTCGGGACTGTGGGTATCGAGAGATGGCGCGCAGGATGCGCGGAAAGGAGGGGAGTTCATGGGACCGTTGCTTCTGATCCCGTTGGGGATCGTGGTCATCGTCGTGTTCTTCGTGTTGCTGCTGGCGTCGCGCTACAAGCGCTGCCCCTCGGACCGCATCATGGTGGTCTACGGCAGCGTGGGCAAGGGCAAATCGGCGAAATGCATCCACGGGGGCGCGGCCTTCGTTTGGCCGCTCTTCCAGGACTACGCGTTCCTGAGCCTCACGCCCATGACCATCAGCATCCCGCTCAAGAACGCCCTGTCGCTGCAGAACATCCGCATCGACGTGCCGTCGACGTTCACGGTGGGGGTGAGCACCGAGCCGCACATCATGAACAACGCGGCCGAGCGGCTCCTGGGCCTGCGGTCGACAGCCATCGAGGAGATGGGCAAGGAGATCATCTTCGGGCAGCTGCGCCTGACCGTGGCGAGTCTGACCATCGAGCAGATCAACCAGGACCGCGAGAGCTTCCTGGAGTCGATCCGCAAGAACGTGGAGCCGGAACTCAACAAGGTCGGGCTCTACCTCATCAATGTCAACATCACCGACATCACCGACGAGTCCGACTACATCGACTCGATCGGCAAGAAGGCGGCGTCCGAGGCGGTCAACAAGGCCAAGGTCGACGTGGCCGAGCAGGAGAAGCTCGGTTCGATCGGCGAGGCCGAGGCCCATCGGGAGCGGGACATTCGCGTGGCCGAGAGCGAGGCCGAAGCCGACAAGGGCCGCAAGAAGGCCGAGGCCGATCGGCGCATCTATGTGCAGGGGCAGGAATCCGAGGCGGTGACCGGCGAGAACACCTCCAAGGCCAACATCGCGAACGTCAACGCGGATCTGTCCGAGAAGGAGGCGTCGGCCGAACAGCGGTCCGAAGTGGCCAAGCGCAACGCCATGATCGAGATCCAGAAGGCGCAGGCCAAGGCCGAGACCGAGCGTCTGAATGCCGAGGAGATCGTCAAGAAAGAGATCGAGCGGCGCAAGATCGAGATCGCGGCCGAGGCCGAGGCGGCCCGGCGGAACAAGATCGCGCAGGGCGAGGCCCAGGCCATGCTCCAGAAGTACGAGGCCGAGGCCAAGGGCACGCGGCAGGTGCTCGAGGCCAAGGCGGCCGGGTACGAAGGCCTCATCCGGAGTTGCGCGGGCGACGCCAAGTCGGCGGCCACCCTGCTCATGGTCGAGAAGATCGAGGAGATCGTGGCCCGGCAGGTCGAGGCCATCCAGAACCTCAAAATTGACAAGGTCACGGTCTGGGATTCGGGGGCGGCCGACGGCAAGAGCTCCACAGCCGGGTTCGTCAGCAACCTGGTCAAGAGCCTGCCGCCGCTGCACGATCTCGCGGGCATGGCCGGGGTGGAACTGCCCGGTTACCTCGGTGAGATGATCGACGAGGGCGAAGACGAGGGCGAGGGCCGAAGCGCCGCTGGTGGGAGCAAGGCGCCCAAGGCCGCTCCTCGTCCGCCTGCGCCGGGGCAGAGCGGCCGGCCCGGCGGAAGCGGTCAGTAACGGACGCATCGCGACAAACGAAGCGAGCGGGGAGGCCACGGCTTCCCCGCTCTTCGTTGTGGCTTATTCTCTGACAGACCCTTGGATCGCGATTCCGGCGTCGACGAATCGCGCACGGGACGCGGACGGACGTCGCACTCACGTGACCAGCGATGCCGAGGCCTGGCCGAGGTCGCTCGTGGGCGAGAGCGGCCGCTCGAACGCCCGCCGGGCCAGATCGAGCACCTGGCGGAGTTCGCTGTCCGAAAATTCCTCGGCCGGCCGGCCGCCGAAGAGCTTCTGCCCGAGGGGCGTGAGCTTGGCGTCCTTGTTGGCCGTGCGGCGGCGCAGCATCTCCAGCACGTAGCGCGCCCGCACCACGCTCACCAGGAACCCCACGTCGTGCTGGGAGAGATTGCCGACTTCCTGGGCGCCTTCGGGTTTGTCTTCTAGGAAGCGCAGGCCCTCCCCGCGGTCCAGCGCTTCCACCGCCTTGCGCCGGTCGGGCGCCTGTCGCAGGATGCGGCGGATGTGATCCGTGCTCTCATCGCTCATGCGGTTGAGCTCGAGGCAGAGGGCCTCGTCCGCCCATGTGCTATCGGACTGGATCCGGGTCAGCTTGTGGTAGAGGCTCCGGCTGGCCGCATCGTTGCGCTGTTTCAGATGCTCGAGATTCCCACGCAGGAGCCGGACCACTTCGTCCGGTTCGTGGAGGAGCAGGAGCTCGCCCGGCGAACCGTCCTTCTGGGCGCGGAGGAAGATGCGGGAGCCCAACAGGCGGAAGACCATTTCGGACGGGATGTTCTTCTGCGCCATCTGCTCGGTCGAAACCACGACCGACACGATCTCGGGCTCCTCCTCCTCGGCGAGCAGATCCAACTCCAGACGGAGGCGGAAGGATTCCTGTTCGGTGTTGAGCAGCCGCGTGCAGTAAGCGATCTTGCCGGCGCGGCCGAAATCCACGTAGCAGCCCAGATTGTCGTACTGCTCAAGCAAGGAGAGCAATGCCCACGGCCGCATGCGGCGTCCTTTCCTCTTTCGACCGCCTTCCCCACGCCGGCGACGTAGTATAGCAGGGACCGGGTCCCCGGACAACCCGCAAATCCGCGGACGCCGCCAGCGGCGGGCCAGGTCAAGTTTGTGGGCTTCGACTCCTCCGATCCCCTGCTCGCTGCGCTGCGCAAGGGCGAACTCCACGGCTTGACCGTGCAGAATCCCTTCCGCATGGGCTACCTCGGCGTGAAGACCGCGATCGACGCGCTCGCGGGCCGGCCCTACCGCGCAGATCATCCGGCGGACGCGCGGCGGCGGGGCGTGGCCATGATCCACCAGGAACTGCCCCTCGCCCCGCGCCTGACCGTGGCTGAGAACGTCACGCTCGGTCTCGAGCGTACACGCTTCGGATTCCTGTGAAATCAGCGCGACGCCGTGCGGTACGCTTTGGTCCTGACGGGCTGCCGGGACGCGGCGGACCGGACGATGGCGGCGTTCGGGCTCACGTGGCAGGATACGGTTCATGCGGATGACACCGGAGACGCAACCGAGGGCGACCGCGGACAGGACGCCCATGTGCTCGAGGCGTTTGCTGCGGTCCGCGGCTCGTGGGCGCGATCTACTTCATCGTCCTCTTCTACGCATTCCTCATGCTCGTCCTGATCGCCTGCCTCTGAGTGCCACACGTCGGACCGCGCACACACGCTCGCCCGCGCTTGGCGACCGCAGCCCTCCTCGTCCGATAATACCATTTTCTCCTTCAGTTGGCGTTGATGCAGCCGAAGATACAAGTGAGCTGGAACGAAACAACCAAGCGCGAGGACGGCACGAAACGCGACGCAGTCCTCGACCGTGCAGGTGCGGAGGATACGCCATGAAGGTTCTGTTCGTGGACAGCGATCCGGTGATGCGCGGGCTCATGCACTGCATGGCCACCATGGCCGATCTGGAGCATGCCATCGTGCCCTCCGGCCAGGCGGCGCTTGCCATGCTGCGTGGAGAATCTCCGCACCGCGGCGCTTCCTGGAGCGTGGACACCTCGATCGGCCGGTCCATCGGCCTGGTAATCGTCGAACTCGACTTGCCCGACATGCATGGCCTGGATCTCGGCGCCATCCTCCGGGTCGAGTTTCCCGAGGTTGGTCTTATGGCGCATACGTCGCCCGCGTGCACCGAAGGCACCGAGCTCTTCGACGAGGTGTACTTCAAGCCGCACAGCGCCGAAGACGTCATCCGCGCCGCTCTGCGCACCGTGGCCGGCCCGGTGGAATGGCGCCTCTTCGGTACGTTGATCCCGTTTGTGGAAGCCTCGGCTGCCTGAGGCGCTTCGGAGTTCCTCCCGATCGTCGGCGTTCCAGCCCGAACGATCACGAACGGCCTTCCGCGAGCTCGTCCCCCAGCAAGTAGCGTTTGACACCCCCCGCCCCCCGGCTATACTGGAGGGCTGGACCCCTTTCCCCGTGGCGGGTTGGGACGAGCGAACCCGATCCGCCGGGCGGGCGCTCTTCTACGCAGCCCCTGATGCCACAAGGAGGTGAACATGGCGGACGCAGCGGACATGAAGGCCAAGGCCGAACAGTTTCGGGAGCGATTCCAGAGGCTCCGTGAGGAAATCGGCCGCGTGATCGTGGGCCACGACGAGATCGTAAGCGGCGTGTTGACCTGCATGTTCGTGGGGGGCAACGCCCTGCTCGAGGGCGTGCCGGGCCTGGGCAAGACCATGCTCGTGCGCACCCTGGCCACCGTGCTCGACCTCGAGTTCTCGCGGATCCAGTTCACGCCCGACCTCATGCCCGCGGACATCATCGGCACGAACATCATCCGCG
>CAZBZG010000007.1:0-34273 GCA_964496245.1 uncultured Planctomycetaceae bacterium | reverse complement strand
TCCCGTCTCAAATCATAGGGACGCGAGTCTAATCCGATGCGGGACGCGACACCGACGGCAACACGCTCTTGAGCGTGCGCAACTGGAATCTGCTCGTGGCCGCGGACGAGAAAGGGCATACGGTCTGGGAGACGGGCGGGCGCGACCTGCAGGAACGGGGCTGGGGCCGCGGCTCGCCGCACTGCCCGCATACGCCGGTTCAGCTCGACAACGGCAACATCATCGTCTCCGAACCCATCCTGGGCCGCGTGATCGAGTGGTCGCCCGAGGAGAAGCGCGTGGTCTGGAAGTGGCCGGATCGGAACTGGCAGCGCGGCGGCACGTGCTATTTCGTGCGCGCCGCCTACCGGCTGCCCAACGGGAACACCTTCGTGATCGACAGCCTGGGCCAGCTGATCGAGGTCACGGCCGCGGGCGAGATCGTGTGGCAGGTCCGCCATCCCGCCTATCAGAGCACGGACAAGCCCCTGCGGTATGACGAGTTCCGCAAGCGCACGCCGTTCTTCAACGCCGACCGGCGGGGTCTGGAACCGTTCGGAGGGCGGTGAGGTCGGGGCGATGGGCAGGCGGAAGCTGGGCTGGAAGTTCCGAACCCCTCCGCGACGTTCTTCGCTTACCAGATTGCCCGTATCTTTCCGCAGCCGGCGAGCATACGCTTGCCGGGGGGGCGCGTTCTGTGATAGGATACGCCTGTGGGGAGGACGCTTGTCCGGTCTGGGGGCCGGGCTGTCTTGTTCGACTCGTGCAGACCCAGGGAGCTGTCCATGGCCAAGGGACGTGTGCGCAAATGGCTGGGAATTCTGATCATCGTCTTGCTCGTGGTCACGGCCGTGCTCGGAGTATACGTGGCGCTCGAAATGCCGGGGCATACGACGCCGCCTGAGGGCTCGGTGGAATCGGCGCTCGCCGAGATCCGGACACGCGCGCCCGCGGCCGAACCCGGCTCGCCCCTGGAAGAGGAATTGCTCGCCTCGATCCAGAAGGGGCTGGCATTTCTGAAGGCTCACCAGGAGGGCGACGGCCACTTCGTCACCGGCCGGCTCGCGCCCAAACCGGCCTTCACGGCGCTGGCCGTCAGCGCCTTTCGCAACAGCCCCCACCGGTATCGGGTCGACGAACATCCTTTTCTCAAAAAAGCCGTGCAGGCCATCCTGGCGAGTCAGAAGGACAACGGCTCCATCCACGCCGACATCCCCGGCATGAGCTTCAGCAACTACAGCACCGGACTCGCGCTCGTGGCGCTCCAGGAGATCGGAGATCCCGCGCTCCGGCCGACCGTCGACAAGGCAGCCGCCTATCTCAAGCTGGGCACTCACAAGGGGGGCGAGGGCGATCCGCATGCGGGCGGTGCGGGCTACAACCCCGGCGCGCGGCCCGACCTCAACAACACCATGACCGTGGCCGAAGCGCTGCACAAAAGCGGCATCCCGGAGGACGATCCGGTCTTCAAGGAGATCGAAGCGTTTGTCACGAATACCCAGAACCGGCCCGAATCCAACCCGCAGGCCTGGGCCTCGAGCGACCCTGACCATCAGGGCGGTCACGTCTACCGTCCGGGCGAGAGCCCGGCCGGCTCCTGGACCGACCGCGAGGGGCAGAAGCATTACGCTTCCTACGGCACCATGACCTACGCCGGGCTCGTCACGTTCCTGTACGCCTACGTGGACAAGGACGATCCGCGCGTGCAGTCGGCCTGGGACTGGATCTGCCGCAACTACGATCTCCACGAGAACGTGAACATGAAGGACGTGGGGCTGTACTATTACTACCGTATCATGGCCAAAGCGCTCCACGCCTACGGCGAGCGCTACGTGACCGAGCCCAGCGGCGTCAAACACGACTGGGCCCGAGACATGGCCAAGCACCTCACGGATCTCCAGGAAACGAACGGCTCGTGGGTGAATGCGAATACCAAGTACCTCGAGGGCGACCAAGTGCTGGTGACGGCCTACGCTCTCCAGGCGCTCTCCATCTGCTACGACGAGTTGCAACGGCAGCGGGCAAACTCCGATACGCCGGACGATGCTGCCGCCGCCGGCCTGGGGCGGTAGTTTCGATCTTGACTTCCCGCACGTCCTGTGCTCCCATGACCGCCTGACAGGAGCGCTTCGTCCGGCTGGACGAGGAAGGGAGGCCCCATGTTCTCGTGGCGCAAGAACGACGCGGTGACACAGATGGTCGAGGAATATCTGCAGAAGGCGGAGGAGTGCCTCTCGCTCATGCAGGAGACCTTCGAGATCTACTTCGAGAAGGGCCTGGGCGGCGCCTTTGACGAAGGGGTGGAGAAGACCCACATGGCTGAATCCTCGTGCGACGACATCTGCCAGCAGATCGAGGCGGCCATGTATGAGAAGTCTCTCATTCCCGAGAGCCGGGAGGACATCCTCAACCTCCTGGAAACCCTCGACCGCATTCCCAACCAGGCCGAGAGCGCGCTCTTCCACGTGCAGATGCAGCTCCTGAAAATCCCGGAGGAGTTCGTCGACAAATTCCGCCAGCTCGTTCACGTCAACCGGGATGCGTTCGTGCGGCTTACCGAAGCCGTACGCGCGCTCTTCGCCGAGCCGAAGAAGGTTCGGGCCGGTATCCGGGAGGTGGACAAGGAGGAGAGCAGCAGCGATCACCTCGAACGCGACATGATCCGCAGCTTCTTCACTTCGGAGACGCTGCCCCCGGACCAGAAGATCCTGCTCAAGGAGCTCGTGATCCAGATCGGGAAGGTCGCCAACCGTTGCGAAAACGCGGGCGACCGCCTTCACATCATCACGGTGAAGCGCCTGGTCTGATGCCCCCGTCCTTATGAACGCAATCCGTCTTCTCGCAAGCGTCTTCTTGGGTTGGGGCCTGGGCGCCAACGATGCGGCCAATGTCTTCGGCACGGCGGTCTCGAGCCAGATGGTGCGCTGGCGCACGGCGGCGGTGCTGATCGCCCTCTTCGTCCTGCTGGGGGCCGTGCTCGACGGCGGGGAGGGCATCGAGACCTATGGTCAGCTCAGCGATCAGACCCTGGCGAGCGCGTTCGCCGTCTGTCTGGGGGCTGCGCTGGCGGTGGCGGGTCTGACCCTGTTGCGTTTGCCGGTCTCCACCAGTCAGGCCGTGGTCGGCGGCATCCTCGGCGCGGGCGTCTTCCAGCAGGATTATGCGTTCGAGGGCCTGGACACGGTGGTGCTCTGCTGGCTGGGTACGCCCGTGGGGGCGGGCCTCATCGCTGCGGTCAGCTATCCGCTGCTCGCCCGTCTCGTGCGTTGGCTCCACCCGGACTTCCTCGTGTACGACCGCGCCATGCGCACGCTCTTGGTGGTGGCGGGCATCTACGGTGCCTATGCCCTGGGCGCCAACAATGTGGCCAATGTGACCGGGGTTTTCTTCAAGGCAGGGGCGTTCCAGAATGCGGCCGTGGACGAGCGGCTGCTCGCGCTCCTCTTCGGGGGGGCCAGCATCGGATTGGGAGCGCTTACCTTCAGCCGAAACGTCATGTACACCGTGGGCCGCCGGATCGTCCCCTTGAACGCGTTCTCTGCCTTTGTCGTGGTGCTCAGTCAGGCCATCACGGTGCACATCTACGCGCTCATCGGCGTGCCGGTGAGCACCAGTCAGGCGGTGGTCGGCGCGGTCGTGGGGATCGGCCTGCTCAAGGGCGTGCGGACCGTGGGACGGCGGGTGCTCATCGGCGTCCTGGCCGGCTGGATCGTGACGCCGGTCTTCGGGGGTGGGTTCACGTACGCGTTGATGTGGGGGCTGGGATAGCGGGCCGCTGGGGGAGATGGTGCGCGCGGCGACGTGCTGCATCGCTGGCGCTCACCGCGGTCCTCGATCGGCCGGCTCGGGCATGACGTACCACGTCCCGTCCCGCCGGATCCACTGCCAGGTGACGTCGACCGATCGCCTGCGCCCGCCGCCCACGATCCGGCGCGTGCCCGCTGCCTCCAGCCCCTTGGCCCCCACCCTGAGGGCGGCCTGCACGCGCACCTCGGCCCGGTTCTCTTCGTCGTTGAGCTGTACGGCTGCAATCGAAACGGTCTTCACCCGCGTCACGCAAGCCTGGCGATCGTCCGCGAGCAGCAGCCGCGTGCGCATGTCCTCGTCCACAGGCAGGTCGGTGTCTGGATCCACGAATGCGGCGATGGCGTCAGGCACATTGTCCTGAAGCGCAGTACCGAAATCCCGCACCCGGCCTTCGAGCATTGCCTGCGCAGCACCGACCGTGGCGTAGCGGACGAGCGTGCAGATCGGTCCATAGAGGAGCAGGATCAGAATCACGCCAGCCACGGCCCCGGCCGCGAGGAGCTTCCGCCGCATGACCCGCCGGTTGTCGGACCGATCCCGCTTGCGCCGGGCGGGCTCGCGCAGGCGCGCCTTGCAGTGCGGGCAGACCTCGGGCGCGCCCATGAGCGGCTGGTTGCAGCCGGGGCAGATCTCGACCCCCTCGCGTAATCCGGTCTTCATGTCGGCCATGCACCGCCGGCAGCGCGGCAGGGACGACGGCTGCTCGTGCTTGCAGTTCGGACAGATGGCCGTGGAGACGTCCCCCATGGCCTGGCCGCAGAATTTGCACGCGCGTGCCTTGTCCGAGATGCGGGCGAAACAGTTGGGGCATTCGACAAAGGCTTCCTTGGTGCTCTTGACGGTGCCGCGCACCAGCGCCCGGATCCGGTCGCAGGTCTCCCCGTCGATGGCCTCCGCGTTCCTGAGTTCCGCGCCCAGACCGACGGTCGACCCCTTCTTGGCTGCTTTGATCACGGCGACCAGAGCCTTGTAGAGCGTCTTGTCGGGGACCGTTTTCTCTTGGCGCAGGGTGCGGGCGAAGGCGCGGTCCCACTCGGTGAGCGCGAACTTCTCGATGGCCTGTCCGAGGTCCTGCTTCCGGAAGTGGCGCGCGGCATCGGGCGCAGGAACGGTCAGCGGCTCGCCGCACATGGGGCAGCGGATGCGCCTGCCGACCAGTTTGTCCGGCAACCCGAGGGCGTGCAGGCAGTGGTGGCACTGGAAGAGCGTCTGCGTGGGCATGGCTCCGCCTTCCCCATCCGCCGCCGGGGGTTACTCCACGGGCACGAAACGGAGCTGAAGGTCCGCAATCCCGACCGTGTCCTCCGGCGTCACGGAGGTGCTCTCGTCGATGTTCTCGTTGTTGATGCGTACGTCGCCGTCGAGCGGTTCGATGTAGACCGTGTCCGCCTCCACCCGGATAAGCGCGTGACGGAGTTCGACGGACGGGCTCTCGGTCGGCAGGGCCAGCCGCAACGCATCGGCGGTCACCGATCCCTGGGCGCGGCCGAGAACGGCTTGCTCGTGTTCGACGGGGAACGATCGTCCGGCGAGATCTCCGCCAGTGATTTCGACACGCGCGTGCGCCACACGGTCCGAGGCCAGGAAGCGCGCCAACCGGTTGGCCTCGTCCAGGCGGTCGATCAGCACGCGGAAGATGGCGAAGGCGAGATCCGGAATCTGCTGGACCAGGAGGCGGATGGCCTTGTCCTTGAGGAAGAGCAGATGTGTCGGCCCCCGGGCCCGGCCGCCCGCGGTGCGCACGCCCCCGCCGAGCACCGCCATCTCCCCGAAGAGCTCGCCCGGCCCGAGCTGGGCGATGACGTGTTCGCCCACGAAGATCTCGATGGCGCCCTCCACCACCACGAAGATCTCGTCGCCGGGCTCCCCCTGCAGGAAGAGGATCTCGCCGTCAGCCAGCTCGCGCTCGCCCATGCGCTGGGCCACGGCCGCCAAGGTGTTTTCGTCCAGCGCGTCGAAAATTCCGCGTTTGAGGCAGGCGGTCTTCTCTTCAGCGGTCAGCATGTGGTGCTCTCCTGTTCGACCTGCCGCAGGCCGACACCGGGTTACAGGAGCCCCGAGAACCACGTCCACAGGAGCTCCAGCAAAACCAGAATGCCCAGCATGATGAGCGCGCCGGCCAGCATGGGGTTCCGTTTGCTCCATTTCATGACCTTGCGGTGGCTCACGTCGGGCGAGATGGCCAGCTCCCGGTCTTCCAGATAGTGGCGGAGGTCTGCTGCCAGCTCTTCGGCCGTGGGGTACCGCGCCCCCGGATCGGACTGGGTGCACTTGTGTACGATGGCCGCGAGCTCGGGCGGGACCCGCCGGCTGGCGCTGAGTTCGGTGACATCCACCGGCCCCGAAGCGCGTACCTTGTCGAGCGCATTGCCCGACCGGTCGTCGCGGAACACGCGCACGAGCGTCAGCAGCTCGGCCAGTACGAGGCCCAGCGAGTAGACGTCGCTCGCCGGACTCACGGCCTGACTGTCCCCGCGTGCCTGCTCGGGGCTCATGTAGGCGGGTGTGCCCGCGATTGCGCCGTCGAGCGTCCCCAGGTCCGGCGTGTCCCGCACGGTCTGCACGATCTCCTCCACCGGTATCCCTTCGTCGCGCATGATCTTGGCCAGCCCCCAGTCCATGATCTGGACTTCGCCGTACTCGCCGATCATGATGTTGGACGGTTTGAGGTCCCGATGGACCACGCCCTTGTGGTGCGCGTAGGCCACGCCCTGGCACAGCCGGAAAAACATGCGAACCATACGCTTGCCATAGTATCGCTCTTCGTAGGCCTCATCGCCGACGCGGAGGTTGTTGATGATGTCCTCCAGGCTTTCGCCCCGGATCATCTTCATGGTGAAGTAAGGCATGCCGCCGGGCATCCGGCCGGCCTCGTGGACCGGCACGACCGAAGGGTGCTCGAGCTGGGCGGTGATCTCCGCCTCGGCGATGAAGCGGGCGAGGCGGTCGCGGCTCACGGCCGGCCCTCCGTGGAGGATCTTGATGGCCAGCCGGCGTCCCAGGTGCGTGTCGAAGCCCTCGATCACCTGGCCGATGGCGCCGCTGCCGAGCTGGCGGCCGATCACGTAGCGCGCCTGGATCTCCTCGGCTTCCACGGGATCGGAGGTGATCGTGGGGCAGGCGTCCTCCAGGTGGCGCAGATACGTGTCGATGTCTTCGGGTGCGCTGGCCGCCCCCAGGAGTCGGCCTTCGCCGAGCAGCACCGTATCGGTGGACACCGAGGGCGGGCGGTCATCCGCGGATGCGAGCGATTCGCCGGGAAGATGGAGCTCCGAAGCCGGGGCTGGACGCCTGCCGGTCTCGGCGGGATCTTGGGGCATGAGAGCCTGGTCCGTTCACTGTCCCAGGGGGCGCCTGGGGGATACAAGTTGCTGCCGGCCGGGGCATCATCCCGCCGCGGATTCGATCACGTTCAGAACCCGGGGGAAGGGACTGCCGCCAGCCGACCCGAAGGCCGTGAGTATACCCAAACCGGAAAGAATGACAACCGCTTTTGCAGACGGATGTTTGGCAGTCGTGCGCAATCCTCGGGGCGCGTCACCATTTATCCCGTTGGGAAACAGGAAATTAGGCGGCGCGCAGGCGCGCCGCCCTTGCTGGGCCGCGCGAGTGGCAGCCGCGCGGCGGGCGTGCAACGGGATTTCTTCCTTTGCGGAGAACGCGAAAACCCTTGACAAGGTCCGCACATAAAACTCTAATTGGAGTTTTGGCTGGGGTGGCTACAGCCTGTGGGTTGTCGAGGCACCCGCGCGGTGTTGCTATTGGGGTGAGAAGGAGACAACCGTGGCCGGTCTTTCCCGCATGAAGAACTACCTGCTGGGCAAGGGCATGGAGTCGCTCGTGCCCATGCTGTCTCAGCACAGCCCCGAAGCCCTGATCCGCCTCATCGACAAGCTGCGCGCGCACGGCATCGAGCGCATGAAAGCGTTCCACAAGGGCACGCCAGCGGAACTGGAACGTCGGATCGAGGCGGCCAACGGCTTCTTCCAGATGGCGAAGCGAAAGATGCATACGCTTTCGCCGACCACACAGAAAATGCTGGCCCACAACGCCTTCTTCAATGCCATCAACCTCGGCGATGAGAAGCGAGAGGAATACCACAGGAAGCACGGCGAGTACCCGCCGTTCTTTCTGCTGATGAGCCCGTCCATGGCGTGCGATCTCCGTTGCTTCGGCTGCTACGCCTGGAAATACCCCAAGTCCAAGAGCCTCAGTCGCGAGAAGGTCTCGGAGATCATCACCGAGGCCAAGGAGGACATGGGGATCTACTTCATCAGCCTGACCGGCGGTGAGCCGACCTACTGGCCGCATCTGGAGGAGATCGTACGCGAGCACGACGACATCTTCTTCCAGGTCTACACACACGGCCAGCGCATCGACGACGCCATGGCCAAGCGCTTCAGCGAATACGGCAACGTCTATCCCGCCATCTCCCTGGAAGGCGACGAAGCGCTCACCGATGCGCGGCGCGGGAAGGGAGCCTACAAGCGCGTGCTGCAGGCCATGGACAATCTGAACAAGCACGGCTGCCTGTTCGGGTTTTCCCTGACCCACACCCGTGTCAACCACGAGTTCACCTGTTCGGACGCGTTCGCCGATATCCTGATCGACCATGGCGCCGCCTTTGGGTGGTATTTTCAGTACATCCCGGTCGGCCGGGATCCAATCATGGAGCTCGTCCCCACGGCTGGACAGCGGGTGGAACGGCGCCATTTCGTCCACGAGCTTCGGAAGACCCGCCCCATTCTGGTCTACGATTTCTGGAACGACGGCGACGCGGTGGACGGCTGCATCGCCTGGGGGCGCAAATACTGCCACATCACCGCCCAGGGATATGTCGAGCCGTGCGTGTTCGTGCATTTCGCCAAGGACTCCGTTCAAGAGAAGAGTCTGGGCGAGTGCCTGCGTAGCGACTGCTTCCGTGACGCGCGGCGGCGGCAGCCCTTCACCAACGACCTGCGCATGCCGTGCCCCCAGATCGACCATCCGAGCGTGCTCAAGGAACTCGTGGAGACGCACGGCATGAAGCCGACCCACACGGGGGCGGAGGCGATCTTGCATGAGCACTTCCCGGCCGTCTGCCAGACCGCGGATAGGGTGCGACAGGCTTTTTCTGAAGACGACGATGTCACTTACGGGCTGGGCAGCTGTCCGCGGCGTTGCGAAGATTGCCGCACGACGGAAGCCGTGCACAAGTAAAAGCCCGAACGCGTACGTCTTCTGATCAGGGGGCCCCCGGCCGGTCGCGTCGGGGGCTGCTTGTAGGAGGAGACCATGAATCGCCTGATCCCAGAGATGCTGGCGGCACTTCTCTGCCTGGTCCTCGCTGCCGGTTGCCAGCCTCCGGTCCGGTCCTCTTCCGAAGGCCCTCATGCGTCGACAGCCTTCGACGATCTTTTGAGCCGCTACCATTTCCGCCTCGCCGCCTGGCCGGAGACGCCGCTTGCCGTGCGCGGGTTCTTCGGGGGGGCTGGGCTGACGGGGGAGCGGGCCGAGGACTATTTCGTGGTGAGCGTGACCGCCCCGCGCGTCAACTTGAAGGAGTTCCCTCCACGCTACTGGGCCCTGACCCTGGATGCGAGCCACGGCATGCGCGGCCGCAGCTGGGCGCTGGCGAGACGTGCGGCGCGCATGTTGTTGGAAAGCCTTCGGCCGAAGGACCGCGTGGCGCTGGCGACCTTTGGTGCGGAACGCACCATCCATGCGGCCTTCGTGCCCCCGGACGAGGCCCTGGCCGCTCTCCGAACGATCGATCCGTCCTTCGCGTCCGCGTCCGACGGCCATCGCCGAGGACTGACGCATCTCGTCCGGGGCATGCACGTGTTGGA
Organism: uncultured Planctomycetaceae bacterium; assembly: GCA_964496245.1. Lineage (GTDB taxonomy): Bacteria > Planctomycetota > SZUA-567 > SZUA-567 > SZUA-567 > CAZBZG01. The sequence goes on along the minus strand of CAZBZG010000007.1, from coordinate 24,659 downwards.
GGAGGAGCAGGAGGGGGTCTCGCCGACCGGCTTCTTCATCAGCAATTTCGCAGGCGCGTCCGAGTCGTTGGCGGGGCATCTCGCGAAACTGACGGACACCGGCGCCTTGGTTCACGTTCTGTGCGTGGCTGGCGGAGAAGACCGGCTCCTGCCCCGCCTGCGGAAGGCCGCCCGCGGCCGGGCACTCTTCCTCTCCCAGGACGCGGACTTCCGCTGGCACCTGGCCGAGCAGGTGTATCACAACTTCGATACGATCGCTCGCGACGTGCGCGCCTCGCTCTGGTTCGGCGAGGATTTGCGGCTGGCGCCCGTGCTGGCGGAGTCGCCCGCACCGCAAGCCCTGGGGGGGCCGGGCAGCGTCAGCGTGCTCCCGGCGGTTTCCCGCCTCGGACCGGGCGAGAGCCGGATGTGGCTCTTCCGGGTAGAGGGATGGGAGCGGCTGGTTCTGCCCCGTCTGCGGATCCGTGTCTGCGGTACGCTCGCCGATGGCACGCGGGTTCGGCTCTCCCAGACCCCGCAACGCGCCTACATCTCGGTCCGGGGTCCGTACAACCGCGGGGGGCTGCAAAACGCGCTCTCCAAGGCTCTCCAGCTGCGGTTGCACCTGAAGGGGCACTACGCCAACCGTCTGCAGGACGGAAAATCGCTGTCCGCAAAGCAGGTCCTGGAGCGGCTCCGCCGGCACGCACGGCAACTGGAGCGGGTCAACCTCCGGACCAGCGACGCGGATACGGCCCGGGATGCAGCCGCCAGCAAGGCGCTTCTGGACCTTACGCCCGAGCGCATCCAGCAGTTGCGCAGAACGGCCTCCGGCGGCCTGAACGCCAGCGCGCTTGATATCCCGATGCAAAATCGGGTTCTGCCCTTCCGGCTCCTCGAGGGCCTTCTGTTTCCCTGAGGCAATGTGGAACGGACGGTTGGCAGTTCACTTGCGCGGTTTGTAGTCCGGGCACACCTTGGCGTTCGGCCGTTCGGGCCGGCGACAGGCATCCCCGTAGTCGTAACGGCAGGTGTCGCAGAGGAACCGATCCGTGAGCGCGAAGCGGAGCTTCTGCCAGAGTGTCTTCAACGGATTCATGGAGACCGCTTCTCTCGCGTGCGTCCGTCACCCAGCGGATGTGGAGGGAGCTTCCTATTCGTCGGGGGTGAAGAGCTGGTCGTCCTCGCTGGGGTCTGCCTCCCGGACGACCGGCGGCGGCGGCAACGAATCATCACCGGGCCCGGCCTCGTCTTCGCCCACGACTCGGGGAAGATCGAGCGGGGCCGTCGTTTCTTCCACCTCGGAGACCGCGGGCGCCTCATCTTCATACGACGGCGGCGGCTCGAGGGGTTCCTGGCCCGGCCGCACGTACGGTCGCCGAATGAGAGGCTTCTGCTTCTGGACCGGCGCGGGTGGCTGGCCCAGCACCCGCAGATAGTTCACGATGAGTACGTTGGCCTGAAAGCCCGGCGCTTCCGCCACGTTCCCGTCGACGGCCACCCGTTTGTGCACGTAGTCCGCCAGATCATAGGCGCTCGACCGCAGAAGAAACAGGACCTCTCCTCCCTTGACCAGGCGAAAAGCCGCAGGCCGGCGTCCCACGCGCCCGATGTACTCCACCCAGCCCGTGAATCCGCCCATCTCGAGTTCGCCCGGCCGAAACGGTTCGGGCTCGTCTTCGCTTTTGGGCTGTGGCTGCGGCATCTGGCCGGCGGCTTCTTCCTCGATGGCCGCCAGCTGCGCGTTGATCTCTTCCACCACGCTCCGCACGGACTGAAGGTGGGCACGCCGCCGGGCGGTCTGCCGCTGCCGGAGGATCCGGAGCTTCTCCTGCTTCTTCTCTTCGGCCCGCTCGGCCAGCGTGCTCTTCTTGCTCTCTCCCGGCTGGGTCTTCTTCTCGGTCCCCGGCAGCTTGGGCGGCGCTTCGGTTTTCGCGTCCGTGCCCCGGACCACCTTCTGCTCGGTCTGGACGTACTTGCCGTAGACCCACGCCCGCACCGCCTGCGGTGGCTTGATCTTGGCCCACTCGCCGCGGATCTCCGTGATGGTCACGAGGTCCTTGCTCTTGACCGTGCCCACGGTCGTGCTCTTGTTCCACGGCCGTACGCGGACCCGGACGCTTTCTTCGCCCGTGATCGCGCGCAGCAGACCGTCCGGCGGAATATCGGGCGGGATGTTGCCCTCGATGAAGCGCTGGTGCACGTAGCAGTGTTGCCCCTCAGGATAGGCGATCTCGTACCAGTCGTCCTTCTTCCCGTAGACTTGGACGGGCGAACCGGGATCGAGGGTCACGATGATCTCGTAGCGTGTGCTGGGCCCCGAGCGGATGTTGACGCGCCCGCCTGCGATCTGCCCCGGCATGCCCTCGGGATCCACGACCACCGGTTCGTCGGGCTGGGTCGGCTCCGGCACGGGCTCGTCAGGAACGTCGGGTTCCGGCTTCTCCTCAGGCTCTTCGGGGAGGGGCGGCGGTGGAGGAGGAGTGGGCAAGGCTTCCGCGGCTTCGCCTTCGGGAACCGACGGCGGGGCTGCCTCCCCCGCCGCGAGCAGGCCTGCGCCCAGGCTCCAGAGACACGCGATTCCTACAATCTTTGTCCATGCTTCCATGGGCTCTCTCCTGTGGTGGGAGGGCGAGGACGACGGATCGAAATCTGCCATCCGCTCTGCCCCATCCCACGCCGGAGGCGATAGGACACCACGAATAGAACTCAAACCCTACTGAGAGAATGCAATTCCGGCATGGGTCTGTCAAGGGAAAAGGCCTTGACACGTCCCCTGAAGCCCGCCAGTATAGGGCGCGGGACGCAAGCCAATGGCCGGAAAAGACCTCAAGGGAATCGTCGACAACATCGTGGACCTGCCCACGCTTCCGCAGGTGGTGACCACGATCATGGGTCTCCTGGAGGATCCGCACAGTTCCGCAAAAGACGTCAATGACGTCATGACGAACGACCCGGCGCTCGCGGGCAAGATCCTCAAACTGGTGAACTCCGCGTTCTACGGGCTCCCAAACCCCGTGACCTCCATCCAGCAGGCGATTACGATCCTCGGGTTCAACACGATCAAAAGCCTGGCCATCAGCGCGTCGGTTTTTGATCTTTTCGGCGAGGGCGCCGAGCAGTTTTCCTACAAGGGATTCTGGACCCACTCGGTGGGTACGGCCACCATCGGGCATTTCGTGGCCAGGCAGGAGCCGGGGGGGCGTCCGGATACGGCTTTCGTGACCGGCCTGTTGCACGGTGCAGGCAAGCTGGTGCTCGACCAGTTCGCGCCGGTCGAGTTTCAGGCCATCCTCGAAACCGCACAGCAGAAGGGCATCTCTTTTGCCGAAGCCGAACAGGAGGTGCTGGAAACCAGCTACGCGGACATCGGGTACTGGCTCGCCAACAAGTGGAAGCTGGCCGAGGAAGTCCAGATCCCGATCCAGTATCAGAACCGCGTGGAGGAGTGTCCCGAAGAGTACGTCCACATGACGTCGATCCTGGCTTTCGCTATCTACATCTGCCGGCTGCGGGAATACGGCGTCAATGGAGACTGCAACAAACCGGCGCTGCCCAAGACCGCGTGGAACAACCTCCATTTCACGCGCGAAGACCTGCCCGCCCTCATCGAACAGATCAAGGAAGAGCTCGAGAACGCCGACGCCTTCCTGGCCGTGATCAATGCCGGCGGCCCGTAGACCGCGCCTGTGTCGACGGGCTAGGGAATACGGCCTGCCGGCCCCTCTTGTTTCGCCTTCTCCCAGATCGCCAGGGCTTCAGCGGCCGCGTCCTCCGGATCCCGGTCTTCGGACATCTCGACCCAGCGACAGGGGAACTTGCGAAACCACGTCAGCTGGCTCTTGGCCAGGTGGCGCGTATGCTTCTTGAGAAGCTCGACGCAATCGGCCAACGGCTGCTGCCCCTCGAAATACCCGAACAACTCCTTGTAGGCCACGGCTTGCAACAACGTGGGCGAGAGCGTTGCGCGGTGTTCGTACACCCAGCGCGCTTCCTCGAGCAGGCCGGCCGCCATCATCCGGTCCGCCCGCTGGTCGATGCGGGCGTAGAGCATCTGCCGCGGCCAGTGGAGGCCTACGAGGGCGCACGGATAGCGGAAGCGCGAAGCGTGCGGGGGCGGTGGCGGGGGTTCCCCCTCTTCGGTGCCGTCCGCAGCGTGGAAACCCTCCCACTGGCGTTGCTGTTCGCTGATGGGCCGACCGGTCGATGCGAATACCTCGAGCGCCCGCACGAGGCGCCGGACGTCGTGAGGGTGAATCTTCTCGGCGGCCGCGGGATCCTTGTCGGCGAGTTCGCGGTGAAGCGCTTCCGGCCCTTGGGTTGCCGCGCGCTCCCGCAGGGCTTCGCGCAAAGCGGGGTCGGGAGGCGGAGCGTCGAAGAGCCCCTCGAGGAGCCCCTTGTAGTAGAGGGCCGTGCCGCCAGCGAGCAAAGGCCGCTTGCCGACCCCGTACAGTCGTCTGCAGGCCGCTTCGGCCGCGGCTACGTAGCGGGCCACACTGAAGCGCTCCGTGGGGGCGGCCAGGTCCACGCAGTGGTGCGTCACGTTGCGTCGGACCGCTTCCGACGGCTTGGCCGTGCCGATCGCCAGCCTGCGGTAGACCTTCATGGAATCGACCGAGATGATGTCTGTGCCGAGCTCGCGGGCGCAGTGCAGCGCCACCGCGCTCTTGGCCGACGCCGTGGGGCCGAGCAGGATGCGCAGGAAAGGAGGGGGGGCCAGCGGCGCGTTCATATCGTTCCGGAACAGACCGGTCCGGCGTCGCGGATCCAGTCGAGCAGTTTGCGGCGGTTGCCGGGGCGGCACGGGGTCCAGTGCGTGAGCAGCATCCCGTTGCCCCCGCAGCGCAGGAGCGCGTTCCGCATGGCGTCCTCCTCGTTGTGGTTGTGGCTCAATCCGATTGCGCCACAGGGACGCGCCCCTGATCCTCGCCCGATGACCGGAAACTGTCAAGCCTCTGCGTCCGGCGCGCCGGGGACGGAGAGTTCGCAGCCGGGCGCGAGTTTTCCTTGGCGTGGTGCCAACAGCAGGGTAAGATCGGAAGCGGTGCGCGTGGTGTGATGGAGACGCCTCCATGCTCGAGGACCTCGGCTCGCTCTTCTTCATTGCAGCCTTGGCGGTCTTCGTGTACCTGGTCCTCTTCAGCCGGGGCAAGAAGCCCCGTCCGCCCGACGTGCCCAAGGATCCGTCCCCGGAAGAGGCCAAGCGTCGCGACGCCGCCATCGAGGAACTCGAACGCCGCGCCGAATCGGCGCGGCGCAAGCGTGCGGCCATGAGCGCGCCGCTGGGCGATGATCCCGAGGCGGCCGCGCGCACGCTCAGCCGGTTCATGAAGAAGAAGTGAGCCCATGCCCCGTCGCCGCAAGAGGCTTCTGCGTCTCGCTTTCGCCGCCGCCGTGTGCGCGGCGGCCGTCGGGGTCGCCCTGTACGCCGGGTTGCCGTGGCTCGCCCGCCGCCAGGCCGTGGCCGCACTCGAGGCGGCCGGGTTCCAGCGGGTCGAACTCGACGTGCGCGCGGCCGGTCTCTGGCGGACCGACCTCCGCGACGTCTCGCTCGGACGCGGCGGCGGTGTACGCATCCGCAGCGTCGAAGCGCGGTACCGCCCGGTCGAAGCGGTCCGGGGGCGGCTCGCCTCCCTGGTCCTCACCGGCGCTGTCGTACACCTCGCAATGGACGAAGGCCGCGTAGACTGGGGCGCCTTGGCCGAACTCGACACCGGCGGGCCGGCGGACCTGCCGGTCGAACGCGTGGCGGTGCGGGACAGCCGCGTGACCTTCGACTGGAATGGCGCGTCCGAGGACATCTCCTTCGGCGCGACGCTGGAGAAGCGCGCCGGCCGGTGGCAGCTCGATGCGACCGCGGATTGGCAGGGCCTGCATCTGCACGTGCGCACGCCAATCGACCTGGAGACGGGCACGGCGCCGGACCTTTATGTGGACGTACAGGGGCTGACGGCCGCGACCGTCGCCGCCCTGGCCGAGCGGTCGGGTCTGAAGCTTCCGGTGCGTCCCAAGGGCGACCTGTCGGTCACAGCCAGCGGTGCGTTCGACAGCGCCGGCGCATCGGGCACGGTCACGGTGACCAGCCCTGTGCTGCAAGCCTCGCTCCCGCTGGCGGACGGCGAACAGCTGGACGCGGCGGTCGACAAGGTGCGGCTCGAACTGCGGCTCGCGCGCCCGGAAGCGACCGGACCGCGAACGCACGCGAAGGTCACGGCCGAGCGGCTGACAGTCACGGGCATGGGGCTCGTCTGCGAAGCCGAAGACCTCGAGACCGAGCTCCGCGAGTTCGAGAGCACCGCCCGCAGCGGAACGGGCGGGTTCGCCCGCGGCACCGTCGAGGCCGGGAAACGGCGCGCAACGCTGGACAAGGCTTCGTGGAAACTCGCGGGCCAGCGTCTCACGGGCCAGGCATCCGGGAACGTGCCGAATGTGGCGCCGTTTGCGCTCTCCGGCGCGCTGACCCGGAACGCAAAGGGGATTTCCGGTGAACTCGAAGTCGACATCCCGCGCTTCTCTCTGACAGAGGAGACCAAGCTCGAGACCGTGGACCCCCGATTGGCCGCCTACCGGTTCGCAGGCGATGTGACGCTGAAGGGGCGGATCCAATGGGAAGCCGGCAAGACGAGCGAACGGCTGGAGGTGCAGCTCGATGACCTGGACGCAGCCCAGAAGCAGGGCAACGCCGGTCTCAAGGGCTTGAGCGGCACGCTGACCTTCTCCGGTCTTGCGCCGCTCCAGACCGCAGGCGTCCAGCGGCTGACCGTGGCCGAGCTGTACACCGGCATCTTCAAGGGCACCGACGCAAGGGTGGATCTCGAAGTGGAAAACAGCGAATCGATCCGGATCCAGCGGGCGGAGTGCACCTGGGCTGGCGGAAAGGTCTGGGCCGCAGATGCCCGTATCCGCCGCATGCATCCCCATGCGGACCCGGGCGGCGAACGTTTCTGGCGGGCGGACGTGAAGGTACACGCCGAAGGGTTGCGTCTGCAGGAGCTGCTGGATCTCGTCTATCCCGGCCGCGTGAAGGGAAAGGGACGCATGTACGGGGAACTGCCCGTCACCTACCAGTCCAACCGACGGCTGCCCGTCTTTGGCGAGGGATTCCTGGAGGCGCGGCCGCCCACGGGGTGGCTCCAATTTCAGGAGGAAGACGCCAAACTGCTCCTGGGGATCGAAACGGTGGTGCCGCTCGAGAAAGCGACAACCCAGGAAGTGGCCAAACTCCTGGCCATGCGGGCGCTCCAGGATTTCGCGTACGAGGCGTTGCGGTGCGAGTTCCTGAAGACCGAGAAACAAGGCTGGATCGGCCGGGTCACGGTGCGCGGACACGGACCACGGGGGGAAGACCCCATTCCCATCGGCGGGCTCACGATCACGGACAATGATCTTGACCGCTGGCTGTATCTGGCTATGTTCGAATACAGACCGGAGGAGTGGCGGGCACGCTTCCAGAAGCGCGAGGACAAACGTGCCGATCAGCGGAAGAAGAAAGAAACCGAGACCGATGCGATCAACCAGTTCTTCTAGCCCCGCAGAAGGGAGGTGGACCATGCGACCGTGGATCATGGGTGTGCTGCTGGCTGCGCTGCTGGCCCTGGCCGGGTGCGGGCCGACCATCACGGTCCACCACAAGGTGGATCCGATCTTTGTCAACGTGACCATCAACCACAAGGTGCAGGAAGAGCTCGAGGAGATCTTCGAGTTCGAGAAGGCGCGCGGCGAGCTCGTGGACGCCCGCGCGGGTGAGACGAACGAGAATCCCTAAGCCTGAAGGAGGCGGAATCATGCATGCACGCGCGCGAAGTTTGGGATGGCTGATGGCTCTGGTGGTGCTGGGCGGCGCGGTCCGGGCCAAGGAAGAGAGCAAGGACGCGATCGCCAAACGATTGGAAGGCCGCCTGGATGCGCTCCAAGAATACAAGGATGCGGGCAAGCTCGGCGAGACGAACCGCGGGTACGTGGAAGCGGTCAAGCCGGCGTACCTGAAGGACAAGAAGCTCAAAAAGCTGGTGGCTGCGGAGAACGAGGACCGGCGCAAGCTCTATGCGCTCGTGGCCGAAGAGCAGTCGACCGACGAGGAAGAGGTCTCGGTCGAGCAGGTGGGCAAGCAGAACGCCATCATCAAGTTCCGCAAGGCGGCCGAGCGCGAATACTTCAAGGCCAAGGACGGCAAGTGGCGCACCAAGAAGGAGATGCTGGAGGCGGCCAAGGAAGCGGAGGGGGACGGGTAGACAGACATCGAGACCCCAGCAGGGAAACCGGCGGATGTCGGGTGCCATGCCCACCCTTGAGGGTGGGTATGGAACCCCCCACCCCCAACGAACACTGCATCAGTTGGTTGCGGCAGATTTGCCCGGTAGCCGCGCTACAGTCTCCAAGCATCTCCTGGTGTGAGGGGAACCTTTGGCCGGGCTCTGCGCGATGCCTGCAGCGGTGCGTTGCCGACTCATAGCCGGCTGCGCGTGCGGCTCTTCCGCTTTCGCCCCCGTTTCCCGCGCTGCCTGCCAGCCGTTTGCCTTGCCACATGGCCGGCCCGCGTTACAATGGCCGACGCGAATCGACCCTGGCAAGGAGACCGCCCATGGCTACCCCCCGCTTCAGCCTGACCACGTCCTACAAGCCGCGCACGGGCGACTGCCTGGTGCTGCCGTTTGCGAGCCGCCGCACGCCGCGCTTCGACCCCAAGTGCCTGCCCAAGGCATTGCGCGACCTCAAACCCGGCAAGGACAAGGGCGCGACCGTGACCGCGTTCACGGGCAAGGTCGGCCGCGCGCAGATCCGGGTCCGGGTGGTCCGCCTGGATGCGGAGCATTCGTCGGACGTGATCGAAGCCCGGAAGATGATCCCGGCGGCAATCGACGAGAAAGATCCGCCCAAGCGCATCGTGGCCTTTGTCAGCGCGGACAACCCCGAACTTCTGCACGCCGCCCACGAAGGCGCCTGGCTCGGGGGCTACCGGTTCGACAAGTATCTGACAAAGAAGCAGGCGCCGCCGGCCGTGCTGCTTGTGACGGATGGCCAGCCTGCCAAGCTGCGCGCAACGCTCAAGCGGGCCGAGACCGTGTTCGGGTACGTGAACGTCGCGCGCGACGTGCTGAACGAGCCAGCCAACGAGATCCATCCGCCCGCGCTCGCCAACGCCTTCCGCCGCGCGGGCCGCGAGGCCGGCCTGCGCGTCAGCGTCTGGGACGACAAACGCCTCAAGCGCGAGCGCTGCGGGGGCGTGCTGGCCGTGGGCGGGGGCGCGGCGCACAAGCCGCGCCTCGTGATCGGGACCTACGGCCCGCGCAAAGCGAAGCGCCATCTCTGCCTGGTAGGCAAGGGGGTCACGTTCGACACGGGCGGCTACTGCGTCAAGCCCTCGGCCAGCCAGAAAGGCATGAAGTACGACATGGGCGGGGCGGCCATGACCTTTGCCGCGGCCTGCTCGATCGCCGCGCTGAAGTTGCCGATCCGGCTCACCGTGATCACCCCGCTCGTGGAGAACGACATCTCAGCCACCGCGTTCCATACGACCGACGTGATCCGCACGCGCTCGGGCAGGACCGTGGAAGTGGGCAACACCGATGCCGAGGGCCGCCTGATCCTGGCTGACGGGCTGAGCCTGGCGGTCGAACGCGAGCCCGACTGGATCGTGGATGCCGCCACCCTGACGGGCGCGTGCGTGGTGGCACTGGGCGAAGACATCGCCGGCCTCTACGGCACGGACGCAGACCTCGCACAGCAGTTCGTGCGGGCCGGTGCGGCTGTGGGCGAACGTTTCTGGGAACTGCCGCTCCACATGCCCTACGGCGAGCAGCTCACGTCCTTGATTGCGGACACGAGCAACATGGGCGGCAAGTGGAACGGCTCGATCACGGCCGCGGTCTTCCTCAAGCAGTGGGTGCCCGACAAGGTCAAGTGGCTCCACTGCGACATCGCCGGCCCGGGCATTAAGGAAGACCCCCTCGATCACCTCGGCAAAGGCGCCAAGGGCTTCGGCGTGAAGACGCTCGTGCGGTTGGCCGAGGAGTTGTGCTGAGCGAGATGTCCGCAGCTGCGTCCCAGGCCAAGGTCGAGATTCCGCACGTGGTCAAAAGCCCATCGACATGCTGGGCGAGGTGGACTGCATGGTCCCCGCGGGAAGGGGGTTCCGCCTGGCTGCGAGCGGCGCGAACGGCGGATTCTATGAACCCATCGTCAACGACAAGAACCCCTATCTCGTGACCACCAGGATCTTCACCCGCATGTTCCGCTCGCGCAAAGAACCGTTCACCGAAGAGCGCATGCTCGCGCCCATCGCCGTGCTGAGTGCCATGGACAAGTCGCTCAAGGAGAAGCGGCCGGTCAAGGTGCCCAAGTTCTAGCAGGCGGCCAGGGCCCAGCGGGCGGATCCAATCCGCACGCCGTGCTTTGTGCGTTCGTTTCCAGGAGCCGCGTATGCCCACCCACCGCCTCCAGCCGCAGCCCGTTCTCGACAAGGACGCGCACGAAGCCCTCGATGCGTTCTGCGCCTCGCACAGCGGTGTGGAATCGCTGGAAGCGCTCGCCGGTTTCCTCCAGGAGCGGTACGGCGTGGAGCTCTCTCTCGACCCGGACGTGGTCGCGGGATTCGCCGAGGACAGCAGTCACCTGCCTGGCGCGGCGCAGGCCCTCGCCCGCCCGCAGGACGAGACTGGGTGCGCCGCAGTGCTGCGCGTGTGCACGCAGGCCAAGATCCCCATCACCGTCTCGGCGGGCCGGTCCAGCCTGACCGGAAGCGCTACCCCGCGGGGCGGGGTCGTGCTCTCCACGAGCCGCATGCTCACGCCCGCGGTGGAGGTGGATGCGTCGGGCGCGTCCGCGAAGGCGCCGGTGGGGCTGCTTCTCGAAGACATGCGCAAGGCCGTGCGTGAGCAGACGGGCGGCGAGAAGGTCTTTTCCGTGGACCCGACCAGCCGCGGCGATGCGACCGTGGGTGGGTGCGTGGCGTGCAATGCCTCGGGCTTCACGCCCGGCGAGAGCGGGGCCATGCGCGACTGGGTGCGGTCGGTGCGGTTTCTCCTGCCGAACGGAACCGTGCTCGAAGCCGAACGCGGCGCGTACGTCTCGGCCGACGGCGCCTTTGTCCTGGCCGGCGACGGCGAGGACCGCGCCTGGCCCGTACCGACCTATGCGCGTCCGGCCATCAAGAACGCGGGCGGGCCCTTCTCCTCGCCCGACGGAACGGCGGACTTCGTGGACCTGGTGGTGGGAAGCGAGGGTCTGTTCGGCCTGGTCACGGCTTGTACGCTCGGCCTCGCGAACCGGCCGGACGGGTATCTCGACCTCTTCTTCTCGCTTCCGGGCGAGGCGGAGGCGCTTCGGCTGCTCACGGCCGCACGCGAGCGTTTCCACGGCGATCTGAGTTGCGTCAGCGCGTTCGAGTACTTTGGCGTGCACTGCCGCGCGCACATGGACCACGAGGGACGCTTCTTTCGCAGCGACGATCCCGTGGGCATGTACATCCAGGAGCCGCTCTTCGACAAGGACATGGAGGACGCGGCCGAGGTGTGGCTCGAGGTGCTGGCCGAGGCCGAACTCGATGTCGACGAGGACGCGATGCTCCTGCTCGACACCGATGCCCTGCGCGACCTCTTCCTCGAGGCGCGTCCCTCCGACAGTTCCATGGACCGAATGGTTCTCGATACGAGCGATGCCCCCCTGGGTAAGCATGATGTCTTGCGATAGATGTTCTCTCGCCAAGACGCAAAGCGCACAAAGAGACCTGGTATCAGTCCGTTCTTGGCGTTCTTGGCGCCTTTGCGAGAGAACGGGCGCACGGCGAAGAAGGGAGACGCCTCCGGAATTGCGTTGACAAGTCCGCAGGCAGGCCGAACAATCGGCGGTGCGCTCGCAAATCGTTGCGCGAGCCTGCAGACATGAGGAAAGGACCGCCATGCCGCTTGCCCTGATCCCCGAACCGCACCGCCTGCGCCAGGAGCGTGGACGGTTCACGGTCCCCCGTCCGCTCTCCATCGGCATCTCGTCCGAGGCGCTTCTTCCTGCGGCCGAAACCGTGCGCGACCTCTTCGGTCGCGCCACCATCGCGATCGCCGCGGACAAGGTGAACGACCCGTGCGTGCTCCTCCTGCGCAAGGGTCTGGCGCCCGAGGGGTATCGGCTGCGCATCAACGCGCGCGGGATCCGGCTGGAGGCCGAGTCTACGACGGGCGCGGCCCACGGCGTGCGCACGCTCGCCCAGATCGTGCAGCAGTCCGGCGCTCAGCGCCTCCCCAGAGTGAGCATCACCGACTGGCCCGATTTTGCCGTGCGCGGCCAGTACTACGATCTCTGCCGGGGGCGCGTGCCCACGCTCGAGCGCCTCAAGGAGCAGGTGGATCTCCTGGCGTTCTACAAGATGAACCAGCTCCAGCTCTACATCGAGCACACCTTCCGCTTCCGCCAATACCCCGAGATCGGCCGCGGCGCGAGCCCGCTGAGCGCGGAAGACGTCATGGCGCTGGACGACTACGCGGCCCGGCGACACGTGGAGCTGGTGCCGTCGCTCGCGAGCTTCGGCCATCTCGCGTCGGTTTTGCGCCACGAGCGGTTCCGGGACCTGGCCGAAGATTGGGGCGTGGGCAAGTACGTGGATCCGGCGGTCGACCAGCACCGCTGCATTCGCGGCTGGACCGTGTCGCCGGCCAACCCCAAGATCTACCCGTTCCTCGATTCGCTCTTCGCCGAGTTCCTGCCGTGCTTCCGCTCCAAGCGCTTCAACATCTGCTGCGACGAGACCTGGGACCTGGGCCAGAGCTACGAGCTCTGCCAGAAGAAAGGCAAGGGCCGGGTCTATCTCGACCACGTGGCCAAGGTCAGCCGGCTCGCCAAGCAGTACGGCAAGACCGTAATGTTCTGGGGCGACATCATCCGAAACCACCCGGAGCTCATCAAGCACATCCCCAAGCGCCTGACCGTGCTCGACTGGGATTACAGCCACGCCCGCGACTTCGAGGCCATCCGCGACTTCAAGAAGGCGGGGCTGGAGTTCTACGCCTGCCCGGGTACGAGTTCCTGGGTCAGCCTCTTTCCGCGCCTGCCCGAGGCCATGGCCAACATCTCCGGGTTTGCGGCTGCCGGCAAGAAGCACGGCGCCACCGGGTTGCTCAACACCGACTGGGGCGACGGCGGCCACTACAATTTCATGGAGTTCTCCTGGCACGGTTACCTCTTTGCCGCCGAACAGGCGTGGAACACGCGCGCCTCCGCCGAGACCTTCACCCGCCGCTTCTGCCGCCTGTTTCTCGAGGTGGACCGACCGGATCTCACCCGCGCGCTCACGGACCTCGGCGATGTGGCCCAGCTCTCCTGCTCCGGGTATTACCAGAGCATCTGGCTGCACATCTTCTTCGCCCGGCCCGACGAGCCGATCTTCGACGGGCAGGTGCGCGACGCGGTTCTCAGCCGGGAGGGCCGCATCCATAAAAAGCGCATGCGCCTGACCGCCAAGGTCGGCCGGGACGCGCGCCACAAGCTCGTCCGCATCCGCCGTGTGCTCGTGCGGTATGACAAGCAGAAGGAGACGGATTCGCACGGCGTGCTCCCCTACTGGATCTTCGCGGTCGACACCTTGATCCACGCTGCGCGCAAGCTCGCCGCGTTCGGCCCAGGGGGGCGGGATACGCCCGCGGCGCGCAAGCAGCTCAAGAAAGAACTGCGCTCGCTCCAGCGGCGGTTCGAGAAGCTGTGGCTGGCCCGCAACCGGAAGAGCGAGATCCGCATCACGCTCAAAAAGTACCGCCGCGCGCTCGAGGCGCTCTAGACGCGGAAGGATTTCGCGGGAGAAACCATGCGGCACCTGCATCTGGATTGCCACGGCGGCGCAGCCGGGGACATGCTGCTGGCCGCTCTGCTCGATCTCGATTGCGACGCGCAGGCGATCGAAGCGGCGTTGGCCGGCCTGCCCGTGCCGGGCTTCGCATTCAGGCGCGAATGCGTCACCCGCAGCGGGCTTGCTGCCACGCAGGTGCGCGTGGAAGAACAGGGCGACACGCGCGAACACGGGCACGAGCACGAGCACGAGCACGGAGCTGATCGCGACCACAATCACGGGCACGGGCACGGGCACGGAGCGGGCCACCAGGGCGCGCACCGTCACCTGTCGGATATGCTCGGAGTGCTCGACAAGGTCACGACTTCCGCGTCCGCCAAGGATCGCGCGGGGCGCGTTTTTCGCCTGCTCGCGGAGACCGAAGCCGGGATCCATGGCGCGGATCCCCAAACCGTGCACTTCCACGAGGTCTCGGGTGTGGATACGCTGGTGGACGTGATCGGCGTGTGCCTGGCGCTCGCGCGGCTCGGCGTTGCGTCTGTCTCGTGTTCACCGCTGCCGGTGGGGACGGGTACGGTGGAGTGCGCCCACGGAACCCTGCCGCTCCCGGCGCCGGCTACGCTCGCGATCCTTACGCGCTTCCAGATCCCGTTCGCGCAGACCGAGGTCCCAGCCGAACTCGTGACGCCCACGGGCGCGGCCCTGCTCGCCGTGCTCGCAGACGGCTTTGGTCCGTGCCCCCCGCTGGCTGCCAACGCTGTAGGGTATGGCGCGGGGGCGCGCGAGCTCGCCGGCCGACCCAATGTGGTGCGGGCCGTGCTGGGAGATACCGCGTCGGAAACAGCCGACCGGGACACCGTGGTGGAGCTGCGGACCGCGATCGATGACATGACAGGCGAACAGATCGGGTACCTCCTGCAGCAGTGCCTGGCTGCGGGCGCGCTCGATGCGTATGCCACGCCTGCGACCATGAAGAAGAGCCGGCCGGGCGTCGAACTCACCGTGCTCGCTCCGCCAGCCAAGGCCGAGGCCGTAAAGGGCTGCCTCTTCGCACAGAGCACAACCTTTGGCGTGCGGGAAGCGCAGGTCGGCCGCGAAATGCTGGCCCGCGAACACGTGACCGTGGACGTGCTGGGCGAACAGGTGCGGGTCAAAGTGGGGAAGCGGGGCGGGGTACCCGTGACAGCGCAGGCGGAGTTCGAGGACTGCCGCAAGGCTGCTGAAGCCCGACGTGTTCCGCTCTCCCGCGTCTTCGCTCTCGCCGCAGCAGCTGCGCACGAACGCATGCGTGTCTGACGTGGGCGCCGATCGCCGTCAGGGCGCGGAAACCACTATCATTTCATCAGTTGCGCTGCAATCGCTGCTGACGCCCTGCAGACGGTGGGGCAGGGCCCATCCTTTTCCCTTGACAATGCTCATACGGGCGCTAGCATTAAAGAATTGCGACAGCTCTGTAATACTTCGGGCGATACGGTCAAGGAGTATGCCATGGCCGATAAAGTCAGGCCGGATTCTGTAACGATTTCAGGCAAATTCGTGAAGGGCGTGATCGCTTTTGAGCATCTCCAGAGTCGAAATGAAGAGATGCAGCGGTGCGTGGATCTTGCCAAGGCCGCCAGCCAGACAACGGCTGCGGTCCTGATCCTGGGCGAGAGCGGCACGGGCAAGAACCTGATCGCTCAGGCCATCCACAACTGCTCGGACTGCGCGGACGCGCCCTGCGTGACGCTCAACTGTTCTGCGATTCCCGAGAACCTGCTCGAGAGCGAACTCTTCGGCCACGACCGCGGCGCGTTCACGGGCGCGGACCGCACGCGGCGGGGCAAGTTCGAGATCGCCAACGGCGGCACCCTGATCCTGGACGAGATTGGCGAGATGAGCCCGACTGCGCAGGCCAAGGTGCTGCGCGCGGTCGAATACGGCCAGTTCGAGCGCGTGGGCGGGGAGGAGACCCTGCGGGCAGAGGTGCGCATCATTGCCATCACGAACCGCGACATCCCCACGCTCGTGGCCAACGGCCAGTTCCGCGAAGACCTCTACTACCGGCTGAACGAGATCACGCTCCACGTGCCGCCCCTGCGCCATCGGCGCGAGGACGTTCCGGATCTCGTCAACGCGTTCATCCAGGAGTGCAACGAGAAGTTCGGCAAGCACGTGGAGGGCATCAGCCAGATCGGACAGGATTACTTGATGCGCTACGACTTTCCCGGCAACATCCGGGAGCTCAAGAGCCTGACCAAACGCGCCATGACCGTGGCCAAGGGCGACCTCCTCTGGCTCGAGGACCTGGGCATGCGCGTGGAAGTGCCCCCGGAACACGAGGCTGCGGACAACCCGGAGTCTGCCCTGAGCCTGTCGTCCATGGAGAAGCGCCACATCCAGCAGGTGCTCGACTACACGCGCGGCAATAAGAAGCGCGCGAGCGAGCTGTTGCAGATCAGCCGTCCCACCCTCGACCGCAAGATCAAGATCTACGAACTCCGGGTACCCTGACCCATGGGGGCGGATGCCGCCGACATTCTCGTGGTGGGCGCCGGCCCTGCCGGTGCTACCCTGGCCCGGCGGCTCGCCGCTGCCGGCCGGGACGTATGGCTCATCGAGCGAGAGCACCTGCCCCGTTTCAAGCCTTGCGGGGGCGGATTGTCCGCGCGCACCCTTCAGCGTCTCGATGTGGATCTCGGCGAGCTGCCGCGGACTCGGATCACGCGCGTCGCCCTGGCCGGGGCCTGGACCGGCCGCCGACTGATCGATCTGGAAGAGACGGCGACGAGCCTGGTCGTGGATCGGCCCGCGTTTGACGCGCATCTCGCCCGCGCGGCTGTGGCCGCGGGCGCGCGTCTTCGCGAAGGGTGCCGGTTGCGCGCTGCGCATCACGAGGGCGGTCGATGGCACGTGCGCACCTCGCAGGGTGCGATCCGGGCCGACGTGCTCTGCGCGTGCGATGGCGTGTTCTCGCCCACGGCCCGGGCGCTGGGATGGTCCGCTCCGCAGCGGGGGTTTTGCGTGATCGGCCGGGTACCCCTGAGGTCCGGTGCGCCGGACGTGTCCCGCGCAACCGCGCTCTTCCACCTCGCGTTCCTGCGAGCGGGCTACGCCTGGTGCTTTCCGCGGCCGGATGGCTTTTCCGTGGGCGTAGGCGGTGCCGGCGCCCGGGACCCGCGTCTTCCCGGACGCCTGCAGGCGTTCGTCAACCGGGAGCCCTGGCTGGCCGGCGCAGCGGTCGGACGCCTGCACGGGGCCATGGTGCCTGCGTTCGAAGCGCCACGGAGTTCGTATGCGCGGGAACAGGCCTACCTGGTGGGCGATGCCGCCGGATTGGCCGATCCGCTCACGGGCGAAGGCATCTACTACGCGCTCGAGAGCGCGCGTCTCGCAGCCGACGCCATCCTGGATGGCGGCCCGCCGGCGTACGAGGCCCATTTGCGCCAAGGGCTCCTGGCGGAACTCGTTTGCGCACGTGACTGGGCCCGTGCCTACCGCCGCCTTCCCTGTCTGGTGCGCGGAACGCTCATGAGTCTGCCCAGCTTCGGGCGTGTGGCGCAGCGCTTCGTACGCATTCTCTCCGGACAGGCGACTTATCCTACGCGCCGCTGGCAGGGATGACGGCCCTGGCCAGCGGTCCGGGGCCGTCCGATTATGGTTGATTTGGCCTGTCCTATCCCATATACTCTGCCGCGAGTTACAGATTTGCGCCCACTTGCCCCAGGCGCGAGCGGGTCTCCCCTTAGTGTGAGATGCGTTGCGGAAGGATCGCCTGGGAGGTGCCCCGCGCGGCTTCTGAGGATCACAGCTTGATCGAGGCGCAGGAACTCACCAAGTACTACGGCACTCAGTCGGCCATCCAGGACGTTTCGTTTCTGGTGGGCGAGGGCGAGACCGTGGGCTTTCTCGGCCCCAACGGCGCGGGCAAGACCACCACCATGCGGATTCTCACCGGTTTTCTCGCGCCCACGAGCGGGCACGCGAAGATCGGCGGCTTCGACGTGCAGACCGAAGGCCTCGAAGCCCGGCGAATGCTCGGCTATCTGCCGGAGAACACGCCGCTCTACGGGGACATGCGGGTGCGGGAGTTCCTCCACTATCGCGCGCGCCTCAAACGCGTGCCCTACCGCCAGCGGCACCTGGCCGTGGGCGATGCGCTGGAGAAGTGCGGCGTGGCCGACGTGGCCGACCGCATCATCGGCCAGCTCTCCAAGGGCTACCGCCAGCGCGTGGGCCTCGCCGACTGCCTGCTCGGGCAGCCGCGCCTCCTGATCCTCGACGAGCCCACGGTCGGACTCGACCCGAACCAGGTGGTGGAAACGCGGGATCTCGTCCGCCGGCTCGGAGAGGAGCGCACCGTCTTCCTTTCCACGCACATTCTCCACGAAGTGGAACTCGTCTGCCGTCGCGTTCTCATCATCGATCGCGGCCGCGTCATCGCCGAAGGCACGACCCGTGAGCTCTGCGACCGGTACGCGGCCTGGCGCGATCTCTCGCTCGAAATCGTAGCCCGGGAGAATCCCGCCGAAGCGCTCGAAGGCCTGCGCGGAATCCAGCGCATCCGCCAGCAGGCCGAGACGCTCGAAGGAGCCTGGAGCCTCTCGCTGCGATGCAGCAAGGATGCCGATCCGCGCCAGGAGATCGCGCGGCTCGTGACCGAAAAGGGATGGTTGTTGCAGGAGATGCGGCTCGAGCCGGTGCGGCTCGAGGACATCTTCGCGCGCCTCACGCGCAAAGAGCCGGCTGTGGCGAACGCCTGAGACGTTTCGCAGCGCAGGCTCGCATGGAGGACGGACCCGACGGCTCTCGAACCGATCGGGCCCGCGTGGACGAAGGACGTTGCGCATGCGGAACTTGATCTCACTCACGCGACGGGAGCTGGGAAGCCTCTTCTTGAGTCCTTCCCTGCACGTGGTGACGGCCTTCTTCGTGCTCGTCTACAGCCTCTACTTCTGCTTCCGGCAGGAGAGGGCGTCGACGTTCGAACCCTTGACGATCGTCGTGTGCATCATGTCCATGTTCCTGGTGCCGCTCATCACCATGCGGTGCTTCGCGGAAGAGACCCAGAAGGGAACCATGGAACTCCTCCTCACCGCGCCGGTGGGCGCGGGCGAGGTAGTGCTGAGCAAATTTCTCGGGTGCCTGGCTTTCTACGTCATGACCCTGCTCGCCTGGACGGCCTACGTCGGACAACTCGCAGCCTTCGGCAATCCGGATCGATGGCTCGGCGATCTTGACAGTGGCGAGGTGTGGGCCAGCGTGCTCGCCCTGGTCCTCGTGGGGGCGCTCTTCACGGCCATCGGGGTGTTCGTCTCGAGCTTGACCTCGAGCCAGGTGGTGGCGGCCGCAGCGACCTTGGTCTCGCTGTGGATCCTGCTCTTGCTCGCCATCTTCGAGGAGAGCGGCGATGTTGTGGCCGCCGGGTTCGGCTACATCAGCTTCGTGCCGCACTTCAAGCGCTTCCTGCCCGGCGTGATCGATACGCGCGACGTCACCTACTTCCTCACCTTCGGGGGGTGCATGCTGATCCTCACGTGGCTCGTGGTCCGCTCGCGCGGCATGCTCGCGCGGATGCACGGCGCATCCCGCCGCGTGTGGGGTTTTGGTGCCGGTCTGAGCGCGGGGGTCGGATTCGCCTGCCTCCTGTTCGGCGTGGCGCGTCTTCACATCAACGATCTGAGCCCGCGCGCCCCCCTGTCCATGCTTTCGGAAGGGGAAACCGCGACCGCGTTCGGATATTTGGTCCCTCTCCTGCTTGGCGTGTTGGGATTGCTGGGGGCCGCGGTTTGCCTCTACCTCTCGCGCGTGCCGGGCGGAGGCCGCTGGCTCGCGGCCCTGCGCCACGGAGACGCGGGCCCCACGTTGCTGGGCGCGGTCTGTATTCTCGCGATCGCCGTCAATCTCAATTACTTCGCCGCGTCCTCGTGGGATGCGTGCCGGGGGGTGCCGGGCCTCGCGCTATTGCGCGTGGTGCGACACCGCTACGTGGACATCTCGGACGGCAAGGCGAATACGCTCCACGCGGACACCCGCGCGACGCTCGACGAATTGACCGCCCCGGTCGACTTCTACGTCTTCTACAGCGAGGATGTCGATTACCAGGGCGTGGACCTCTTGGACGAAATGCGGCAGCTTCTCACGCTCTTCAGCGCCTATTCGCCTTTCGTGCACGTGACCTACGCCGACCCCGTGCTCGAGCCCGAGAAGTCCATGCGTCTGGCCAAGAAGCTGGATCTCGAGGACGCCGACTTGACCCGCATGGCCCTGGCCGTCCACCAGGGCCGGCGCGTGGCCGTTCCGCCGAGTCTTGTGCTCAAGGCGCCCGGGTGGAAGGAACAGATGGCGGGGATCAAGACGCCGAAGTTCAACGGCGAACACGTTCTCACCCTGGGACTCAAGCGGCTCATGGATCCGCGCATCACCCGGGTCTACTGGGCCAAGGGACACGGCGAGATGGCGATTGACTCCTCCGAACGGCAGCCGGGGTCGGCCGGCGCCCTGGCGCAGGCGCTGCGTCAGGACGGTTTCGATGTCCATTCGCCGTTGCTCAGCGGCAACGACCCCATTCCCATCGACTGCAACGTGCTGGTGCTGGCCGGGCCGCGGGTGCCCTTGGGCGGTCTCCTCGTCCAGCGGATCCAAGAGTACGTCGAACGGGGCGGACGGCTCCTTCTGCTCTTGCCTTCGGTCACCTCGATCATGAGCGGCCGCGACCCGGACCACCCGCCCGACGCGGAACTCCTCGCGCTCCTCAAACGGTGGGGGTGTTCCCCCAGTCGGGACATGATCATCGATCAGCAGAACAACGACGGCGGGCGGCCGGGCCACATCCACGTGGTCGCTGATCGGCAGCATCCCATCACCCGGGCCGGTCGCAGCGTGGTCTGCGTGATACCTTACAGCCGATCGCTCCGAATCGATCCGAAGATTCGAAAGAGGGGGTGGATCGTGGAGCGGCTGCTCGTAAGCGCGGAGAGCGCGGTAGCCAAGGAGCGCGTGGGGGAGGGGGCCTCCCCAACTGGTTGGCAGACGCGCGAAGGTCCGTTCACGGTGGCCATGGCGTCAGCCAAACCGCCGGATGCGCGGCACGCCGAAGCCCGGGTCGTGGTGGTGGGCAATGCGGAGTTCGTCTCCAATCTCTCCCTGGAGAAGGGGCACAACAAAGCATTCATCCTGTCTGCTCTGCATTGGCTGGCGGGGCGTGACTATGATATCCGCGTGCCACCGAAGGAGTACGTGGATCGCAGTCTGAACCTGACGGGCCGACAGAAGCGGGTCCTGCTGTGGGTGAGCCTGGCCGCACTGCCGCTGGCTTGGCTGTTCGTGGGGGCCCTGGTTTGGTGGGCGCGGCGCCAGTAGGAACGCACCCGGCCGCGCGCCGAAGCCGGGGAACCGAAGCGAGAGACGAGTATGCGTCTACGCACCAGTCTGATTCTTCTTGCCGTGGCCGGGGTACTCACCGCGCTGAGCGCAACGCTGGCGTGGCGCGAGCGGAGGGCTCGCGAGGCCCCCCTCAGCGAGCGCCGGCTGATCTCGATCGGCCTCAAGCAGATCGAGACCTTCCAGGTCTTCAAAGGCGGTATGCCCGTCGCCCAGTTTGCGCGGAACGAGCAGGGCCGCTGGAAGGTGACGCTGCCCACGGAAGACCTGGTCGACGCAGCCGAGCCCAGCGCGATTCAGGAGCTGGGCGCGCTCGTGGAGCTGTCCTTCGTGCGCCCCGTGGAGGGCCTGACGCCGGCCGACGCCGGCCTGACAGCCGAAGCCGCCATGCAATTCACCGTGCGGACCGAAGACCAGGAGCAAAGCTTGCGAATCGGCCGTATCGACCCGGAGAAGAACGTCCGCTACGTGATTCGCCTTCGGGAACCGGAGGTCGTGCACGCGATCAACGCCGATCTCACGCGTGTGCTCGATCGTCCGTTGCAGAGCTTCCGCACCATGAACCTGTTCGATCTGGGCCGCCAGTCTCCGGCCCGCATCGTCCTGGATCCCGGCGCATCCGGGAGCGGGGGGTCCCGCGTGGTGCTGGACCGGGCGGGCGACGGGTGGATCCTGACGCGGCCGGTGCGCTGGCCCGCCGATCCCAAGCAAGTAGACCGCCTGATCCGCCTCTGCCGCACGCTGCGGGCGGACAAGGTGGCGGTCGGGGACGTCACAGAGCCGGCCGCGCACGGGGTGGGTCCTGGGGCGCCGACCCTCCGGCTCCGGGTGGACGATCAGGACCAGGTTGTGCGGTTCCGAGGGGCTGGGGACCAGCAGGTCCACGCCTTCCGCGTCGGCCGCCGACCGCTTTACGGGGTGGGACGCGCGCTCCTCCGCGAACTGGAGCACTTGCAGGCGGACGCGGACGCGGTCAATCGGTACCGCCAGCGGATTTTGAACCTCCTCCAGAACCGGATCCCGGGAGCCATCCACATCCGCACGGCGGAAGGGACTCTTGGCCTCACCCGGGAGGAGGACGCCTGGAGGGCGTCGGGGGCCCGGTCGTTTGCCGTGGAGAAACGCGCGGTCGAAGAGGTACTCGTCCAGGCGCTGCAGGTCCTGGTGATCCAGCGGTTCGTGAGCGAGAAGCCGGAGCCCGAGGCCTACGGCTTGCAGAAGCCGGCGTGGCGTTTCGATTGCATGGATGCCACGGGCGCGCGGATCGCCGGGCTCAACGTCAGTGCGCCGGACGAGAAGGGACGGATCTACTTCTCGGTGGACGGCCGCCCGCAGGTGCTGGAACTCCATCCCCGGATCGCCCAAATCCTCTGCCAGCCCTTTGTGCGCTACCGGGACCGCGATCTAGTCCAATTCCCTTATGACCAGGCGTGGGAGATCACGATCCGGCGCGGGAGAGACACCAGGGTCTACCGAAGCGCCGGCCGTGGCCACTGGCAGCTTCTCAAACCTGAGACGAGGCTGCTCCAGAAGGATTCGAACCGCCTCGTGTGGTTGGTGGCGCGCCTTTCGCGCCTCCGCTGCGAGGCCTATCAAGCCGATCGGGTGCAGCATTTGGATGAATTTGGGCTTGACCAAGGGGGGTTTCGTGTCATAGTTACCGTGCGGCCGCCTGGGGTCAAACCCGAGGCGGCGCGAACTGTTCTGGACCTCTTGATCGGAAAGCCGGCTGGCGAAGCGTCTCAGCAAGACGGACGAACAGGCAACAAGGCCCCGCCGCGGTTCGCGTGTCTTCGAGGCGAACGGACGGTGTTCGTGTTATCCGGCGAGACGGTGCAAGCGATCGATCGCGATTTCAAGTAGTGAGCCTTGCCGTGGATTCATCCGGATCTGCGGCAGACGTTTGTTGAGGGGGGAAAGGCGGACGGATCATGGCAGCCAAGAAGAAGACCGCGCAGAAGACCAAGAAGAAATCCCGAAGCCGCGGAAGTGCGAAGGCCCGGGGCAAGCAGACGAAGAAAAAGGCAAAGAAGAAGACGACAAAGAAGAAGGCGGCGACTAAGAAGAAGGCGAAGAAGACGACGAAAAAGAAAGCCAAGAAGTCCACCAAGAAGTCCACAAAGAAGTCCACAAAGAAGAAGGCGGTTGCGAGCAAGTCGGGCCGAAGTGGACGCTCGACCAAGGGCAAGAGCGCATCCAGTGCTACGGCAGGGAAGGGGGCCAAAGCGGCTGGCCGTTCCGGGAAGGCGAGGGCGGCTTCGGGCGTGACGGTACAGATCGGCACGGGCCGGCCCGCACTGGCCGTGGCGCCCGGCGCCAGGGTGCTCAACAAGAAGAAGGACGTTGCGCCGGTAGCCGCCCCGGAGGCGGAGGTGCGCAAGTTGACCCGCAAGGAGCAGCGACAGATCCATGAGTTGCTGCTCACCAAACGGGGGCAGTTGCTCCATGGCATCCAGCGGGAGCTTGCCGATCACCGCGAGCGCCGCGGCAAGCCCCCGGCCGACGAAGCCGACAAGGCGAGCGACGCCTATGACGAGAGCCTCTCCTTCGAGATCGCTTCGGCCAGCGACGAGGAGCTGGATGAGATCGAAGAGGCGCTGCAGAAGATCGCCAAGGGCACGTACGGGCAGTGCGAGTTCTGCGGACAGATGATCTCGCCGTCCCGGCTCAAGGTGCTTCCCTACGCCACGGCCTGCAAGAGCTGCCGCGACGCACGGGAGCGGGCCAAGAAACGCGGGGAGGACGTGGTGAACTGGGGGCTTGTGAGCGATGCGGAAGAGGAGAACGAGAGCTAGCCCCTCTGCTCGGTCGGGCGGACGGTCGCGCACGGGATGCCCCAAGGCGGGATGGGCATTCGTGGGCGTGCTGCTCCTGACCGCTTCATGCGATCTTGATTGGGAGGAACAAGCGCGCCGGGCGGTGGCCACCGCGCGCGAGAGCAAGCAGCGGGGCCTGTTCCAAGTCGCCAAGAAAGCCTACGAGAAGGCCCTCGAACTCGATCCCTACCACGCCCAGGCCAACTATGAACTCGGCGAGCTCTACGAGACGCGGTTGTTCGCCGAGTCGTACGGCGAGCAGCGGGCCATCTACTACTACAACCGGTATCTGGACTTGAGGCCCTCCAATCGCGACCGGCGCGTCTTCGTCAAGGGGCAGTGCGCCCTTCTGCAGGAGCTGATCGATGGCACGATCGAAGACCCCGTGGATGCCGTCCGGGATTTCGCGCAGGCGGCGTCCGCCGAATCGCTGCAGGTGTTTTCCAGCCGCCTCCACGCCACCTTTATTGCGGCCCTCATGCGCAGCTACGGTTCGACCAAAGCTGTGCACAAATTCCTCGCGCGCTGGCATCGTCGGGTGCAGTCGGACTGGAAGTTCATCTTCCGGGATATTCGCAAGAAGGGTCCGCGCTACTACGCGACGGTCATCGTCGAGCTGGACAGCGGAGAACGCCGGAAGATCCGCTTTCTTCTGTCCGACACAAGCTTGTGGGAACTGGCTGCAGACGAAAGCACGAAGAAACGGTAGGAAGCCGGACCCGCGCGCTCCG
>CAZBZG010000006.1:15121-34414 GCA_964496245.1 uncultured Planctomycetaceae bacterium | reverse complement strand
GTCCAGTGTTCGGCCGCGGGCATGGACCCCGGCCCGCTCGCGGAGCGCTACGGCGACCGCCTGGTCTTCTGGGGCGGGGGCGTGGACACCCAGAAGACGCTCCCCTTCGGCACGCCCGAGGACGTCCGCGCCGAGGCGCTCGCCCGATGCGAGACCTTCGCCCCCGGCGGCGGCTTCGTGTTCAACGCGGTGCACAACGTCCAGGCCCGCACCCCCGTGGAAAACGTGGCGGCACTCTTCGAGGCGGTGAAGGAATTCGCCGGCCGCGCCTGACCCTCTTCCCAGGAAAGGACCCCCATGCTCGACGTCATCGTCTTCTCCAAGATGTTCAAGGACCGCAGCGTGCCGGAGTTGATCCAACTCGCGCACGAGATCGGCGCCGAGGGCTACGACCTCTGCGTCCGGCCGGCCTATCCCATCAACCCGGACAACGCCGCCGAGAAGCTGCCCGAGGCCGTGAAGGCGATGAACGCCGAGGGGGTGCGCGTGCCCATGGTTACGGGCAACTTCGACCTGCTCGCGCCCGACCACCCCACGGCCGAGCCGATCCTCGACGCCATGAACAAGGCGGACGTGCGCTTTCTCAAGCTGGGATACTTCAAGATCGATCCCCACGAGCAGGACTACTGGACCGAGGTGGACAAGATCCGCAGGCACTTCGAGGGCTGGCAGGTCCTGGCGGAGAAGTACAACGTCACGATCTGCTACCACACGCACTCCAACCGCCACATGGGCTGGAACTGCTCCTCCCTGGCGCACCTGATCCGCGGTTTCGACCCGCGGCGCATCGGCGCGTACCTGGACCCGCTGCACCTGCTGATCGACGGCGAGGAGTTCGCCCTCGGGCTCGCGGTGGTGAAGGAGCATTTCCAGCTCATCGCGCTCAAGGACGTGATGCTCGAGCGGGAGGAGAAGAACGGCCACGGCGCGCCCGGCCACACCGAGGTGATCGCCGGCACGGGCATGGTGGACTGGACGGCCGTCTTCGACGAGCTGAAGCGCGCGGGCTACCGCGGCCCGCTCAGCGTCCACTGCGAGTTCAAGGTGGCGGAGGACGAATTCATGGACGCGGTCAAGCACGACGTGGCCTTCTTCAAGGCCCAGCGCGACCGGATCCGCTCGTAGATCCGGCTTCGTTTCCGAACGACCTTTCGAACGACGAGGAGAGAGACATGGCCGACAAGCGACTGGTGGCGGCGCTTCCGGGAGACGGGCGGATCGTGCCGGTGGAGCAGGAGATCCCCCCGCTCAAGCCCGGCGCGGTGTTGATCGAGGTCCACAACAGCCTGGTGAGTCCGGGCACGGAACTGCAGGGCGGATGGCGCGCGCTGAAGGCCCAGAAGGACAAGCCCGAACCGAAGGACGCCCCCGCGCCCTTCGGCTACTCCAACGCGGGCGTGGTGCTGAAGACGGGCGAGGGCGTGGACCGCTTCCAGCCCGGCGACCGGGTGGCCTGCGTGGGGGCGGGCTACGCCCAGCACGCCACGCACGCGGTCGTGCCGCACAACCTCTGCTTCCGCCTGCCGGAGGCGGTGACCTTTCCCCAGGCCACCTACGCCATGCTGGCCGGGACGGCCCTGCACGCCGTGCGCCGGGGCGATCCGGAGCTGGGCGAGTACGCGGCGGTCGTGGGGCTGGGCATCGTGGGCCAGCTCGCGGCGCAGTTCCTGCGCCTGGCGGGCAACTACGTGGTCGGCTGGGACCTGATCGAGCTCCGCACGCGCCTCGCCGCCGACTGCGGCATCCACCGCGCCGTGCAGGTGGGCCCGGAGGACGCCACCGAGGCCACGAATGCCTTCACGGACGGGGCGGGCCTAGACGCGGCGATCCTGGCGCTGGCCGGCAACGCCAACCCGGCGCTGAAGAGCCTCGTCCCCTGCTTCAAGAAGTCGCCCGACACCCACCGCATGGGCCGCATCGTGGTGGTGGGCGGCGTTCAGTTCGACTACCCGGGATCCCCGCCGCACAACATGGACATCCGCCATTCGGGACGCACGGGACCGGGCTATCACGACGACGACTGGGAGTACGGCCCGGACTACCCGCCCGTGTTCATGCGCTGGACCACCCGCACGAACATGGAGTTCTGCCTGCGCCTGATCGCCGAGGGCCGGCTGGCGGTGGACGCGCTCACCACCCACACCGTCCCTCTCGCGGAGGTGGAGTCCGGGATCGACCGCCTGATGGAATCGCCCGACGACGCGCTGGGCGTGATCTTCCGGATGAAGTAGAGGAGCGCCGCATGAACAGCCGCGAACGCGTGTGGAAGGCCGTCAATTTCGAGGAGCCGGACCGCGTCCCCCTGGATCTCGGCGGATCGACCGGCGCGGCGGGCATCCACGTCTTGGCCTACGACCGCCTGCGCGCGCATCTGGGACTGCCGTCGGGCCGGGTCCGCTGCTCGGACGTCATGCAGCAGCTCGCCCTGGTCGAACCCGAGATCCGCGATCGCTTCGACCTGGACGTGATCCGGATCGCCCCGGAGACGTTCTGCGAGACGTGGACGCCGCATCCCCTCTTCGAGGGCCTGACCGTGGACCTCCCCGGCGAGCCGGACCTGGCCCGCGACCCGGAACACGGCTGGCTTCTGCGCAACGGCGCGGGCAAGGAATTCGCCATGCCCGAAGGCTCGTACTACTTCGACGCCCGGGACGGGCGGGGCTGGTACAGCTACGCGCCCGAACTCACGGACGAGTATCTCGACTACCTCGCGGAGAGGACCCGCGCGCTTTACGAGTCCACCGACTGCGCGCTGGCCGCGGGCTTCGGCGGCTGCGCCTTCGGGCAGGCCGACAACCCGGACTTTCTGATGGACCTCGCCGCCGAACCGGAGAAGGTGGCCGACGACCTCGGCCGGGCGTGCGACGCGGCCATCGAGCGGTGGAAACGCCTCGACCAGGCCATCGGCCCCTACGTCTTCTGCGCGGTCGCGGCCATGGACTACGGCACCCAGCGCGCGCCCATGATCGGCCCGGACATGTTCCGCGAGCAGATCCAGCCCCATTACCGCCGCTTTACGGACTGGCTGCACGCGAACACGGCGCTGAAGTACTTCCTCCACTCGTGCGGCGCGGTGGAACCGCTGATCGAGTCGTTCATCGAGATGGGCGTGGATATCCTGAATCCCGTGCAGACCTCGGCCGACGGCATGGATCCGGCCGAACTGAAACGCAAGTACGGCGGCCGGATCGTGTTCTGGGGCGGCGGCTGCGACACGCAGAACGTGCTCGGCTTCAAGTCCCCGGAGGAGGTCGCCGACCACGTGCGCGAGCGCGTGCGCCTCTTCGCGCCGGGCGGGGGGTTCGTGTTCAACCAGGTCCACGCCATCCAGGCCACCGTGTCGCCGGAATCCGTGTGCGCCCTGTTCGACGCCGCCCGCGAGGCGGGGGCCTACCCGGTCGCCGCGTGCTGAGAAACGCCGCCCCGTCCGGTCCCATCCCGACCGCCCGAAGGAGACGCCCGTGCCCGAAACCGTCCGCATCCGCCCCGTGATCGCCGAGGCGCTGGAGAATCGGCCCCGGCTCCCCGCGCGGGCGTACGGCATTGGAACGGTCGCGCCGGGCGCGGTGGAGGCCGGCAGCGTGGCGCGCTTGACCCTGACCTATACCGCGGGGACGACCCCGCTCGAGGCGGGCATGGGCGTGAGCCTGCGCATTCCCCAACGCGGCTGGAGCGCGCCGGGGGACGATCCGAAATCGCCCGGCTTCGTAACGATCGAGACCGACGCCGACGCGGACCTGCGGCTCGCCTTCCCGAGCGGGCCCACCGACTACGGCCGGCACTGGGTGGCCGCCGAGGTGACGCGCGGCGCGGTGCGCGCGGGCGAGCGCATCCTCTTCCATTACGGCGGCAAGGACGAACGCGGCCCCGGCGCGGAGGTGCAGAACCACCCCGCCCGCGGCCTCGGCTTCTACATGGCCTTCTGTACGAACCCGCTGCCGGATTATCTCGACGACGTGGACTCCCTTTCCTTTCCGGGCTATCCGGTGTACCGGAAACGCCTGGCCGCGGAGCCCGCGCTGGACGTAACGGGCGGTCCGGCCGCTGGCGTGCGGGCGGTGCTGCCCTCGCGCGCCGCGTGCGGGGAGCCGATCCTGCTGAAGGTGCTGCTCGCCGACCGCTTCCACAACCCCGCCTCCCGCGCGGACGGAACGCGCCTCGAAAACCTTCGGTGGGACACGGGCGAGCCCGTGCGCCGGGCCTGCGGCCGGGCGCTCTCACGCCTCTCCCTCGGTCGGGCGCCCTTCCGCAAGCGGCTGCGGATCCGCGCGCCGGAAGCCGAGGGCGTACACTACCTCCTGCTCGACTGGAACGGGCGCGCCGCGCGCGGCAACCCCGTGGACGTCCGGCGCTCCGTGGCCGAGCGCATCTATTGGGGCGACCTCCACGCCCAGGGCGCGCAGTCGGACGGCACGGGCGAGCCCGCGGAGTATTTCCGCCGCGCGCGCGACGACGCCTTTCTCGACGCGGCCTGCCTGACCGACCATTCCGACGGCCTCTGCTTTCCGGTCATGATCGAAACGAACGAACTCCGCGAGGACAAGTGGAACGCGCTGCTCCGCGTCACGCGGCGCGTCAGCCGCGCGGGCCGGTTCGTGGCCTTTCCCGCCATGGAACTCTCCAGCGACATCAAGCACTTCCCGGGCGGACGCCGCGAACGGAACCACCGCAACGCCTACTTCTTCGGGGAGAAGAACTCCCGCTGCTTCAACTGGCGCGAGTTCCCGGACAGCGCGGACTGGTACCGCCTGCTCGAGGACACGCGCTACATGATCATCCCCCACACCCACAACATCCGCCTGGACTGCCGGCATCACGACCCGTTCGCCGAACGGGTGATCGAGATCTGGAGCGACAAGGGCTCCGGCGAATGCGGCCACGACCCGGAGCGCTCGCCCACCGCGGACCACGGCGGCACGCTGGCCTTTCTCCGGCGCGGGTACCGGGTGGGCCTCGTGGGCGGCGGCGATTACCACCACAACACGCCCGGCCGCCACCATCCCCTCAAGGAGAAGCCCGGCTTCGCCGCCTCGGAGCAAACCGTGGGCGGCCTCGCGGCCATGCGCGCGGCGGACCTTTCCCGAGAGGGAATCTGGAACGCGCTCCACCGGCGGCGCACCCACGCCACGACCGGCGTCCGCGCGCTGCTGGACGTGACCCTGGCCCTCGGCGACGCGCGCGCCGAGATGGGCGGCGAGATCGTGGTCCCGCTCTCCGAGCGGAAGAAGCGCACGGTCCGCGTGGCGTACGCGGGCACCGCTCCCGTAAAGACGATCGAACTCGTCCGCAACGGGCTGCCCGACGAGCCGGTCGCGGTCTGGAAGCCCGGCCCGCGCCGGAAGGGCGAATCCGAGGCCGCATACGAGAAGCGCCGCCTGGCCGGCGAGGCGTCTCTCGCGGACGCCGGCCCGCTCCGCCCGCACTGGCTGGACGCGCGCTTTCCGCCCATGCCGCCGCACCGCTTCGTCTTCTACTACGTGCGAATGACCCAGGTCGACGGCGAGCGGGCGTGGAGCAGCCCGGTCTGGCTCTCCGACCGCCCGATCCTTCCCCTCCTGGACCGGTAAGGGGGCCTTGTAATAATCTAAGCGACTCGCCGACGACGTTCGTCCCTTCGGCTCTCGCCAACGGCGCAACGCCGCGCGTGATCGTATCCGCGCTATCGCTTCAGGAAACGCCGGAAGACCGCCGCGGCGGCCTCGTCCGCGAGCAGGTGCTTCAGCGAGCAGAGCTGCACCCGGTCGCCGCCGACGTCCAGGATCGTCTGCAGCTCCATGGCGAGGCGGGCCGGCGTGCGCTCCGGCATGCCCGGCCCCCGCCCGAAGAAGCAGACCAGGGCCGACCCCTCGGCGTTCGGGCAGTACGCCTTCTCCTCGCCGAAGATCGCGTCCGCGTACTGCCGGATCCTCTCCTTCGGCCAGAGCGGATCGCTGATCCACGCGGCGGTCTGGCCGCAGACATCCACGTCGAGCCGGTTGCCGTAAAGCGGCTCCGGCAGGAAGACGGGATAGACGTGGGTGACGATCTTCGCGCCGGGAGCGATGGAACGGATGTATCCCGCGAGTTCGTTGTTGAAGCCCACCAGCGTCCGCAGGGAGAACGCTTTCCGGGCTCCGCCGTCGTCTTGCGGCGCGCCGGGATGCGCCTTCCGCCAGACGCGGAACGACTCTTCGCAACGGTCGCAGCGGCAGCAGCGGTAATTGCGGAAGCCGATGTAGTCGAACGCGATGCCGCGCAGGCCCTTCACGGCAAGAAGGTCGCGGATTTCGGCCCGGAGGAATTCCGCGGTGCGCGGATCGCGCATGCAGAGCATTTGATTCGGCAGCACCTCCGCGGCGTCCCCAAGCGGCCGGTCGCCGTGCTGAAACCCCTCCCGATCGCCGGACTGGAAGCGGCGGAGCGCCGCCGTCTCCGCCTCGTTCATTCGCTGAAGCGGCGGAGGCGTGTCGGGATAGCGGCGCTTCCAATCCTTGATCTGGTTCAGCCCGACCGCGCTGAAGACGGCGACACCGTGCTCATTGCCGAGGCGCACGAGTTCTTCGAGCGTTTCGCGATCATGCGCCCATACGATCAGTTCGTTGAAGCCCACCCGCGCCGCGCCGGGAACGATCGCCTCCGGCTCGCCCGTGCTCCACGCGGTCCTGTCCACGAACCGCGCCTCCGGAACAGGCGCATCCGCCCCCAGTACCGCCGCGGCGGACAGGACCGCGGCCCCCGCCAGCAGCCACGCCCCGCGGCACCGAGAGGCCGAAGCAGTGCGCCGATTGTCAAAACAAGGATATCCGGATCGGCGCGACATGGGACGACTCCGCAGACGTGGTTGCATCAACCCGCCCGGCCCCAAGGCGGGCGGGCGCGAAGACCGATTCGTTTCTCGTGCATTCGCTACGGGTATGATACCCGCCGGGCATGCGTCCGGCCACCCGAAAACCGGCGCGTTCGCGATGCCCCGCCCGGACGGACGGGGAGGGGACCGGTTACGATTCCGCCGGGGCGGGCGCCGCCGACCAGCGCTCGATGTTCGCTTCGTCCTCCGCGGTCCAGGAGCGGAGAAGGTCCGGCCGCTCGTCCAGGCCGTCCCAGCCGCTGTACACCTTGGCCATGAGCGCCTCGTAATCGCCGGCCTCCTTCCGCTCGGCGCGCCAGGCGGCGAACGCCGCGCGGTCGTAGGCCTTGGCCTCGGCGTCCACGGCGTCCACGTCCACCTCGCGCCGGAGGAGGGCGTCCATCTCGCGCGTCTTGCCGGGCTCGGCCGCGTGCAGGTCCCGCACCTCGTACGGATCGGAGGGCAGGTGGAAGAGCTGGGGCTCGTAGCCGGGATAGGCCACGTACTTCCACTCCCCCGCGCGCAGCATGAAGACGCCCGTGTCGCAGGTGGTGTCGTGGATCTCGGCGAAGGCGCGGTCCGGGTGCTCCGACGGATCGCCCCGCAGGTCCGGGACGAGCGACCAGCCGTCGAGATCCGCCAGCTTGGAGAGGCCCGCGAGATCGGCGATCGTGGGGTAGAGGTCCACGAGCGAGGCGCAGCGGGTGACGCGCGCGCCGGCCTGCACGCCGGGCCCCCGCACGATCAGCGGCACGCGCACGGCGCTGTCGTAGGCCGAGCTCTTGTAGAAGGTGCCGTGCTCCATGTTCATCTCGCCGTGGTCGCTGGTGAAGAGGACGAGGGTGTCCTCGCCCAGGCCGAGGTCGTCGATCGCCTGCAGAAGCTCGCCGAGCATGCGGTCGACCTCCACGACCATGGCGTAGTAGATCCGCCGGATGCGCAGGACCGACGCCGGGTCGGTGCCATGCTCCCAGTTCTTGGAGAGCACATGGTATTCCATGACCGGATGCATGGATTCGTCCGCGGGCGGAAGCTCCACCTTGTCGGGGTCGATCATGTCGTAGTAGTAGCGCGAGGTATGGAACTTGGGGTGTGGAGCGTTTGTCCCGATGTAGCAGAAGAAGGGCGTTGTGTCATCCGCGTGTTCGCGCAGGAACGCGATGCTCTTGTCGAGATTGCTCCAGTCGCCCTTGTGCACGCGCTGCTCCTGCGTGTCGTCGACTCCGGGCGGCCCCATGCGATAGGCGGGCCGCAGGATGCGCGCGCCGCGCGTCCAGGCGTGGACCCGGGCGCGGATGGTGTGCGCGCCGCTGCGGTAGTCTTGCTTCCCGAAGAGGCCGACGTTGGTGCCGGCTTCGTCCAGCCGTTCCTGGAGGATGGGGTGGTCTTCGGGCACGCCCAAATAGTTGTTCCACGCTTTGATGTGGTGCGTGAAGAGCCCGGTCCACATGCTGCTGCGGCTGGGGCAGCACATGGGGTTGTTGCAGTAGGTGTTCGTGAAGAGCGTGCCCTCGCGGGCCAGCCGGTCCATGTTGGGTGTCAGGCCTTCGAGTGCGGGGTGGCCCAGGCACCCCATGAGCCGCCCGTCGTGGCTGTCGCTCTGGAACATGACGATGCTGGGTCGTTGCTTCATGGATGGGCCTTTCGGTCAGGGGTTGATGATTTCGATTGACTTTCGCCACTCCCACGTATGAGAATACTGCAAAAAGAGCGAAAAGCAATGGATCTGGCGCGCGAGATTCTGTACTATTCGAAAGCATGCCGACCCGCAGAGGAAGCCGCATTCGGAGCGTGCCCCGCGGGGCCGAAACCTTCCGGCCGTATCCGACGGTTCCGGCAGGGGACGCCGAGGCGTTCCAGACGTGGCTGAAGGCGCTTTCCGTGGACCCGGTCTCGGCCGTGGAGTGGACCTGCCCGCGCGGCTGGGCCATCCGCGACCGCGTGGCGGCCGACGACATGGTCTTCTGTATCCTGTCGGGCGCCTATGCGGGCGGGCTGCGGACCGCGGACGACGAGCGGCCGTTGGGGCCGGGCGACATGCTGCTGATCCCCCGCGGCGTGCCGCACTGGATCCGGCGCGTGCGCGGCGACTGCCGCATGGTCTCGGTTCACATGCACGTGCGCGTGTTCGGTAGCGCTGTGGCCCTCTCCGTGTTGGGGACAGAGGGTCGCTACGCATGTTCGGAGGAGGAGGCCATCGCCTTGATCGCCGCACGTCTCGCGCGGGAATATGCCTGGCGGCCGTTGGGTTGGGCGCGCAGCCTGCGGGCCGGCATGGAGGCGATTCTGCTCGCAGCCCTCCGCGCATCCGTGAACGTGCCGCTCGACCGGAGGCGTGCGCAGCCGGTACACGAACTCGCGCGCCTGCGGCCCGCGCTGGCGTTGATCGAGTCCGACCTCGGCCGGCCCACGCTGCGCGTCCGCGAACTGGCCGCAGCCGTGCACGCGAGCGAACCGTCCCTGCGCACGTGGTTCCGCCGCGCTTTCGGGCTCGGCCCGGTGGCTTTCCTGCGCCGCGAACGAGTGGCGCGCGCCTGCGCCCTTTTGCGCAGCACGGACCACCCCATCGCGCAGATCGCCGAGGCATGCGGGTTCGCGGACGTTTCGTTCTTCCACCGCGTCTTCCGTCGTCTCGCCGGCATCACCCCCGCCCGCTACCGGCAGGGAGCGGAGGAGTAGTCCGCGCGGGTGATCGTCCCGAAGGAATGTCCGCGTCGACTGGGCGCTCACCCCTCCGCATTCACCTGGGTGAGGCCGAGGAGGTAGGTCATGACCTTGCTGTCGAACCGGGTGCCGGCTTCGCATTCGCGTTGGAGGAAGTCCGCGAGATCCGTGTGCGCTACGAGTACGACCTCGATGCTCTCGCCGTCCTCGGGTTCTGGCGCGGGGCAAACGTTGGCGGGATCGGACTCGTCGATCTCCACGAACACGGGATGCACGGTCTCCCCCGAGAGGCCCGGCGTGTTGTAGGCGGCCGGAAGCGTACGCACGGCTCTGCCGCGGTATCCCGCCTCTTCGGCCAGTTCGCGCAGTCCGGCCTGCTCCGGACTCTCCCCCTCGTCGACAAGTCCCGCCGGAAACTCGAGCACGCTGCTGCGGGCCGGCGGACGGTACTGGCGGATGAGCACGAGGCGCCGGGAGGGGACGAGCCAGGGGATGGTCATGACCGCTGCGCGGCCGCCCACGCGGTCGACGGTCTCCCACGTGCGTTCGCGGCCGCGGTCGTCCTGCCAGGCGATGGACTGGAACGCGAGGCAGCGTCCCTGGTGGTACGTCTGGCGGCCGAGTTCGTACGGTTCATGCTTGCGGCCTGACATGCTTCGTCCGTCCTTCCTCCCTCAATGCTCGCGCCTCACGCTTGGTCCACGCGTGCCTTGGCCACCATCATGGCGCCGAGGGCCACGGCATCGTCCGCGAGTTTGGCGAGTTCGATCTTCGTGTCCTTGAACGAGGCCTCCGGCAGGGTCACGGCGGCGGCAGCCGCGCGCACGCGGTCGATCAGCTTGTCGCCCAGGGCCTCGAAGACGCCGCCGCCGATCACGACCACGTCCGGGCCGAGCAGGGTGATCATGTTGCCCACGCCGATGCCGAGATAATCTGCGGCCTCGTGCAGGGTCTCGACCGCGACCGCGTCTTTGGCTTCGTACGCCTTGGCCAGGATGCTGCTCTTGATGTTGTCGTACGTGCCGTTGCAGGACTTGATGAGCGTGGAGTCGCGTCCGCAGAAGTCGATCTCGTGACTGAAGCGTTTGCCCATGCCGGTCTTGGAGGCATAGGCCTCCAGGCACCCGCAGTGGCCGCACCCGCAGCGCCGGCCATTGGCCACCACGATCATGTGGCCGATCTCCACGGCCATGCGGTTTTCGCCGCGCAGGATCTCGCCATGGTAGACGATGCCGCCGCCAAGGCCCGTTCCCGGAAACAGGCCCACTAGGGTCTTGGCGCCCTTGCCCGCGCCCAAAACGTATTCGCCGTAGGTGCCCGCGTTCACGTCGTTCTCCGGAAAGACGGGCAGACCCGTAGCCTCCGCCAGGGTCTGGCCGAGCGGTACGTCGTGCCAGTCGAGGTTCGGGGCAAAGATGGCTGTGCCGTCTTCGAGAATGGGGCTGGGGCTGCCCACGCCCAGGGCGGTCAGGGCCGTGCATTCGACCTTGGCGTCCTTGCAGGCTTCCTCGAGGCACGCGACCGCGCGCTTCATCACGCCCTGGAACCCGACCTCGGGCTTGGTCTTCTTCTTGCCCTTGCCGAGGATCTTGCCGTTGGCGTCGGTGATCAGGGTGTAGAGCTTGGTGCCGCCGATGTCGAGGCCGCCGAAGAGGCGTTCGTCCTTTTTGCTTGCCTTGCTGTCCTTGGCCATGGGTGCATCTCCCGGTCGTTCAGGTGTCAGTGTCCTGTGGTGTCTCGGTGTGCGCCAGAGCGGCGGCGACAAAGCCGCGGAAGAGCGGGTGGGCGTCCACCGGCCGGCTCCGGAACTCGGGGTGGG
Source organism: uncultured Planctomycetaceae bacterium (assembly GCA_964496245.1). GTDB lineage: Bacteria > Planctomycetota > SZUA-567 > SZUA-567 > SZUA-567 > CAZBZG01. The sequence continues at coordinate 23,105 of CAZBZG010000006.1, read as the reverse complement.
CCTGCGTGGCCACGAACCACGGGTGGTCGGCGAGCTCGATGATCTCCACGAGCCGCGAGTCCGGGTTCGTGCCGCTGAGGACGAGGCCGTGCTCGGTCAGGATCGGCAGCTTGGCGGGGTTCACCTCGTAGCGGTGGCGGTGCCGTTCGCGTACGATCTCCGCGTCGTAGGCGGCGCGGGCCTTGCTCCCTTTCTCCAGGGCGCAGGCATAGGCGCCGAGGCGCATGGTGCCGCCTTTGGCTGTCACCTGCTGCTGGGCGTCCATCAGGGCCACGAAGGCCTTGTCGAGATCACCCTCGCCCTCCTCCTCGAACCATTCGGCGCTGGTCGCCTCGGGCTGGCCGCAGACGTGACGTGCGAATTCCACTACCGCGCACTGGAGTCCGTAGCAGAGCCCGAGGAAGGGGACCCGGTGTTCGCGTGCCCATTGGATGGCCGCGATCTTGCCCTCGGTCCCGCGCCGGCCGAAACCGCCGGGCACGAGCACGCCGGAGACCCCGTTGAGGAGGGCCTCGGCGCCGTCAGCCTCGATGTCCTCGGATTCCACTCTGCGCACGCGCACGCGTGCCCGGTTGGCGATGCCGCCGTGGTCGAGCGCTTCGAAGACCGACTTGTAGCTGTCCGTGATGGAGAGGTACTTGCCCACGACCGCGACCTCCACCTCGCCCTCCGGGTGGAGCACGGTTTCGATCATGGCTTCCCACTCGGTGAGATCCGGGGCCGGCGTCTCCAGCCCCAGCCCCCGGCAGACGATGGCGTCCACGGCCTGGTCGCGGAGCATGCAGGGGACTTCGTAGATGGTGTGATCCACGTTGCGTTCCTCGATCACGCGATCCCGCCGGAGATTGCAGAAGAGCGCGATCTTGTCCCGGTGCTCGGCATGGATGGGGACCTCGCTGCGGCAGATCAGCATGTCCGGTTGGATGCCGTATTCGCGCAGCTTCTGGACCGAGTGCTGGGTGGGCTTGGTCTTGATCTCTTCCGATGCGCGCAGATAGGGGATCAGGGTGAGGTGGATGAAGAAGACCTCGCTCGGCTCGCGTTCGAGACCGAACTGGCGGAAGGCTTCGATGTAGGGCAGGCCCTCGATGTCGCCGACCGTGCCCCCGAGTTCCACGATCACCACGTCCACGTCCGGCGCTTCCAGATCGGTGAAGGTCTTCTTGATGGCATCGGTGACGTGCGGCACGACCTGGACGGTGGCGCCCAGGAACGCGCCCTCCCGCTCGCGCTCGATCACGCTCTGGTAGATGCGGCCGGTCGTGCAGTTGGAGGCCTGGCTCATGGGCCGGCCCACGAACCGTTCGTAGTGGCCGAGATCCAGGTCGGTCTCGGCGCCGTCGTCGGTGACGAACACCTCGCCGTGCTGGAAGGGATTCATGGTGCCGGGGTCGACGTTGAGGTAGGGGTCGAGCTTGAGCATGCGGATCGCGAGTCCGCGGCGGCAGAGCAGGAGTCCGATGCTGGCGGAAGTCAGTCCCTTGCCGAGCGAGGAGACGACCCCACCGGTCACGAAGATAAAGCGGCTCACACCTCCCTCCATTTCTCCCCAGCCGAGTGCGGATGAACGATCACGTCTGGTGCGATTATGGAAACATGCGGGGGGGATGCAAGGGCGCGGCGGAAGAATCCGGGGCCTCGCCGCAACCGTTTGCGGCTTCTCTTCTTGCAGGTGGTCCGGGTTGCGAAAGCCACGCGTTTGCGGCTCAAGTTGAGCCGATCCCTTCCGATAACAGAAGTGGGGCAAGAGAAAGGAACGGGTTCTGGATCAGGAGGGGACGATTATGGCTATCAGTCGCGCCAAGATCATCCTGGCCATCTACGGATTCCTGCTCTTCAACTTCATGCTCTACTGCCTGCTCTTCGGTACGCCCAGGTGGCTCACGTCCGAGCCCAAGACCTGGCGCGTGGCCGCCATGCAGTTCCCCGACGAGTAGGCATCTGTTGTCGACCGCTCTCCGCCCCCGATTACGGGCGCATTCCTACGACCTGATATGTTGCCAGCTATCCGGCTGTTTCGTCGGCGTACGCGCTGAAAACGGCGGCCGCTACTGCATGAGCAATAGACTCAGGGCCATGATCGCCATGCCGGCCACCAGCCCCAGGAGGCTGTCGTGGCCGCGGCCGTAGGCGCGGCTCGTGGGCAGGAGCTCGTCCAGGCTGATGTAGACCATGATGCCGGCCACGCCCGCAAAGAGGATGCCCATGACTTGCGGAGGCATGACCCCTTCCGTGCCGCCGACCAGCCATCGCAGCACGATATAGGCGGCGCCCGCGCCCACGGGTTCGGCGATGCCGCTCAAGAATGAGTAAGTGAAGGCCTTCTTCCGGCTCCCTGTGGCGTAATAGATGGGCACGGACACGCTGATGCCCTCGGGGATGTTGTGGAGCGCGACCGCAATGGCGATGGCCACGCCCAGCCGGGGGTCTTCCAGGGCCGCGAGAAAGGTGGCCAGTCCCTCGGGAAAGTTGTGAATGCCGATGGCCAGCGCGGTGAAGAGCCCCATGCGCAGCAGCTTTTGTGAAGCCACCCGGTGATCGTGCGCCCCTGGCGCAGCCGAAGCCGGGTCGTCGGCAATGGCCTGGAAATCGGGTTCGGCCGCCGCCGGGTCGCGCAGTGGCGCCACTTCCTCGCGCGTATGAATTTCGTGAGGATTCTCGGCGGATGGGATGAGGTTGTCGATGACGGCGATCAGCGCGATGCCGCCGAAGAAGGCGCCCACATTGACCCAGTTGCCCGTGGCTTCGCCGTAGACCGCTTGCAGGGACTCCGCGCCCTTGTAGAAGATCTCCACGAACGAGACGTAGAGCATGACGCCAGCTGAGAAGCCCGTGGAGATGGAGAGGAACCGGTAGTTCGTGCGCTTGGCGAAGAAGGCGAGCGCGCTGCCGATGCCCGTGGCCAGGCCTGCGAACACGGTCAGCCCGAGTGCGAACAGAACGTCCATGGGTGCATGCCTCCGACGAGGGCCTGTTCGCGTCTGTTCGGCGCTGTGCAGGAAGCGCGCTTCTGCGTGTTCGCGCGCCCACCGCACGATGGCGACATATTCGTCGCCGGGACGCGTTCTGTCAAGGTTGTATGCCTGTCTGTCGAGTCGCCGTCACGTCCGTTGGACAATCGCACTGCATTCTGATAGCATGAGGTGCGAGCGGGAAAGGGCGGGGGCTCGTGCCGGATCGGGAGGCGATCGATGGTGGGCGAACGTGTGGACCGTGTGTTGAGATGGGCCGTGCCGCTGGTGATTGTGGGCGCGATCGTGCTGGTGGCCCTGCATCCCGGGCTGTCATCGCAGGAGCCGGTGCAACCCGGCGCGCGTGTGCCGGATTCGGAGGGGGCTACAGCGCAGGCTGAAGAGGCCGGCCCTGACAGGCCCGTCGATCCGGCGGGCACGACCGATGCGGGCGACACGGTTGGGGAACCGCCGGAGGAGGAAGCCTGGACACCGCCCCGCATCCCGGGGCGCGAGGACGAGCGCCGGGCCATGGTCCGCACCATCCGCGGGTACGGTCTCGAAGACGAGAACGTGCTCGCCGCCATGAAGGCCGTCCCGCGGCACGCGTTCGTGCCCGAGAAGTATGACTCGCGCGCATACGCGGATACGCCGCTCCCCATCGGGCACGGCCAGACCATCAGCCAGCCCTACATCGTGGCCGAGATGACCCGGCAGCTCGACCTCGATGAGGACGCCAAGGTGCTCGAGATCGGCACGGGCTCGGGATACCAGGCCGCCATCCTCACCCACTGTACGCCGCATGTGTTCTCCATCGAGATCGTCGAGGACCTGGCCACGTCTGCGGCCCAGCGGCTCAAGCGGTTGGGGTACACCGTCGTGCAGGTCCGCCACGCGGACGGGTACCACGGCTGGCCCGCACACGCGCCATTTGACGCCATCATCGTGACCGCTGCAGCCGGCCAGATTCCGCCGCCGCTCCTCCGGCAGCTCGCGCCGGGCGGGCGCATGCTGATTCCCGTGGGCGGCCGGTTCGCAGTGCAGCGGCTCATGCGGGTGGACAAGGACGAAGAGGGCAACGTGCAGAGCCGCTCGCTCATGACCGTGCGGTTCGTGCCGTTCACACGCGAGGAATTGGAGGCGGACTGACCGCCCATGCCGCTCGTGCGCATCCGCCTGGCTGTGGCGCTCCTCTCCTTTGCTGCGATCGGATTGCAGCTGGGGCTGATGCGGCTGCTCGCGCTCCGTTTCTGGCACCACTTCGCTGCCATGGTGATCGGCGTGGCACTGCTCGGCTTTGGCGCGAGCGGCACCGCGCTCGCCCTGTGCGGCCGACGCGTGCGCGAACGGCTCGAACATTCGTTCGCAGCCGCGTGTCTGGGCTGCGGCGTGGCCGTGCCGCTCGCGGTCTGGGGGGCGGGCCACTGGCCGGTCAACGTGCAGGCGCTCGCCTGGGACGCCGGCGAGGTGCTGCCCGCCCTCCTGCTCGAGCTCTTTCTGCTCGTACCCTTCGCCTTGGCGGGCGCGGGCGTGGGCCTCGCGCTCATGGATGCGCCCGCGCGCATCAGCGGCCATTACGCGGCCAACCTCCTGGGCTCGGGGGTGGGCGCGTTTGGCACGGTCGGGCTTTTGCAGGCGCTCAGCCCGACGCAGGCGCTCCTGGCGCTTGGCGCCGCGGCCTGGTGTGCGGGCGCGCTGGCGCTGCCGTGGCCGCGCAAGGGCGCCTTCGCGGTCGCGTTTCTGTCCGTTGCAGCGTTTGTAGGCCTCGCCATGCAGGTGCCCGCGGAGCCGGCCATCAGCCAGTACAAGGCCCTGGCCCAGGTGCGCGCCATGCCCGGCTCCGAGCAGTTGGTTCAACGGGAGGGTCCGCTCGGCCGCCTCGACGTCATGGCCGGCCCGGCCATCCACCACGCGCCCGGACTCAGTCTCCAGTACACCGAGGATCTGCCCCCCCACGTCCTCCTCCTCGCGGACGGCGAGATCGCCGGACCGGTCTATGACTGCGCGCATCGCGCGGACTGGGCGTTTCTGGACGCCACCACGCCGGCTGCAGCGTATCGCGTCGCTCCGGCCGACCGGGCGCTCGTGGTCGGTGCGGGCGGGGGGAAAGATTTGGGGCTCGCCCGGTTCCACGGGTGTGAGACGGTTGTGGCGCTCGAGATGAATCCCCAGGTCATCGCGCTCATGCGCGGCGCCCTGGCCGGACGCGGCGGCCGGATCTACAGCGCGGGAGGCGTTCGCGTAGAGAACGCAGAGGCGCGCGGCTTTCTAACGGGGCAGCGCCAGCGTTTCGACGTGATCCAGCTGCCGAGCGTGGACGCCTTTGGCGCGTCCGGCGCCGGGTTGTATGCCGCCCAGGAATCCTACCTCTACACGGCCGAAGCCTTCCAGGCCATGCTCGCCTGCCTCGCGCCGGACGGCGTGCTCGCGATCACCCGCTGGGCGCGCGTGCCGCCGCGGGACGGGCTGCGGGTGCTGGACACGGCTGCGGCCGCGCTCCGGGCGCAAGGACGCGACCCGCGCTCGCGGCTCGCCATGCTCCGCAGCTGGGCCACGGTCACCGTGCTGGCGAGCCCCCGGCCGTTCGGCGCTGAAAAGGCAGAGCGGTTGCGCGTGTTCTGTTGCGAGCGGGGCTTCGACCTCTGCTACCTGCCCGGCTTGCGTGCGGACGAGGCCAATCGCTTCCACGTGCTGCCGGATGCCGACTACTTCCGGGGCGCGCGCGCGCTGCTCGGCCCCGAACGTGACGATTTCCTGCAGGCGTACCTGTTCGCCGTGGACGCGACCACGGACGACCGACCCTTCTTCCATCATTTCTTCCGCTGGAAGGCTCTCTCCGTGCTGCGGGAACGCCTGGGCGGGCGCAGCCGCGCGTTTCTTGAGCTCGGCTACCTGCTGCTCCTCGCCGCCCTCGTCCAGGCCGTGGTGTTGGCCGCTTTGCTGATCGTGCTCCCCCTCGCACCGGGCATCCGGCGTCTGCGTGCAGCCAGCGGGAAGGCGGCTTCGTTCGCCGTGTTCCTGGCGCTGGGCATCGGCTTCATGCTGCTCGAGGTGGGGTTCCTGCAGAAGCTGATCCTGTATCTTGCGCATCCCGTGTACGCCGCAGCCGTGGCCATCGCGAGCTTCCTCGTGTTCAGCGGTGCGGGGAGCTATGCGACCCGCCGGCTGGATGCGGGCCGGCCGCAGATTCCGACCGTCCTGGCGCTGCTCGCCGCGGGTCTGGGCCTGGCCTACTGTGGCCTCCTGGATCCGTGGCTCGCCCTGACGCGCGGTCACTCCCTGTCCGTACGCATCGTGGTGGCGGCCGTCACCCTCGGCCCGCTCGCGTTCGTCCTGGGCACGCTCTTTCCGCTGTTGCTGCGGCGCGTGGCCGCGGCCGAGCCGCGGCTCGTGCCCTGGGCCTGGGCGGTCAACGGCTTCGGGTCCGTGACCGCAGCCACGGCCGCGCCCGTGCTCGCCATGGCCATGGGCTTCTCGCGCGTGCTGCTCGTGGCGGTTGTCTGCTACGGGCTGGTGGCGTTCTTCGGCCGGCGGTTGCCGGGGTGACCCTTGCTCGGTCCAACCGCAAAAGCACAGGCGCCGGGCATGGAAAGGATGCCTGGCGCCTGTCGGGATCGGCGGGGTGCCGTGGGAGGGTCTACTTCTCGGCCTCGACGTCCTTGCCCTTCTTGCGGCCGCCGCGGTCCTCGCGGAAGGCCTCGCGCTTGGCTCTGCGCTCCTCGCGCATCTTCTGGCGGAACGCTTTGTTCTCTTCGTGCTGCTGCTTGAGGTGCTCCTTGAGCGTGGTCTTGACCTCTTCCTTGCTCAGGTCGTCCTTCTGAATCAGCTTGTCCAAGACATTCATGTTCTCTTGATGCTGCGTCTCGTGGTGGGCCACAATCTTGTCGTGCACCGCTTCGATGGAGGCGAGGATCTGCTTCTGCTTGTCCGCGGGCACGTCCTTCTCCGCCATGCGCTCCTTGACGAACGCGACCAGGCGGCTGTGCTGCTCGCCGTGGAAGGTCTCGTTCTCGCCGACCTGCGTCTGGCGATGGCTCTTGCCGGCGCTCAGTTTCTCCTGGATCGAGGCGTCGCTCTCCTTCTGGGACTTGCGGAATGCATGGTTCTCCTTCTTCTGCTGCTCGTAGTGCGCCTTGGCCCGCTCCCGTTGCTCCTTGTGGAACGCGCGCCCCGGCTTCTCGCCCTTGCCTTCGGCAGCCCGGGCGACCCCGCCCAGGACCAGAACCGCCACTGCCGCTGCCAGGAACTGCTGACCGGTCTTCGTGAGCGTCTTCATCTTGTTCTCCTTTCGTGTCCTCTTCAGAAGTCTCCAGCCAAACAACGCCAGGGGATTACCAACTGGCGTGCCAGGGGGCGAAAAAGCGTAACGTGTGTAATGTCAATGGTTACCGATGTTGTCTGGGCAGCGTCGGGGTGTTGGATTCTGCGACGCGTTTGGAGAATGCCCCACGCGGACCCCTGTTTGCGGGTTTCACTCAATCCCAGCAGTGGCTATACTGCCCACGTTCTCTCTTCCTCCAGCCTGACCGAGGAGCCCCCATGGCCTTTGAGCATCACGACCCGTACGTCACGGATGTGGAAACCTTTCAGGGGCCCATGGACCGGGTCAGCCCCTACCATTACTACCAGTTCACCTACTGGCGCCTGCGCGGATTCTGGCGGCGCCTGCTCTATGCGTGGACGCGTCGCGAACCGTGCGACGCCGCGGCCGCGATCGAACCCCCTCAGGTGATCGCCGGCGAACGGGCGACCCTGGCGCTCACGGTCACGATCGGCCAGACGCCGCTCGCCGCGCCCGGCCGGATCGCGGTCTACTGCCAGAAGGATTTCGGCGGCACAGCCTATGAGAATACGGCCCGGCTCTTCCAGGGCCCGGACGGGCAGACCGGGTATGGCGCGCGCATCACGGCGCAGGCTTCGCGTGTGGATGTGGCCCTGCGCGTACGCGTGAACAGCACGGGCGCGGTCTTCACCTGCATCGAGGTGTATGTGGAAGGGGCGACGCTCCGAGCGGGGGATACGGTTGCGATCCG
>CAZBZG010000006.1:0-15111 GCA_964496245.1 uncultured Planctomycetaceae bacterium | reverse complement strand
CCCGGGTGTTCCGCCCTTTTCCGAATGGAAAGCGCGATCCGGATCGGCGATCCGTCGTGCAAGCCGCCCATCGTGTGCGACAAGGCCAAGACCCTTCCGTTTCGCGTGGCTGTCGACTACGCCGGAGACGACACCTTTCGGCCCGTCATGCCTTATCCGACGGTTCGGGTGGTGGGAAGCCGTGCGGCGTACCTGCGCTGCTTTGCGCCCGCCTCGCCCGCGCCCGGCCAACCGTTCGGCGTGCGCGTGGTGGCAGCGGATCTGGAGAACCACAACCCGTCCTACCACCACACGGGTCGGCTGACGCTGAGCGCATCCGAAGGCCGGGTGCAGGGGACCGACGAGGCGGACTTCCCCGAACCTGCGCACGGCTCGCTCTGCGTCGAGGGCTTGCAGGTGCCGGAGGCCGGGGTGACCCGCATCCGCGTGGTGGACGAAGCGAACAGCCTCATGGGCGAGACCAATCCCGTCTGCCCCGAGGCCGTGCCGCAGGGCCTGCAGCTCTTCTACGGCGAGATCCACAGCCACACGGAGCTTTCCGACGGCACGGGCACGCCCGAGGACAACTTCCGCTGGGCCCGCGACGTGGAGGGCCTGGACTTTGCCGCGCTTGCGGATCACTTCGAGGACGGCCAGTCCTACAACTACACGCTCGGAGACAAGTGGCGCATCACGCGCGAGACGGTCGAGCAGTTCCACGAGCCGGGCCGGTTCGTGGCCCTGCTCGGTTACGAGATCGGTACGCTCGAAGCCCACCGCAACGTCTACTTCCGCGACACCGAGGGCCGCATGGTGGTGGAAGGACCGGAGGGCGAACGGGTCACCATGGAGAACGTGTACGACAAGCTGGCGGGCACGGACTACATCCTGATTCCGCACGCGCCCAAGTTCCACGGTATCAACTGGGACGCTCCGCACCGACCCGACCGGCAGCGTCTGGTCGAAATTTGCAGCAACTGGGGCATCTCCGAAGCGGGCGGGCCGCGGTCCGTGCAGCACGCGCTCGACATGGGGTACCAGTTCGGGTTCACGGGCGGCACGGACAATCACTGCGCCGAACCAGGCAATCCGCTCATGGGCGGCATCACAGGCCTCTTCGCGCCCGCCCTCACGCGCGAAGGCGTGTTCGACGCGCTCCTGGCGCGGCAGACGTTCGCCACGAGCGGCCCGCGCATGATCCTGCGCTTCGCCGTGAACGAAGCCTTCATGGGGCAGGCGATCAGCCTGCCCGGCAGCGGTCACGCCCAGATCCGGGTGCGCGGCATTGCCTGCGAACCCATCGCCCGGCTCGAGGTCATCCGCAATGGCGAGGTGGTGCACATGGTCGAGCCGCAAGCCACGGCCGATGCCACGCTGGAATGGGAAGACCCCCAGACGGTGACCGCAGTCCAGCAGGACCGGCCTCTCACTGGCGCGCGGTCGGCCTACTACTACCTGCGCGCGACCACGGTCAACCGGAACTACGGCTGGTCGAGCCCGGTCTGGATTGCAGAAGCGTGAATCGTCTCCGAGAACACTGTACGCACGCAAAGGAGAAGCACATGCTGCGGATCGAGCACGTTGCGCTGAACGTCCTGGAGCCAGCGGCCATGGCCGACTGGTATGTGGAGCATCTCGGGTTCACCATCGCCCTCAAGGTCGACAAGGAGCCGTTCGCGCGCTTCCTCATGGACGGCGCGCAGGCGAGCATGCTGGAGATCTACCGGAATCCCGCGGCCGAGGTGCCGGACTACCGCACCCGCAATCCGCTGGAGCTGCACATCGCGTTCGTTGCAGACGACGTGGATGCTGAGCGCCAGCGGCTCATGGACGCGGGCGCCAGCCCCGAGGGCGAGGTCACGACCACGCCGAGCGGCGACCGTCTGGCCATGCTGCGCGATCCCTGGGGCGTTCCCATCCAGCTCTGCCAGCGCGCCAAGCCGTTCGCGTTCGGGGGGTAGGATGATCGGCCGAGCCTCTGACCGCCATGCGGCGGAGGTCGAACCAGGAATCCGCTTACTGATTCGGATCGTAGAGCGGCTTGTTGACCTTGCAGTCGGGCCAGCCCAGGCCTGAGATGCGGATGCCTTCCCGCCAGGTCACGTGGTTGTCGAAGAAGAGGACGTTGCCGCCCTGGCGGTGGCGGAAGGGGCCGCGGCCCATGTAGGAGGTGAGCTCGGGGTTGTACCAGTAGGAGGCGTAGCCCTTGGGGCCGCTGTCGGTGACGAGGAGCGTGCTCTCCGGATGGGCGACATCGGATAGTCTGTAAACAACCGCCAAGTTGTGCTTGGCCATCCATTCGGGGTTGTGGTAATGGATCAGACAGTTGATGGCGTAGGATGAGCGGTAGTGGTTGAGCCGCTGCCCGTGCGAGGCGTCGGGCTCTTCCTGCTTGGGGCAGAGAAAGATCCGGCCGCCTCCCGTGGGCGTCTTGCCGGGCTGGCCCGGGTTCTCGAAGTCCTCGCCCACGGCGTTCGGATAGGTCCAGTAGATCCAGTTGGCGATCGAGCCTTCGCCGTCCGCTCCCCCCGGCAGCATGCCCCCGCGCTCGCTCGCATAAGAGTGGATGCCCAGGCCGATCTGCTTGAGATTGCTCTGGCAGTGTACGATGTGCGCCTGCTCCATGGCCTCGCGCAGCGCCGGCATGAGCAGGGCGGCCAGGATGGAGATGATGGCGATGACGACCAAGAGCTCGACCAGGGTAAACCCATTGAGATGCCGTTTCATGTGGTCTCCGATTCCAATTGGATGTACGCGATGAGCGCATCCACCTCGGCAAAAGCCAGACAGACGCAGGTGTCCGCCCCGCCGTAGTAGATGGCGAGCCGCCCGGTGGCGGCATCGGCCAAGAGACCGCACGGGAAGACCACGTTTGGTACGTCGCCCTCGCACTCGTATCCCTCGCGGGGCCCCAACAGATAGGACGCCGAGCGGTGGAGGACTTTCCACGGCTCGTCGCGGTCGAGGATGGCCCCGCCCATGCGGTAGACGAAGCCGTTGCAGGTGGTCTGCACGCCGTGGTAGAGGAGGAGCCAGCCCGCGTCGGTTTCGAGCGGCGCGGGGCCGGGGCCGATCTTGGTGTCGTTCCAGCCGCGGACCGGGCTCATCACGTGGCGGTGGCAGCCCCAGAAGCAGAGGTCTGGGCTCTGGCTGAGGAAGATGTCGCCGTGCGCGAAATGCCCGGGCGCGGATGGCCGGTTGAGGAGCATGTACCGGTCATTGATCTTGCGGGGAAAGAGCACGCCGTTGCGGTTGTGGGGGACGAACGCGTTCTCGAGCAGATGGAAGGTCTGGAAGTCGTCGGTCCAGGCCACGCCCACCGTAGGCCCGCAGAAGCCGTTGCACCAGGTGATGTAGTACCGCCCGTCGATCACCGCGAGCCGCGGATCGTAGCCGCCGTGGGTCGGGGGCAGGTCTGCGGCGGACGGCGTGAAGGTGATGGGGCCGGGATCGAGTTCCCAGGCAAAGCCGTCTTTGCTGCGGCCCACGTGCAATCGGTGGCGCATGCGCCGGTCGTCTACGCGAAAGACGCCGGCGAACCCGTCGCCAAAGGGCGCGACCGAGCTGTTGAAGACGCTGTTCGCATCGGGCAAATGGTTCCACGGAATCACGGGATTGCGCGCCGAGCGCCAGACGACGTCTTCGCAGCCTGCGGGACGATCCTCCCACGGCAGGTTGGGGGCGGCTTGGCCCAGGATGGTCTGGTTTGCGCTACTGCTCATGCGATGCCCTCTCTTTGCGTAGAGTATGCCGGTCGCAACCCAATGCTATCAGGCTCATAACATCTTCCTGTAAATGTACTTCTGGATGGGCGATCTGTCAAGGCCATTTTCCCGTCCTCCAGAAGGATGCCCGCCACCGCGATCATATGTTCGGAATCGATTGACTGGGAGGTGGTTCTCGTGTTGACAACGGCCGGATGCCGTGTATACTGTATTACGTCGTTCGACCGATGTTTGCGGCCTGCGAGTCCGCCTTGTCCATTTGATCGGTCTTGCATTTGCGGCGGTTGGCTGGTGGAGCCCCTAAAGGGCGGGCCTAGAAGCCGCGATGCTGCCGGGGCTGGCACGTCGGCGACTCCCGGCCAGCCGCGCGAACACCGCGCGCACCATTCGCAGGAGGGATACCATGCATCGATGTTTTCGCCCCGTTGCCGCCGTGTTCGCCTTGCTGGCCCTCAGCGCGGGGGTGCACGGCGCTGACGGGCTCGATGCCGAGAGCCAGGCCGCGTTCCAGGTCGTCCAAAAACGCGCAGCCCAAGCCGTAGCTGCTGGCAAGACCGTGAAGGCCGAGGTCTCCTACGGCGGCGTCCGGGACAAGGCCGAGCTCGTCAAATGCGAGGGCGACTAAGTTTCGGTCAAGTTCCTGGGGGCGCTCATCCTGGTCGGCGAGACCACGGTTTCCTGGACGGACGTAGACCCCGCGTCGCTTGCCAAAAGCGCCCGCGCGTTCGTGCCCGAGAGCGATGCCAAAGGGCGGCAGGCACTCCAACAGGTCTGCGAGGCGCTGGGCGTGGAAGAGGAGGCGCGCGCGCCAGCGGCGCAGGAGGGCGAGAAGGCCGCTGGTGCGTCGGGGAGGGAAGGGGAGGCCGCGCGAGCTGCGTCAGACGCCGGCCCAGCGCTGCGCGAGTCCAACGTGATCGGCAGGACGACCGAACGGAATCTCTCCACGAAGAGCCGACCGGACGGGCCGGCCAAGGAATGGAAACACAAGACGCTCCTGCCGCTCGACCATCCGTACCAGGAGGGTCTCTACCGATGGTTGCAGTCCTTGTCCGAGCAAGACGTGACCGTGAAGCTGGCGGACTTCGAGTGGGATGGCGGCTACCGGAGTCTCGATCAACTCGCCAATATCCACGCCATCATCGCGCGGTCGACCGCGTACGTTCATCCGACGTTCGTCATCACCGGCGAACCCAAGTGGTTCACTCTGGGCGGCATCGAAGGCACAGGCAAAGTCAAGCAGCTGCGTTGGGGATGCATGGCCGCCTTCTGGTATGCGCTGAGCCTTCCCTGCACGAACGGCAAGCAGGGCAACCCCTACTATCGCAACCCGGCCGTGGGCCGGCGCGCGCTCGTGGCTGCGGCCACCGACATGATGATGTATGACCGGGACATGGACCGCGGCAAGAAGTGCAACAACCATTACATCGGCGGGGCCATGAATGCGTGGCTCTACGCGTATGAGCAGTGCGGCGAAGTGCTGGACAAGAAGACGCGCGTCGCCTTTGAGAAGGGCCTCGCCCGCAGTCTTGACCGGATCGAGCGATGGGGGCTGCAGGACGTATGCACGAACATGTGTATGCGCTCCGTGGCCGCGGCCGCGCGGCTGGGGGCGATCAGCGAGGATCCGGCCATGTTTCCGCCCTTCGAGCGGCCGGGGTTCGCGTTCACCAAGCCCTTCGGTCCCAAGGGCGCGGAAGAGTTCTGGGCGTACCGAAACACCGACGGGACGCACGACTTCGGCTTCTTTCTGGAGCACGTGCCGCGGACCTGGCCCTACGGGTCGTGGGCGGGCGGCACCCTGCAGGCGTTCTGGACGAGCAAGACGGGGATTTTGATCCTCTGTCGCCACAACTTCAAGGACACGGGCGATTTCTCGACCATCGCGACCTGTCCCACGGACCACGTCTGGTACCGCACGGCGGCGGGCAAGGCCTACACCACGGCCAAATACTACCACGGAACGGGCAAGGCCGAAGTGAGCGGGACGTTCACGGGCCGCAAGCCGTTTGTCCAGGTGAACGTAGGATTCGCCGGCAGCGGCAAGGGCAAGGGCCGGCACTCGAACGAGGCCGGCTCGGGCCGTGTGGAGAGCCGGTTCGAAGTGATCGCCAATGGTCTGCGTGTGACCAAGACCGTGTCCGGCGACATCGGCGAACCGGTCAAGGAGGTCTGGACCACGCTTCCCGTGTTCCTGCGCAATACCGACAACCGGAACAAGCAGACCAAGGATGCGACCATCGAGTATGCGGCTGGCGGCGCGTGGAAGGAGCTCAACACCGACCTCGTGGAAACCCAGACGCTGCGCTTGGGCCGGACCTTTGGCGGCCGTACGCGGTACGGCTACGTCGGCTTCTCTGCGCCCCAGCAGGTCAAGCTCTCGCCCAACGTTTGGCTGCAGACCTACCAAGGGAGCCTCCGTCTACGCAGCATTCACATCAATCTGCACAAACATCCTGGCCGGGCCGGACGCCTCGCCAAGACTTCTGTGGTCTATACCCTCACCACCGAGAAGAATGCGGATACCGACCCGCCCTCACGTGTGGCGGAAGTTCCCGAGACGCCCCAGGCGCCCGACGGCCGGGTTCCCTCTTCGCTTCGCTGACAAGGATAGCCCCCATGAGACCTCTGAACATCGTCTTCATCCAGGCCGACCAGCTCGCCGCCAAACAGCTTCACTGCTACGGGGGGGCTGTGGATTCTTCGCCGGGGCTCGACCGCCTGGCGCGAGAAGGCATGCGATTCGACCGGTGCTACACGACCTTTCCTCTGTGCCTGCCCAACCGCGCGAGCACGCTCACGGGCCGCAGTCCCGGCATCCACGGCCTGATCAACGGGCAGACCGTGCTGCGGGACGATAGTCCGTGCTACGCCCAGAGCCTGGGAAGAGCCGGCTACCGGGTGGGCGGGTTCGGCAAGTTCCACCGGGAGGGCACGAGCTCGCCGCATCCCCGCCGGCTCGACGACATCGGCTTTCACGAGTGTACGATCGTGGAGGATGACAAGCGCGGGCCGTACCTCGAATGGATCCGCGAACACCACCCGGACTACTACGAACTGGCCCTGGGGCGCCTGGGCAAGTGGAAGGGCCACCTCACGGATGAGCAGGTGGCCATGCGCGAACGTGCGCGGGAGCGCGTCTTCCGGTCACTCACCCAGAAGAGCCAGTACGCGCACATGTTTCCCTCGCCCTTTCCGGCCGAGGTGCACGACTCGACCTACATCACGAACCTCGGGCTCGACTTCATGCGCCGCCACTTGACCGAGCGCCCGGATGCGCCTTTCTTTTGCCAGATCTCGTATGTGGATCCGCACGATCCGTACGATCCGCCCAAGCCGTACGACACGCTCTTCCGCCCTGAAGACATGCCCGATCCCCTGCCGGCGGCTTGGAAGCAGGATGGACTCCGGTCGATGGAGAAGCAGAAGGCGCTCAACTGCCATGTGATCCGTGAGGAGAATCCGGCGATGTTCAAGCGCGCGGCCGCGCTCTACCACGGCTCCATCCGCTTCCTGGACGACCAGATCATGCGGGTCATCGGATTCTTGGAGGAGCAGGGGCTGGCCGACAACACGCTCGTGGTCTTCACCACCGACCACGGCGACCTCATGGGCGACCACGGGCTCATGGCCAAGTTCGTGCACTACGACGGTTCGGTCCGCTGCCCGCTGCTTGCCTGGGGGGGGGGCACTGAGCCGGGCACGAGTGACCGGCTCGTATGCGCGCTCGACTTTTTCCCCACGTTCTGCGAAGCCGCGGCGATTTCACCCGAGAGCCTGCCGCCGCTGGAAGGCAAGTCCTTCCTCCAGACCTGCCGCGGCGGCACGGCCCCGGATCTGTGGGATGAAGTCGCCATTACGTCCATGCACATGCAGTCCGTGGTCACGGCTGACAGCTGGCGGCTGACGCGGTACCTGGACGAGGACGAAGGGCAGATGTTTGATCTGAGCGAAGACCCGGGCGAGCAGGAGGACCTGTACCGCCGGACCGAGCATGCGGCCAAGCGCCAGGAGTTGCTCGAACGTTTGATCCGAGTCGGCTTCCGGCCCTACAACATCCCCCAGTACCGGAGTCTGGCCGATCACAGGCGCTGAGGGGGCGGCCTCACGCGTCCGCGACTCACGGATTCCGGGAGAGTGCCTTGCGACCGCCGTGCGGGTGGCTTCCCACCACGAAGAACACGAAGGTCACGAAGGAACATGTACCTAGCCTCAGGATCCTTCGTGCGCTTCGTGATTCATGACCGGCATCTGAGGCCTCATTCTTCCCCGAGGCCCAGATCGCGATAGAGTGCCACGAGATCGCGTTCGAGCAGCCTGTCGGTATGGAGGAGTGTCAGGCAGCGCTTGGCGAAGTGATCGTCTTCGTTGATGCGTTCGATCAGGAACTGTTTGACCTGCTCGCGGGTGGCCTCGTGCTTGGCGTAGAGCGCCTCCACCTCTTCCGGCGTGCGCTTGAGGATCGGGCCTTTCTTGACGAGCTCGTCCTCGTACACGAGTTCGCGGCTCACCCACTCCCAGTCCACCCGTTGGACCCAGAACTTTTCGCCCGTGTAGAGCGAGTTGACGTTGAGGGTCATGTCATCGGTGACCCAGTGGACCGTATTGGGGTCCACGTACATGGCGCCGCGCACGGCATTGGGCAGGGTCACGTGGTTGCCGGAGAAGGTGCGGATGTTGGCCCAGGCCTCTTCCGTGGTCCGGTAGGCGATGGCGAGGCGCAGGTACAGCCCTTCGCGGGCGTACTTGTCCTTCTGCGGCAGCAGGTGCCGGAAGGTCAGGGCGGGCCCGGCGTCGAAGATCTCGATCAGGTCCTCCTCCCGGTTGTGGTACCAGTTGTCCCCGTAGATGATCGCGTCCGTAGCTCGGGCCGAGCCCGACTGGCCGAGCACGTCGGTCTCCTTGACCTCCACGGGCCGGGGCACGATGGTCTTCTTGACACGTGGGAAGAATTCATGCTCGCTCATCAGGGGATCTCCCATTCAAAACGGACAGGGGTTTCGCCTCTGAGCATAGCGAACAGCTGCGCCGGATCAAGGCCGGAGCTGGTCCGCGCTCCATCTCCCATTGGAAACGGAGCCCCGTCGGCAGCGGGACTGCCTTCCGGTCACCGTGTGCCGACAGTCGGCCCGTTGTCAGGCGCCGCTTCGCGCCCGCCGTAGACCGGTTCCAGAAGCTGCTCGGCGGAGTAGGCGGCTGTGGCGCCTTCAGCGCAGGCTGTGACAATTTGGCGGAAGGCTTTGTCCCGGCAATCGCCCGCTGCAAAGATGCCTGGCGTGGAAGTCGCCATGGCGTCGTCGGTGAGGATGTACCCGTTTTCGTCACGCTGGACGACGTCTTGCAGGAAATCGGTGTTGGGGTGATAGCCCACGAAGGTGAACACGCCGCTGCAGGGAAGCGTCTCTTCTGTTTGCGTTTCCCGATTTTGAATGCGGACGGCCGCGACGTTGTCCTCGCCCACGATTTCCTCTAAGTGGCTGTTCCAGCGGAACTGTACCCGATCGCCGGCGGCACGCAGTTTGTCCTGCAGGGCTTTGGTGGCCCGAAGACGGTCGCGGCGGTGTACGAGTGTGACCGTGCGCACCAACCGGGTCAAAAAAATCGCCTCCTTGACGGCCGTATCGCCCCCACCCACCACGACCACGTCCTTCCCGCGGCAAAACATCCCGTCGCACGTAGCACAGCAGGAGACGCCCTTGCCCCAGAAGGTCGATTCTCCTGGCACATCGAGGCGCCGTGGCCGCGCTCCAGGAGCAAGTATCACGGCCCGGCAGGCGGTATTCTCCTCGCCAATGCGCAGCTCTTTCAGGCCGCTCGTTTGGTCGTTTCGTACGGATGTGATCTCGCCGCTGCGCAGTTCTGCGCCGTGCTTCAGCGCTTGCTCGTGCATGCCTTTCGCGAGTTCGTAGCCTTTCACGGGGTCTGGAAAGCCGGGGTAATTCTCGATCACATCGGTCATGATGGCTTGCCCGCCTGGAGCCAGGCGCTCGAAGATCAAGGTGGAGAGTCCCGAACGGGCTGCATAGAGCCCGGCGGCCAAGCCCGCTGGGCCTCCGCCGACCACGCCCACGTCACAATCCGGCTGCATCAATTGACTCCTTGTTGCAAGGGTGAAACGATCACGCGACCGACCGGCCACTGCGACGCGCAGCCGCCCTTTTGCCGCGCCGAAAATCGAAGACACGGCCCCGAACCAGACGGCCATCGTGGACGAGTCGGCGCTTGTGTTCGCCGAGCAGTACGAATCCGCTGGCCGTAGCCTCGCGCATGAGTTCCTCGAGGGTCAGGCCAAATTGACGGATGTGCGTCGGATAAAAAGCGAGCTTCCCGTTTGGCTTCAGCACCCGGTGAATCTCACGAAGCACGCGCATCCGGTCGGACAGTTCGGGAAGATACCCGCCGTGGAGGACGTCGAAGAGCAGAACCATATCCATCGTGCGCGATTGGAATGGCAACTTCTTGGCCTGGGGCAGATGGATGCAGGTGAGGTTTTTGAGCCCCTTCCGCTTCGTTTGGGCCTTGCACTCCCGCAGGGTCTTCTTGTCCTTGTCGACGCCGTACACATGTCCTTTCGTGCCGACCACACGTGCGGCTGGACACGTGTAGTTTCCTTTGTGGCATCCGAAGTCGAGGACCGTCATCCCCTCTCGTATGCCCACGCGCCGGAGGAAGGCCTCGGCGCGTTCGGCGCGCCAATGGGCAGCGGGATCTTGCTTGCGTTTGTTTCGGTCCGTGCGCGACATTGAGATTGTCCGCGAACCCGGAAGACCCGGCGCGGTGACAGCCGACGGTGAACCGCGCGCCGTATCGTTCCGGTTTGGCAGCCGACGAATCGAGGCGTTTCCCTTCTTACAATAGATGGAGCATCAAGTCGGGGTGGCGGCCATGGCTGCCTCTGCGGCGGCCGCCGCAATCGGCTCTTTGCCCGGATCAGAGGAGAGTTCGGGTTGCCCCGCGCATCGGAGCGAAGCGAGATCGGAGGCCGACCAACCGGCCCGGATGGCTACCGTGATCGCGTCAATGCTCTTGATCGGCGCCTCGCTCTGACTGACGATTTGGCCCCCCACGATCGAGCGATCTTCGGTCTTGAAGATGAGCTTGACCGTATAGGGCTTGCGATGGATCATCATGGAATGCTGACTGGCCGAGGACTGCTTGACGCCAAACACGGGAATGCCTTCCCGCTCGGCTTCGGTAGCGGTCACGCCCACCCCGGCGATGCTCGTGTCGAAGCATTTCGTGGCAAAGGCATTCAGGAAGGCCGGATACCGTACCTGGTTGCCGAGAATGTTCCAGGCTGCGGTGCGCCCGGCGATTACGGCGTTGGGCCGAAGTTGGCCCAGTATGGGCTTTCCGGTGACGTGGCTCGGGTACTCGATGACGTCGCCAGCCGCGTAGATGTCCGGATCCGACGTCTGCAGGAATTCGTCCACTTGGAGGCCGCGCGTGCCCATCTCCAGCCCTGCCGCCTCGGCTAGTTCACTGCGTGGTTTGGCGCCGGTCGAGATGATGACCATGTCCGCATCGATTTCGGCTCCCGAGTCAAGACGGACCTTCTCGGGGCGTTCCCCTCCCTGGATGCTCTCGACCCGCCGGCCCAGGCGGAGGTCGATGCCTGCTTCGCGCATGCAGTCTTCCACGCCTTCGCTCATGTCCGGATCCAGCGCGGCCTGGAGGATGTGGGGGAGCATTTCGACCAGCGTCAGGCGCACCCCTTTCTGGGCCGTGAGGTAGGCGATCTCCACGCCAATGGCGCCGCCCCCGATCAACACGGCGTCGTCGATGCGGTTGCGGTTCATCCAGTTGAGTATCGCAAACGCGTCGCCGCTCGTGCGCAGTGTGAACACGCCCGGCAGATCGATCCCGGCGATCAGTGGGCGGACGGGCTGGGCGCCGGTGGCCACTACGAGTTTGTCGTAGGCATAGGTCTGGCCGTCGGCGGTGGACACCGTCTTGCCGGCGCGGTCGATGGATACGGCCTGGACGCTGACCAGGCGGATGCCCTGGGAGGTGAAGATGCTGTCGTCTTTGTAGGAGGGATTGACGAGTACGTCGCCACAGCAGATATAGGGACAAGCGCACCGGGTGAGCAGTCCCTGCTCATTCGATTCGCGGATGATGGTGACATCGAGATTGGGATTGAGCTTCTTCAACGTACGTGCGGCGAGTGCCCCGGCTCCGGAACACCCAATGACGACGACGTTTTTGGTAGTGGCCACGCTATTCTCCTTGTCCACGCGTTCGGTCAACCAACAATCGAAGGGATGCGATCTGTCCTTCTCTCGCTGCGTGCGGAGCCTGGAGATGGTGGGGGGGTACGCAAGGCGCAACACGCTGGAGGTCGACAGCCAAGCCGAATCGCGGTCTCACTGGCTGGCGACCAGGGAATCCAAACGCTCGGATGTCTGCTCGGCGATCTTCTTCTCTTTTGCGAAATGCCGCTTCAGGCGTTGGATCAAGCCGCGTTGCTCTTCTGTTGTGTCGAAATGCTTCAGCAGGGTCTTGGCCCATTCGAGATTCGCCTCGATCTCCTGGGGAATACGCTCGCTGTCGTGTCGGACCGCCTCCTGAGGGCAGATGTCGTGACAGTGGCCGCACCGGATGCACTCCGGATCGTTGATCCTGGCCACGTTCTCTTGCATCGCGATCGCGTCGACAGGACATTCTGCTACGCAAATTCCGCAGCCGATGCACATCTCCTCGTTGACCCACGGCATGGAAGACCTCCTTTGCTCAGTATGCGATCCACGGATAGAAAAACGATGTTAAAGAGCTTGAACTCTATTCGCTCTGCAGTATACTGTTGATGTGGATGGACGTCAAGGCAAAGGGGAGAGGAAAGCATGACGGATTCGCTCAGCGCAACGCTGGAGGACTATTTGGGTGTGATCTTCCATCTTCAGCAGCGGAAGCGCTTTGCGCGCGTGCGGGATATTGCGGAAGAGGCCAACGTGGCAAAATCGGCCGTAACTGCTGCACTGAGAACGCTTTCTGGGAAAGGGCTGATCAACTACAGGCCTTACGA
This sequence comes from uncultured Planctomycetaceae bacterium, assembly GCA_964496245.1. Classification (GTDB taxonomy): domain Bacteria; phylum Planctomycetota; class SZUA-567; order SZUA-567; family SZUA-567; genus CAZBZG01. Next base: position 2,385 of record CAZBZG010000006.1, on the reverse strand, counting down.
GCCTGTCACGCTTTCCCCTGAGGGGAACGAGGAGGCCGAGCGGATCATCCTGCGACGACGAATTCTTGAGGATTTCCTCAGGGACGTGCTCGGCGTGGATGCGGAACGCGTGTTGGCAACGGCCTGCAACATGGAGCATGCGGTGGACCCGGAGGTCATGGAGCGCTTCGTCTGTTTCCTGGCTTTTGTACGGCGGCAGAAGCAGAATGAGACGAATTGGCTCTCCGAGTTTCAGCGATTCCTGTGCGAGGGTGACGAGAACCATACTTGCAGAGAATGCATCCAGGATTATCTTGACCGCCTTCGAGAAGAGGGGGAAGAAGCATTGGTACCCGGAGAGATTGGCCAGAACAAGGAGACAGATGATGCCCATGTATGAGTACAAGTGCACGAAGTGCGAGAACCTTTTCGAGCATCTGGCGAGGTCCATGTCCGAAGCGGCACCGAAATGCCCGGAGTGCGGCGGCAAGACCGAAAAGCAGTTCTCCACCTTCAATGCAAGCGGAGGCTCGTCGGACGCAGGCGCCTGCCCCACGGGAACGTGTCCGACAGGGACCTGTCCGCTGTGATCGGGATGCGCGAGCGCCTCTCGCCCCAGCGAATGAATCAGACGGTTGCGCGCCGGAAAGGCTGTAGTATGAGTACGCACTGGCAAGAGGGCATCCAAGACCAGATCGACAAGGAGCGTCTGGCCCGCAAGATCCTGGGCGTTTCAGAAGACGCCGACCGGGTGGCCATCAAGAAGGCGTTCTGGCTGCTGGCCATGAAGCATCATCCCGACAAACAGCCGGGCGATTCGGACGCGCGGGATCGGTTCCTGGATCTCGTGAATGCCTACGAGTGCCTCATGAAGGGCGAGACGCGCGGCTGGCACCCCACGGAGGACGACGCGCCACCGGAGGAGGAAAGCATCGGCGAATACCTCGCCGGTGACTGGGGATATTTCTGCTGGTGGCGGGATAACTATATGGGGGACGAAGAGCTTCCGGCCGAACGCAGCCGCGAGCGCCGCAAGAGACCCCAACGCCCCGACTCCCGTCCCGGCGATTGGTGGTAGATCCCGAAGAAGGAGACACCATGATTCTCACCATCGCCAGCGGCAAAGGGGGCACGGGAAAGACCACGCTCGCCGTCAACCTGGCCTACGCGCTCGCGGAGCGCGGAGAAGGCGTCCGGTTGCTCGATTGCGACGTGGAGGAACCCAACGATCATCTCTTCGTCCGGCCATCGTTCACCGAAGAGGTATCGGTCGAGGTGCCCAAGCCCGTCTGGGACAAGGACAAGTGCACGGCCTGCGGCAAATGCGGTGAATCGTGCAATTACAACGCCATCGCGGTCGTGAAAGACAAGGTGCTCATTTTCAACGAACTCTGCCATTCCTGTGGCGTCTGCACGTATGTCTGCCCCGAGGGGGCATTGCGTGAAACGCAGGCTACCATCGGAACGGTACAGGCGGCACCCGATCATCAACCGTTCTTTTTCGCGCACGGGTCCCTCAACATCGGCGAAGCCCTGGCCCCCAACGTGGTGCGGGCGGTCAAGCAGTACGTCGATCCGGAGGCCATCAACATCATCGACGCTTCGCCGGGCACGGCCTGTCCGGTCGTGGAGGCGGTCGAGGGCGCGGACGCGGCGCTTCTCGTGACCGAGCCCACGCCCTTCGGTCTGAACGATCTCAAGCTGGCCGTGGGGCTCACCCTCAAGCTGGGGGTGCCCACGGGCATCGTCGTCAATCGCTCGGACGGCAAGGATACGCTGATCGAGGAGTATGCCAAGGAGGTCGGGTTGCCGATTGCGGGGCGGATCCCCTTCAAACGGGCCTATGCCGAGGCCTACTCGGGCGGCGGCATTCTCGCCGCGTCGTTCCCCGAGCTGCGGGAAAACCTGCTCGGCCTCTATGACGAGATGCAGGTGGCGCGCGCGCCCGAACCGCCGGACGTCCTGCCCCAGCGCTCCACCCGGGAGCGGAAGCCATGGCCGGCCGGTACGGCTACGGACTACCGGGAGATCACGGTCATCAGCGGAAAAGGCGGAACCGGGAAGACCACGGTCACCGGTTCGCTCGCGCACTTGTCGCAGGAGAAGGTTCTGGCCGACAACGACGTGGATGCAGCGGATCTGCATCTTCTGCTCGCTCCGGACATCCACGAGGTCCACGACTTCTTCGGCGGGACCAAGGCGACGATCGATGCGGCCTTGTGCACGGCCTGTGGCCGGTGCGCAGAGGCCTGTCATTTTCATGCCATCCGGCGGGACGGTCCGGGCAACGACAAGACGGAAGCCACCTTCCGCATTGAACCGCTGGCCTGCGAAGGGTGTGGGCTCTGTCCGCTGGTCTGTGACGCGGGGGCCACCGAGAGCGAGGACAATCTGACGGGGCGCTGG
>CAZBZG010000005.1:27290-36999 GCA_964496245.1 uncultured Planctomycetaceae bacterium | reverse complement strand
CGTGCCGCCTGTGCTACGCAGTCCGCCAAACGGACATGTCGACCCGCCGCGCGCCGCGCGCGCGCGTGTCGGTCTTGTCATCGGCTCCCCAGATGCAGCGGAGCCTGCGAGGCCAACCCTTTCTCCAGGCCTCCATTCTCTCGCCGGAGCTTCTTCGGTAGCAACACCATTGCCCCCATCCTCTGAAGCCTCGTGAGATAAGCCCTCTTCGGCCCCAAGCTTTCCGAATCAAGACTCCACCCGCGTCCACGGTTGCGATCTACCTTCTCATCTCACCTCTCCTGCCTGTGGAACGCTTCACGGGTTCCGCCCCAGGCAGAGTGCCAGGACTACGATCTGCTTCGTGTGCGAGCTGCCACCCCCAAAGCGGACTGCCACCCCAAACCGGCCGCTTCTGAACCAGGCCCGGATTCCAGCAGGCGCACATTTGGCGCCATCATCGGTCCGCAGCCCCCTGCCGCTACCCTTCGCGAATCGCACAGGGCCTGCGCCGCGGCGCAGGCCCTGTGGTGGGAGGTACGGGTTGGTCCACCGTCCGCGCTGCAGGTTCACCGCTCCCGCAACTCGGCCGCAGCCGTGGCGCTGGTCGGGATCAGGAGTTCCTGCCCCGGCCGGATGATGGGATAGCCGTGCCGCGCATGGCGCTGGAGTGCGTTCTTCTTGATGACCCACTCCACGAGCCCCGGATTGCTCTGACCGAGCTCCCGCCAGAGGATCTGGCTCACGCCGTCCCCCTCTCGGACCTTGGCCTTCTTGCTCGCCACCTCCGACCGGTCCCGGGTCTCGTTTCCGGACCGGCCCTGCCGGGCCTGCCACTCGCGCATGTCGATGTCATTGCGGTGGACGCGGCGACCCCCGAATGTCGCGTCGGTTCGGCCGCCCTGCAGCGCGCGGCTGTCCCGGGCGACCTCCTCACGGCGTGGCGCCCGGACCAGGCCTTCGCTTCCGGCTCCGACCCGGAGCGATGCGATCACACGCGCCTGCTCCTCCACGCGCTCCTTGAGCTGCGCCAGTCGGTTCTGCGCCTGGTCGCGTGCTGCGTTTGCGACCTGGACCTTTCGGGCCCAGTTGGTCTCCAGGGTCTTGAGTTCGCTCGTCAGAGACGCGCGCCGTTCCTGTTCGTGCGCCAGGTCCTGCTTGAGTTCGGCGAGCAGCACCTGGTCCTGCATCTGGCGGTTGTTCTCCTGGACCCACTGGAAGACGATCGAGAGCACGAGCAGCACGCTCGCCGCCGCAGCCAGGGTATAGCCGATGGCCACCCGCCGGCCGCTCTCGGTCAGCGCCGCCTTCATGGGCGCCTGCTTCTCCACCTCAGCCTCGAGCAGATCGACCAGATCGTCCTTGTCCTGCTTGAGGTCGGGCACGGTGCCCGTGGCCAGGATGTTGTACTCCCGTTCGAGCGCGCCCATCTCCTCGCGCACCGAGGCGAGCTCGCCTTCGGCTGCCTGGAGCTTCTCCTCGACCTGCCTGACTTCGTGCATGCGCGCCTCGTCCGCGTGCAGGTTCTCGCGCACGCGCTGGAGTTCCTCGGCCTGCAGGGCCAGGGTCTCGTCGCGTTCGCCGAGCAGGCGGGTGAGTTCGTCCGCCTCGATCTTCTTGAGCTTGAGCGCGTCTTCGAGCTCGGTCAGCCAGTTGCGGAGATGCGCGATCTCCTCCTCGATCTCGGCCGAGGCGGACACGGGCGCGGACACGCTTTCGCCGGGGATGATGACCGGGCCGCGTCCGTCGGCCGCTGCGGGCCCGGCATCGTCTTCTGCCGCCGGAATTGCGGCCGGCGCGGGCTCCAGGTCGTTGGCTTCGTCCGCTTCGTTTGCCGCTTGCTGCTCTGCGTGAACCGAAACAATGGCGTTGTAGGACTCGAGCATCTCGGACGGAAAACGGATCAGCCCGCTTTCTTCCTTTTCGACCGGCACATCCTGGTCAAAGTCTACGGGGGGGGCCACCTCTTCGACCTCGGGAGCGATCGCATAGGGCGGATGCAGTTCGATCACGTTGCTGACCCCTTCCAGGGACTCGGCGAGGTCCGGATCCTCGCGCAAGGCGTCCTGCAGAACCTTGAGGCTGCGCTGCGCAGCCTTGTTGGCCTTGATCGAGTCGATGGTCTGCTCGGAATCGTCCTGAAAGACCACGAACACACCGCTGTCGACCTTTTCGAACACGTCGAGCTGCGCGGCTGCAGCCTCCACGGTTTCGGCCAGGGGCCAGCATTCGCCGACCTCTACGACCTGCGCCGCTATGTCGGCCGTCTCGGGTTCGGAATCGCCTGCAATCACCGTCTGTGGCTCGTCCGGCGTTTCCGTACGCAAGTCGACGACCTCCCCTGCGAGTACCGGGACGTCCGCCTGGTTGGCGTGATACTCCTCGGGGGTGGGCCGTTCGACCACGATCTCGGCCAGCCGCAGCGTTCGGGCCTCGTTTGCGTCCGTCGTGTCGGCGACAGCCTCCGTGTTCTGCGCTTCGACGTTCTCTTCCGTAGCAGCTTGCGTATCTGCCACCTCGGCCTCCACGGCCTCGGCCGGCTCGTCCTCTTCGAACGCCAAGTCGACCACGACCTCTTCGACTGCGTTTTCGGGCGCATCGCTCAAAGCCTGGGCGGTCGTCGCAGACGGCTCAACAGCGCCGGCTTCCCCGCTCTGCTCAGCGACCATCTCGACACCAGCCGCCTCCGCCTCCATGACCTCTGCTTCCTGAGCCGTGCCCTCGGCTGCGGCGATTGGCGCCTCCGATTCCGCGACCACTTCTTCGGGTTCAGCGACCGCTTCCTCGATTTCTACCGGCGCTTCCGTGGGTTCCTCTTCCGCTTGGGCCTCCGGCTCCTCTTGCGCCGGGGCTGCCTCGTCCGCCTCCTCGAGGGCCTCCAGCTCTTCGCCGTCTTCGGCTGTCTCTTCGATGTCTGCGGGCTCGTCCGGATCCACGACCAGCACGACTTCCTCTTCCGCCTCGGGAACTTCCTCTTGCTGGTCCGCGGCCTCGGGGGGAACGCTCGCAAGCACGTCCTCGACCGGCGGCGCCTCCTCGGTCTCTGTCGCCTCCCCCTGCGCCAGGAGCTCCAGGATCTGGCTGCAAATCGGCTCGGGACGGCCGTTGGCCAGGGCCCGGAGCCGTTCGTCGCTGTATCCGCGAGCCCGGTAGTCTTTCACGATGTCCTCTGCGCTTCTCATCTCCACCTCCGTGCTGGCGCCAGCCCTCCTCACCTCCGGGCCCGCAATCCTGATATTCCGGAGCCGGTTGGCTCCGGACGCGGCGACAACTCCCCTTTCTCGTATCTATCGACAGGGATCCTCCCAAACCTTGAAGGAATCAAGAACTTAGGGTTCTCCAGGTGTTTTTGGTTGCATTCCACGCCGGCTTGCGGCAAGCTATGCGCCTGAAAGCAGTTAGCCGCGATTCGCGCGGCGCGCTTCGATGATCGGAAGAGCAAACCCCGTGCAGCAGCCGAGCCAGCAACAGACCGAGAAGCGCAACCGCCGGCTCGCCGAGCACATGGCAGACGCCTGCGAGGAGAAACGGGCCGAGGATGTGGCCATCCTCGACCTGCGCACGGTCTGCGATTTCACGGATTTCTTCGTGATCGCCACAGCCGCCAACCGCCCCCAGATGAAGGCCATCGTGCGGGACGTGGAGAAGACGATGAAGGCCGAGCGTACCCACCTGCTCAACAGAGACGGCGTGGGCGAAGGCCGCTGGGTGCTGCTCGATTACGGCGACGTGGTCCTCCACCTCTTCGACGAGACCACGCGGGAGTTCTACCAGCTCGAGCACCTGTGGGGCGATGCAGAGCGTGTGCGCTAACGGCGTTGTTTGGAAGCGCCGGCCTGCACCGGGAGACGCACCATGATCCGCGTGAAACTGATCGGCGCCGGAGGCTACGGCGGCATCGGCCTGATCGAACTGCTCCGTCGCCACCCGGAGGCGGAACTCGCCGCACTGGTGGACGTGCAGGGCGTGGGCGAGCCCCTGTCGGCCATGTGGCCGTACTTGCGGGGCATCTGCGACGAATGCATCATCGCGCCCGACACGGACGAGGCCCGGGACGCGGACGCGGACGTCGCCTTCTTTGCCACGCCCGACGGCGTGGGCCAGGCCAATGCGCCCGCCGAGATCGCGGCCGGCCGCAAGTGCATCGACTACTCGGGGGACTTCCGTTTCAATTCGACCGAGTTGTACGCCGCCTATGCCACGCGCATCGGACGAGACCCCAATCACCAGGCGCCCGAACTGCTCGGAGAGAGCGTCTACGGTTTGACCGAGCTCCACCGCACCGACATCGCCAAGACGCGCGTGGTCGGCAACCCCGGCTGCTTCGCCGTGAGCTGCACCCTGGCGCTGGTACCGGCCGTGCAACACGGGCTGGTGGACCTGGAGGGGCTGGTCTGCGACTGCAAGACCGGCGTCTCGGGCGCGGGCAAAAAGCCCCGTCCGGCCTTCCACTACCCCGAGCAGTACGACAGCGCCTACGCCTACCGCTTGGCCGGCCATCAACACGTGATGGAGATCGAGCACGAGCTCTGCCGGATTGCGGGAAGCGAAGTCCGCGTGACATTCACGCCCCAGGTGATTCCCATGACCCGGGGCATCCTCACGACGGTGTACGGCCGGCTCCAGGCAGGCGTCGGCCAGGAACGCGTCCTGGCGGCCTACGCCGACATGTATGCGCACGAGCCGTTCGTCCTGGTGGGATCGGCCGACGCGCCCGCCTCGACCGGGATGGTGCGGGGGTCCAACCGCATCGCCCTGACCGTGGCCTGCGACGAGCGGACCGGGCTGTTCCGCGTGGTCAGCCATGTCGACAACCTCGTCAAGGGACAGGCTGGATCGGCCCTCCAGAACATGAACGTACTCTTCGGCCTTGAGGAGACGCTGGGGCTGGATCAGCCCGGCGCGCATCCCTGACCCGGACCGGCTGCAGAGCGCGTGGGACCTTCGGCGCCGGCGGAGTCGATCGCATGTCCGCACCCCCCAACACGAACTGGGACATGATCCACCACTGGGAGTGGTTCCGTCGGGCTGCCTGGCAGCCGACGTTTCGTGCGGACCAGCTGGGCACCGGCGGCGGGAGCGTCCGGGCCTTTGTGGAACTGGCCAAGACCATCGATGCGGACGTGGCCCTGGATTGCTCGTGCGGCTTGGGGCGGAAGACGATCTGCATGGCCGAGAGCGACCTGAACGTGCTCGGGTCGGACCGATCGCCCGTAGCCGTGCACCACGCACGCGAACTCGCCCGACAGGAAGACTGCCCCGTTTCCTACTTCGAGTCGAGCTGGGCAGAACTCCCGCGCCATGTGCCCCATGACGTCGACGCGATCTTCTGCGATGCCCTCTCGTGGGAACCCCAATGGGGGGGGCTGTCAGCCGCCATGGTCGGGCTTTTCCATTCGCTCAAACCCGGCGGGTTCCTGCTGTTCCTGGGAGCGGGCGAAGATTCCGACGACGCGGCCGGTCCGCGTCTCGTGGCCGAGGAATGGGACGAGGGCGAACAGGAACGCATCGAATGGTTCCACCGCGAGGGCGCCACGGTCTGCATCAAACTCAAGCAGAAGCAGCGCGGCACCGACTACATCGACGACCGCCTGCTCTTCGCCGTCCACGACGACGGCCAGAACCGCCTGGAGACGACCACACTGCGCCGCCCGTGCTACTGGGGCTGGTCGCACTGGCAGGAACTGACACGCATGGCCGGCTTCTGCCACCTCGAGACCCGGACCTACGAAGGCTACGGCACCGACGGCGGGACCATCCAACTCAACGTGGCCTGGAAGAGCGGGGAGGGACGGATCGAGGTGGACGAGCAGAGCCGGCGCTCGCCTTACCTGGAGTGACGCCTCAGCCTTCCGCCGAGACGCACCGCCGCGTGCGCATGCGGCGGGCCTCGACAAGAAGCAGGTATCCCATGGCCAGAACAGCCAGCCCCGCGGCGAGCCGCGCCAAGGGGACGGCACGCGCGCGACCGCGGCCCTCGTACAGCGCGGGCAGGCGCTGGGTCGGGGGGCCGGCGGGGCGGTTGTCGCTCTCGCGGAGGCCGGGAAGCGCGGACCCTGCAGGCACCAGCCGGTCGACCAGTTCGGCCACGAGCACGGGAAAGGCGGGGTGGACCGTCCAGTCGCGGGGCACGGCTCCCAGATAGACCACGCGCCGGCCGTTCCACTGCCACCACGCGACCAGGGGCACGGCCGGCGCGCCCGGATCCCCGACAGGCCGCGCCGAAGCCAGCACCGTGTGCTCGGCCGGCAGCTGGATGGCACGCACGTCGAGCGTCTCCAGGCCCTGCACACAGACCGCGGGCAGGGGCCTGGCGCCGGGCCGCACCCGTACGTCGGTTGCGCGCACGATCCGGCCCACGTCGACCAGGCCGCAGCACGGCTGCGACGGCGCAACAAGGAGCAGCCCGCTGCGGGGGAGCGCGCCCGGCCGGGAGGTCACCACCGCCGCTTCGGCCTGCCCGCTCCGGGTGAGCGGAACGAGGATGCAGCCCGCGGCTTTCTCCAGGGCCAGGGCCAGGCGGTCGTGCTCGGCCCTGTCGATCGCCACGGTGCGCGAGGCCGGGCCCCGCAGGCGCACCTCGTTGTCGGCCGCGAGATCGTCCGCCTCCGAGGTCAGACGCACGAGCGGACCGCCAACGCCGCCTGGCAGCGGCCAGCGGAGCGTATGGACCGCGCCGGGGTCCATCCGCTTGCGGAAGGCGGACGCGGATGCGTCCTCCTCCTGCGCCAGCACCTCGAGGCGCACGTCGCGAGGCGCGGCCGAGAAGTTCTGTATTGCTGCGAACAGGAACGGCGGGTCCTCGCTCCGGTTTACGGAGGCGGCCACCAGGCCCACGTTCCGGGATGGATCGCCGACGCGCACCGACGAGAGGCGCGGACTCGTGAGTGGCGCCACCCGGTCCGAGATCCAGAGAACCGGCCCGTCGTTCGTCTTGGAGGCAGCGAGCGCGTCCGCCAGGCGCTGTTCCTGCTGCGCTTCGGTCTGGGGGTTCACGCCTATGCGTTCGAGCGCGCGACACGCCTGGCCGGCGTCGCCCGCCACCACGAGCGGCTCGGCCCGGCCGGTGGCATAGAGCGTGATGCGGTAGCCCTTGCGATGCTGCCCCAATCTCTCCAGCCACGCACCGGCCTGGGCCAACCGGTCGGGGCGGCCGGCCGGCGCGCTCCGCATGCTGGTCGAGGTGTCGACCACCACGGTGGCCAGGTGTTCGCGCGCATCAGCCAGATGGAGCACCGGACCGGTCAGGGCGAGCGCTGCCAGGAGCGGGGCGCCCACCGCGCACAGCGTCTCCAGATCCACGGGATTGCGCGCCGGCCGCGGCCGCGGCAGCGCCAGGACCGCGCGCCAGGGCATCATGCTGGCCACGACGTACCGCCGTTCCCGCTTGGAGAGAAACGCGAGCAGCAGCGCCAGCGGCACCCCCAGCAGTGCGTAAAAGGCGAACGGATGCGCGAACGTCATGGGAACGTCCTGTTGCATTGGCTTCGGTACAGATAAGCGCCCCGGGACGCAACGGGGTTCAGGCGAATGCGTACGTACCGTGGGAGCTTTGGGCGGACGCTACGTCACGACCGATTCGATGGCCGCCCGGACCGCGGCCTCGTCCTCGACTTCGACGATCTCGACCTCGCCCAGCCGCACCGGCAGGATCACGCGCAGCCGGCCGTGCTCGGTCTTCTTGTCCCCGCGCATGGCGGCGAGCACGTCCGCGGGCGCGAATCCATCGACCGCGACCGGAAGTCCCAGCGCCCGGAGAACGTCCCCGAGCCGCCGCCCCACCTCCGGGTCCAGGCCGCGCAGCCGTTCGGCCAACCGGCAGGCCGCGACCATGCCCACGGCCACGGCCTCGCCGTGGCGCAGCGTGTACGCGCTCAAGGATTCGAACGCGTGGCCGAAGGTGTGCCCGAAGTTGAGGATGGCGCGCAGCCCCCCCTCCCGTTCGTCCGCAGCCACCACCGCGGCCTTGATGCGGCACGACCCGAGGATCAGCGGATCGAGCACGTCGCTGTCGAGCGCCAGGATGCGTTGGCTTTCGGCTTCCACCAAGCCGAAGTACGCGGCATCCCGGATCACACCGTGCTTGACCACTTCGGCGAGTCCGGAGAGCAGTTCTTCGCGCGAAAGGGTCTGCAGGGTCGCCGGGTCGATCACCACGAGCGCCGGCTGGTGGAACGCGCCGATCAGGTTCTTGCCGCGAGGCAGGTTCACCCCGGTCTTGCCACCCGAGGACGAATCGACCATGGCGAGGAGCGAGGTGGGCACCTGCACGAAAGGGATGCCCCGCATGAAGGTCGCGGCCGCGAACCCGGCCAGGTCCCCGGTCACCCCCCCGCCCAGGGCCACGACCGCGCTCTTGCGGTCGAGGCCGGCCTCGAAGAGCGCGTCATAGAGCGTCCGCACCTGGTCCAGGTTCTTGGCGTCTTCGCCCGGGGGGAACGAGATGCGCGCGGCTTGGATGCCGGCCGCCTGCAGGCTCCCCTGGACCCGGCTCCCGTAAAGCCGGTCCACGGTCGTGTCGGCCACCACCCCGACGCGGCTGGGCGCAAGCCCCTCCTGGATACGCGGGCCGACGTCGTCGATCAGACCTTGGCCCACCGCGATGGTATAGCTGCGTTCGCCGAGACGAACGCGCTGGGTCTGGACGGCCTGGGCCATGCGTTCTCCTGGCGGGCCGTTCACGAACCGGGCGCGCCGGATTCCGGCGGAACGCCGGGGTCGGGCTTGTCCGGGGAGGCGTCCCCCTCCTCAGGACGCGCCTCTGCCTGGCTGTCGGCAGGCGTCGGCGGAGCTCCTCCGTCGGCCACAGGATCTCCGCTCTTCTGCCTGATCCGTTCGCGGTCCCGCTGGAGCCGGCGCTCCTGCGTGCGCTTGCGCATGGCCTCGAGCGTGGCCGTGTCGCGCCGCGAGGCCACAAAGAGCAGGATCAACCCCAATACGAGGAGACCGGCCAGGGCGATGATGAAGTACATGTTCGACTTGCTGGGCGGAACCCGGCGGATGTGCTTGCACACGATGAGCGGCGCCCAGTGCCACTTGCGCGCCGGCGTCTTGTAAGGATAGAGCTTGAGGAATACGCCTTTGGCCTCAAGCAGATCGTCTTCCCGCAGCCCCTCGGGCAGGTTGAGCGTGGCCAGCACCCAGGTGTACCCCGGATCGGCGTACCGCTCGTCGTGGCCATAGACCAGGTACATGCGCGTGATACCGGATCCGTCTTCCGGGAACCGCCAGGGCTCGACATACCCCGCCCGGCCGCGGAAGCCGGCGATCTTGCCGCGCATCCACCCCGGAGCCTGGTTGCCCTGCATGAGCGCGACGTAGTTGATCTCGGGATTGACCCGTTCGGCGAGCTCCTTCTCGGAGAAATGCCAGACATAGGAGAAGACGTGGTTGAGCAGGTCCTTCTCCGACTTGATGTTGCGCACCTCTTCCTGAAACTCGCCCCCGAACATGCGGATGCCCGCGCCGTTCTTCGGCGGGGCGAACATCCTCTCCTCCACATACTTGAGGTCCAGCTGGCTGACGACCTGCCGGGGGGCGATGTCCTCGTAGGTCGTGCCCGGATCGCCGCGTTCGTCCAGAAGCGCGGGCGGGGTGGACCCTTCCCGGGCCATGACCACGCGCTTGGCTACGAACAGCGGCGTCCAATTCCACCCGGTCTTGGACATGTAGGGATGCCGCTTGAGGAAGACGCCGTCGCAGGCGAGATAGGTGCCGCGCCGGTAGCCCT
>CAZBZG010000005.1:0-27280 GCA_964496245.1 uncultured Planctomycetaceae bacterium | reverse complement strand
GGCGGTACTGGGGGCGGATGCGCCTGTTCCGGAACGAGCGGCGTCAGGACGGTATAGGTCTGCTTGAGGCGGTGGTTGTGCAGGAGCACGCGCCAGAGCCGGCGCATGCCGGGCGGCGCGTCCGTGAATTCCACCAATTCCTTGTCCATGAGCACGCCGTAGACGTGCAGGACCTTCGTGCGCCAGCGATCGGGCTCGCGCATGATCTTGCCAAAGCTCCACCGTCCCCGCGGATAGGCCATGGCCGCAAGCTCTTCGTGGGAATGCGCCTTGAGCCAGGAGAGCAATTCGCTCACCGCCAGCTGAACGCGGAAGAACTTGCTCTCGAGCTCGGGGCGGCTGCTCTCCGAAATCTCGATGTGATACGCGTTCAGCTCCTCGTGAGCTCCGAGCCCGGGCAGCGGATCCTGCGGGGTGGCCCCCTCCACAGCGCCCTCCATGGCCTGCGCATCGGGCGGCGGAAGGCCGGCCGTGCCGGCACTCGGCAGCAAATACCCGGAGTAGAGCTTGACCCCCAGGATGATGATCAGGGCCAGCATGCACATGAGCACCATCAGGCGGGTCATGGGATTGCCCCGCTCTGAGAGACGGAAAAGGGTCATAAGCCTTCCTCGCTGAACCCGTTGTGCACAGTATAGGGGCTCCTACGGGCCGGGTCAAGCGCCGGGCCCGCGAGCCGCTTCCATCCATCCTGTGGGGATCGACCGTGGATCTGGAAACCGAAAAACGGGGCTGCAGCCCCCTACTCGCCCTCTTCCTCGTTCTTGGCCGGGGAGGCGTCCCCGGCTTGGGGCGTCATGCTCTTGAGCAGGCTCTTGCGCCGCATCTCCTGGAACCGTTCGGGCGTGACGTTGCGGACCGACCAGTGGGCCAGCTTCTGGATCCACGGCACCGGGTCGTGCTCCGCAAGATGCACGAGCGTCTGGGTCGCCAGGCGCTGGAGTTCCTCGTTCTTCACGATGGTCTTGAGATCGCGGTCCGGCGCGCCGTGGCGGAGCACGCCCAGCCGCAGCACCGCCTCCTGGCGCCAAAGCGGCTCCTGGTCCTGCTTGGCCACCTTGATCGTCGAGTAGAGGCAGTTGAAATTCTCAAAGTCTCCCAGGTAGATGCGCGCCTTGGCCGAAACCCGCCGCATCATGTTGCCCACGTATTCGGCGTACTCCCGGGCGGCCCGGGACCGGTCCATATAAAGCAGGCGCTGGAGCAGGCGGCTGTAGGCGCGCGCGCATTTGAGCTTGATGCCGAGCCCCAAGATCAAGGTCACGAGATTGGGACGGTCGGCGGTGAGATGCCACCCCCAGATCAGTCCGCTCTGAAGCATTTGCGCGGCCTCCCGGGGCTTGTTGGCCTTCTCCAGGTCTGCCGCATGCGCGAGCAGCGCCCGGAGATAGGCCTGATAGACCAGAATGTCGGGCTGATTGCTGGTGCCGGTCTCCATGTGGGGGTAGAATGTCGGCGTGAGGGAGCAATTCTTGATCTGGGCGCCTGCGAGGATCTCCTGCACCCCGCGGCTGTCCGGAGGTACGGTAACCCGATGTTCTTCCTTCTCTTCGGGATAGAGGGCTTCGAGCCGGGCGTAGTGCTTGGCTGCATTGCCCTCGCCCGTGGGAAAGGAGACAAGGGCCTCGAGCCCCTTGTCCGTGTCCCAGGAGGAGAGCATGTCCTCATCCATGAGCCCAGCCAGGATGCGCTGGCGGGGGCTCATGGCAGGAGCCTCGGATTCCGCAGGCTCTTCCCCGGCCACAGCGCAGAGCCACGGGACGAACAGGATTCCCAGAACGCACAGGAACCGAGCCATTCATCTCCCCTCACGCGAGCGGCCCCAGGCCATGGCGGCCGCCCCCAGGCCGGCCGAATCCGCGGGCACGCAGAGTCCAAACCGTACCAGAATGGCCTAGGCGGAGCAAGTGCAAAGTCGGAAGCAGCCCGGGTTTCCGTCCCACGAACCGACCGGTCGCCAGCACCGGACCACTCCAGGCATACTGCCCGCACCACCCAACCCGGCCATAGCGGGATTTTCGCAGGAATTCGTCAAGCCAGCCGCACCGTACGACCGATAAGACACAAGACGGCGCTAGGACGGCGGGAGCCGCGCTTGCGCCGCGTTACCGGAACTGACTGATGGGAAAGACGTTGGACAGCAGGCAAAGCTACACTTCAGGGCAAGAGGCCAAGCTGTGCGGGCTGGGCATCTCCACGATCAAGCGCTGGGTCAAGCGCGGAGCGCTCAAGGCCTACCGCACGCCCGGGGGCGATCTCCGGATCCTGCGGCCGCATCTCATCGATTTCATGCGGGAGTTCGAAATCCCCCTGCACAGGATCGGCGAACCCGCGACCGCCAGCGCCCTGCTCCTCGCCGTGCGGCAGGGCGAACTCCGCGATCGGCTGCTGGAAGCGGTACAGGGATACCCGGAAACAATCGACCTGAGGCTAGCTGAAGACGACCTGGAGCTGGGCTCCGCTCTGGCGTCCCAGCGCCCCTCCCACGTGATCACCGAATCCCAAGGGCGCGAGAAGGACCGCGCCCGGCTCAGGCACATCCGCCAGATCTGCAGCCCCCGCCCGGTCCGCATCGGTCTCGTCCTCTGGGCGCTCGGCCCCGCAGCCGACAAACGCGACGGCAGCGAGGCGGATGTCGTCTTCGACCTGCGCCCCGAGGGCGCGCGGGCGGAAGATCTGTTGGACCGGCTGATCGGCGCCCTGCCCTCGGCCGCCGAAGCATTGACGCGGAGGGCCAGCTGATGAACACGTGCCTGGACCACTGGGAACTGGATCAGCGTCCCTTCGAGGCGACCTTTGAGGAGCCCTTCTTTTTCGCGGGGCGACAGCACCGCGAAGCCATGGAGCGTCTGCTTTACCTGATCCGTGACGGCCACATGGGATTCGGGCTGCTCACCGGCGAGATCGGCTGCGGCAAGAGCATGGTGGCAAGCGTACTGCAGAAGCGCCTGCGTGGCCGCGAATGCCAGGTCGTGCTCCTCGAAAACGCGTACGGCGCGTTCGACGAACTCCTGCGGGAGATCCTGGCCGGCATGAACCCGCTGCCCGGCGGGCGGCGGCGTCTGCCCGGCCGCGATCGCAGCGAAAGCCGTTACGACATGATCCGGCGCTTCCGCGAGCTCCTGGAGCAGAAGTTCGCCCGCCTCCGGCGGCAGCTGGTCATCATGCTCGACGAGGCCCAGCAGCTGTCCGAAGAGGCCCTCATCGAACTCAAGAACCTGACCAACTTCAGCAACCTCGCGGCCGGGAGTCTGTCCGTGATCCTGGTGGGCCAGCCCGAACTGGCTGAGCTTGTGCGGTCGTTGCCCCAGATCGACCAGCGCGTGGGCCTGCGGTATCACCTCATGCCCCTGGACGCGGAGGATACCGGGGCGTACGTGGACTGGCGCCTCCGCGCCGCGGGCTACAGGGGTGCCGAAAGCCCGTTTTCCGCGGAAGCCAAGCAGGCCCTGCACGAAGCCAGCGGCGGCATTCCGCGCGAGATCAACCGGATCTGCAAGCTGGCCCTGGACCGGGCCTTTGCCGGGGAACACCCCACGATTCCCACGACCATCGTGGAAGAGATCAGCGCCGACGTACTGCGTCAGAACGCCTGGAGTCTGTGAGCCGGAGAGTCCCATGGCTGCCAAGGGCGGCGAATTCAGCGTTCACGAGATGGAAGAGTTGAAACGGAGACTCACCTCCGCGAACGCCGACCAGCGGGCCAATGGTGTCGCCCCCAGCGGCGCACCCGCCCCCGTCACCCAACCCTCGCCGCAGGAACTGTTCAGCCGGAGCTCGTCCACGGATGCCGAGGCGCTCCAGCTCCGGCGCGCCATCCGCGTGATCCAGCGGCACTGGCTCATGATCGGGTTCCTCACGGTGGCCCTGCCGCTCGTCATGTTCCTGTACGACGAGGGACTCAACCATCCCAGGGTCAAGGACAGGGTGCCGGCGGTCCTGCGGGCCGAGCAGGTGTACGCGGCCAAGGTCCGCGTGGAGATCCAGCAGCTGCCTCTGCCCATCGGGTCCCGGCTCATGATCGAGTTGCCGGTGGACAAGTCGAATCTACCCAAGATCCTGGACAACAAGGACTTCGAAGACAAGCTCAGGGAGCAGGTGCAGGCCCGGGCCGGCGCACAGGGCGAGCCGGGATCCACGATGGAGCCGCCCCCCGGTGAAGCCGCGACGCGGCCCGCTCTGCCGCCGCACCAGCTGCGCGTCAGCGGACCCACGGACAACGTGGCCACCATCATCGTGGCCGGCCCGCACCCCGAGCCCCTGGCGCGCGTGGCCAAGGCCATCGTACCCGCGCTCAACGTGTACATGAAGGAACTCCGCCAGCGCCGCTTCGAGAACACGCTCGAGCAGTACAGGAGCATCCAGCAAGAGAGGAGCCGGAACCTGGCCGAGGCACGGCTCGAGTTCGATCGCCTGGAAAGGCAACTGGCGCCCGAACAGGTCGAGCAGCCTTCGGGCTCCATTCTGGAGGGCCGCAGTCTGCTCCACCAGCTCAAACAGGAACGCAACAAGCTCGAGCTGCAGCTACGGCGGCTCGAGAACGAGCTGGCGCTCTACCGCGACCGCGTGGATTACGCGTCCCTGGCCGACCGTCTCAAGATCAAGACCGAAGATGACGCCAGCAAGGTTCTGATCGAGGGCAACCCCCTGCGCATGGAATGGGCGCAGCTGGCCATGGAACTGACGCGTCTGCGTGCGCGCTACACGCAGGAGCACCCGCGCATTCTCAGCATCGAGAACGACATCGCAGCCATCAAGAACCGCCTGCGCGAGACCGACGGCCTGACCGAAGCGGGCGAACTGCCGCCCCTGCCCACCCCGGCCGAGCTCAAGGCCCTCGCGACCGTGGAGGACCTCAAGCAGAAGCTCGCCAGGACCGAGCTCAACCTCTCCACCCTCAAGGAGACCATCGCCGAGAAGGAACGGGAGATCGAGGAGAAGGAAGAGGCCCGCCGGAAACAGATGGAAGATCGATCCCTAGGCGCTCCAGACCCCGACCTGCAGGATGCGCGCAACCGCGCCCTGTACGACCTCGAGCACCTGCAGAACAAGGACAAGGAAGCGGCCCGCAAGATCATCGATCTCGAGATGCTCGAAGGGCAGCTGGGCATGGAGGCCGACTACGCCCAGTATGGAAGCGTCTCCTCCGCCGACCGCATCAAGCCGCGGGTGGTCATGGACGTCTCGGTGGCCCTGATCATCGGACTGCTGCTCGGTCTGGGCGTGGCCTTCCTGCTGGAGAGCATGGACACGCACCTCCACACGCCCACCGACATCTACTACCATCTGCGCCTCAACTACCTCGGCGTGATCCCCTACTGGAGCGAGAAGGAACAGATGGTCATTGCGCCCGAGCGCCCGGACAGCCACCTGGCCGAGATCTACGCGCACCTGTGCAACAACATCCGCTACGGTCACGGCGGCACCCCCGAGAAACGCCTGCTCATCGCGAGCGCGACCCAGGGCGAGGGCAAGAGCACGCTGGCGGCCAACCTCTCGGTCCGGTATGCGCTGGAGGGGAACTCGGTCGCCCTGATCGACGCAGATCTCCGGCGGCCGCGGGGCCACAAATTGCTGGAGATGTTCCAGGGCGACCGCTCCACCCAGAGCGGCCTCAGCGACTATCTCTCCGGCGACTGCGAGATCGCCGACGCGACCTACGGCACGAGCGTGCCCGGCCTGAGCCTGGTGCCAGCCGGTTCCCGCGTGCGCAACGCCGCCAAGCTGCTGGGCAATCCGCGCATGCTCACGCTGCTCGACGAAATCGAACGCAACTTCGACATCGTGATCCTGGATTGCCCGGCCGTGCTTCCGGTCGTGGATGCCACCATCCTCGCGCCCCACATGCGCGGGGTCCTCATGGTCATCGCAGCCGAGGAGGCCGAGATCGGCGCCGTGCGCATGGCCCTCTACCGCCTGCAGCACGTGGGCGCACCCATGGCCGGCGGCGTACTCAACAAGGTGCGCGAGCGATCGGCGAGTTACACGTACTACGGATACCGCTACCGGGGCGGCTACTACTACAGCCCCTACAGCAGCGTCTACGGCGCCAACGAAGACGAGAAGGACGAGAGCGGCGAGTAAACATCGGCCGCGGAGACCGATTGGGATGAACGGACACCTCGACACAACACGGAGATCCGCCCGGTGGCCGGGATTCCTGTGCGCCGCCTGGATGTTGGCCAGTCTCCTTGCCAGCTGCACATCCGGAGCGAAGAGCCAGCGGCTCCCGAAGCCGCAGAAGACCGGCGGCTCCATGGCCCGGTTCGCACCGGTCGGCGACCACGCTCCGCGCTTCGCCGCCATGGCCGGTTCCAGGAAGACCGCGAGCACGCCAGAGCGCACGCCCGTCAAGCAGCAGGGATTCTGGAGCCGCTTCGTGCCGCCACAGGACGCGGTTCCGCATCCGGACAAAACATCCGCAGACCAACCGGTGGCACGCCTCACGGTCACCCTCAAGGCCGACGGTCGCTTCGCCGAAGACCGGAACGATCCGCCCGCGCCTGCAGAGACGTTGAACGGTTCGGCATCCGCCGAGATCCCGTCCTTCGGACCGGAACTCGCCCTCGAGGATCCTGCATCGGAGCGGGCCGAACAGCCGCTTCCCGGCCCCGCCCCCCTTGCGGCCGAACCCGGGGAGGACGTAGAGGTCCGCGAGGTCGCAGAGCCGCCCGCACACACGCCCCGCGCCTCGAGCGAAACCCCGAAGCGCACCGCTCCCACGGCAGCAGCGCCGCCCGAGGAAGCCTTCCGCTACAAGGTCAAACCGGGCGACACGCTGAGCATTTCGATCCCCTACGAAGCGGACACGACCCGGACCGTGCCCGTGCAGCCCGACGGCTACATCCGCTACCTCTTCGACACCGAGGTTCTGGCTGCGGGCAAGACCTACCGGGAGATCCACGACGGCCTGCTCAAGCAGCTCAAGCGGTACTACAAGAACCCGCGCGTCACGGTGATCGGCACGAGCTTCCAGGGCAACTCGGTCTTCATCATGGGCCCGGTGACCAAACCCGGCCCGCACGTCATCCACCGCGGCACCCGCCTGCTGGACGTGCTCGCCTCCGCGGGCGTGCTCGCCCTGCTCCCCGAGAGCCAGGACCTGTACACGAGCAGCGGCCGCCAGCGGGAGATCGTGGACCTGAGCGGCGCGTACGTCGCCCGGGACGACAAGATCCTCGAAGTCGACTTCGAGAAGCTGCTCCTCGAAAAGGAGTTCGAGAACCACAACATCGCGCTCAAGCCGGGAGACTTCATTTTCATCCCCTCGAGCCTCACCTCCGAGAAGAAGATCTACATCGTAGGCCGCGTGGGCGCCCCGCAGGTCTACTACTACACGGGCCGGCTCACCTTCATGGAAGCCATGCTCGAAGCCGGCGGGGCGGACACCGACGTCGGCTCCCGCAACAACAACACCAGCAACGACACGGCCATGGCCAAGCAGGTCTTCATCGTGCGCAAGGAGGCCAAGGAGCCGATCGAGGTCAACTGGCCGGCCATCCAGCGCGGGAACAAGCCCGACTTCGCCTTGCGGTCCGGGGACATCATCTACGTGCCCGAACGGCCCCTCTCCTACTGGTCGCGGGCGACCACAAACGTGATCAGCGAGATCATGGCCCCGCTCAAGGCCGTGCTCCAGCTGGACAACACGACCAAGGACTACTACCGCCACGACTGGGAATTCCGCAAGTAAGGCCCTCGGCGCCCTCTCCCTCACAGATTCAGCCGCACGGAGCAACGGTTGCATTCCGCCGGCTGGTTGGCGTACAATGGCGCCATGGCGATCCGCCCGCTCTATCGACACCAGCGCGTAACGGTCATGGGCCTGGGCCTCTTCGGAGGAGGCGCGGGCGCGGCCCGCTTTTGGAGCGAGCTCGGCTCGGACGTGGTGGTGACCGACCTCAGAGACGCCGAGACGCTGGCGCCCTCGCTCAAGGAACTCGAGGGGCTGGGGTGCCGGTTCGTGCTGGGCGAACACCGGGACGAGGATTTCAAGAACTGCGACCTCGTGATCGCCAATCCCGCGGTCAAGCCGGACAACCAATACCTGCGCCTCGCCCGGAGCGCCGGCGCCCATGTCCTGACCGAGATCGGCCTGGTCTTCCGGCTGGCGTCGGGTCCGATCATCGGGGTCACGGGCTCCAACGGCAAGTCCACCACCACCGCCCTGCTCGGCCAGATGCTCCGCGCGCACGAACCCCGCACGCTCGTGGGCGGAAATCTGGGAGGGTCCCTGCTGGGCGCCCTGCGCCGGCACCTCCCTTCGGCGCCGATCATCCTGGAATTGTCGAGCTTCCAGCTCCACTACCTGCGGCGCCAGCGGGTCAGCCCGACCGTGTCGGTGGTCACCAACCTCCAACCGAACCACCTCGACTGGCACGGAACGGTGCTCCGCTACTACGAGGACAAGCGTACGATCGTCCGGTTCCAGACGAACGACGACGCCGTGGTGCTCAACGTCGAAGACCCCACCCTGGCCGCGTGGGCCGCCGCCTGCCGGGGCCGGGTCGTGCACGTCGCCCGGAAGGATCCGGGCGCGCGCAACGCGTGCTTCCTGGATGCTGAAGACCGCATCGTCGCGCGTCTCGATCAGACCGAGTGCGTGCTCGCGCCCATCGACTCTCTCCAGCTTCCCGGCGGGCACAACGTGATGAACGCCCTGCTGGCCGCGGCTGCCGCCTATACGTTCAGCCGCAACGCTGAGGCCGTCGGCGAGGGACTCGCAGCGTTCTCCGGCCTCCCGCACCGCCTGGAAGACGTGGGCACGGCCGACGGCATCCGCTTCGTGAACGACTCGATCGCCACCACGCCGCAGAGCACGATCTGCGCACTCGCGTCGTTCAAGGAGCCCAAGGCCCTGATTGTCGGCGGACACGACAAGGGGCTCTCGTTCGAGGACCTCGGCGCCGCGATCCGGCAACACGCGCACGCGGCCGTACTGGTGGGCGAGACCGCCACGGCCATCCGAGATGCCATCGAAGCGGACGCCGCAGAGCCCCCCCGCCCTCCCCTCTTCGAAGCGGGGAGCGACTTCGAACAGGCCGTACGCCTGGCCAAAGAGGCCTGCCCCGCCGGCGGCATCGTGCTGCTCAGCCCCGCCTGCTCGAGCCACGACATGTTCAACAACTTCGCGGAACGCGGGGAGGCCTTCCGCCGGATCGTCCGGGAACTGGGGGCCCGTGTGCGCTGAAACGTGCCGCCCGCGCCGGGAGAACTGCCGCCGGCTGCTCGCGTTCTACCTCCGCACGTCAGACGCCGTCAGCCACACCATCGACGACCGCCTCTGCGCTGCCGTTTGGGATCCCGAACGCGGGCTTCGTCGCGGGACCGTACAGGCGTGAAGAGGATCCTGCACACGCGGTTGTTGCGTTGCGGGGATGCGAACGAGACCCGACAGACAGGAACGCGGCCGGCACTCTAGACGCTCCACATCTTGGGCGTGCCGTCGGCAAAGACCTCCACCTCCACGTCCGGCAGCCCTTCCCGGAGGCTCTCGGCCACGCGCGGCAACACGATGGCTTCGCACGGCCCGTGCCCCAGCGCGATGCAGCCAATGCCCGCGGCCTCCAGCCATTCGGTCTCGTGATACCCGATCTCGCCGACCACCAGCCCGTCCACCCCAAGCCCGAGAATGGTGTCGATGGGACACCCGGCCCCGCTCCACACGGCCACATGCGTCCACTTCTGCCCACGCGCGCCCAGCGCGCGCGTGGCCGTGGATCCTGTGGCCTGTTTGAGGCGTCGCGCCAGCGTGCCCAGGGTCAGGGGGCGCTGGAGCGCGCCCACGCGGCCGCACCCGAAGGCATCCGCCGCCTCGAGCGGGTAGAGGTCGAAGGCCGGCTCTTCGTACGGATGCGCAGCCAGCAGGGCCCGGACCACGGCGGACTGAACGTGCTCGGTCAGCACCGTCTCGAGGCGCCACTCCTCAGCCTCCTCGAACCGGCCCGCGGTTCCCACGTACGGCCGGGTGGCTTCCGCCCCCCGGAAGGTGCCGACGCCCGCGGTGCAGAACGAACAGTCGGTGTACTCGCCGATCGCGCCCGCGCCCGCCGCGCACACGGCCGTGCGCACCGCCTCCACATGCGATTCGGGCACGAACACTACGAGCTTGCGCCACTCGTCCTCGGCCTGCGTCCGGATGGGCCGCGTCTCCGCGAGGCCCACCAGCTCGGCGAGCGCGTCGTTCACCCCGCCCGGCGCGGCGTCCAGGTTCGTGTGCGCGCAGAAGACCGCGAGCTTGGCCCGTACGATCGCGGCCGCCAGGGCTCCCATGGGCGTGGATTCGTCGAGCGTCTCCAGCGGACGGAAGAACCGCGGGTGGTGGGTCACGATCATCTGGCACTTCCGCTCCCTGGCCGCACGTACCGCGGTCTGCGTAGCGTCCAGGGCCACGAGGACCCTGCGCACCTTGCGAGCCGGGTCCCCGGCATGCAGCCCCACGCGGTCCCCCTCGGCCGCGAGCCAGGCGGGGGCGATCCGTTCCATCATCGCCATCACATCGCGAACCCTGGCAGACATGAGTCATGCACTCCTCTGGATGCGCGCACACGCCGGTCCGGCGCATGTGTTCAGCGGGGGTATGGAACGGCCTTGCGCTATGCGTTCGGTCCGGACCGCTCCTCCGGTGGTCCGGCCTTCTCCAAGGCTTGGCCGCCCCCTGCGTCCGACACTTCCGCGTCGGCGGACCGGGCGCCCGCGGGCGACAACGCCTTCTTCTGCCTGTTCGCGGAGCGGCCGAACGTCAAAAACAGCAGAAAGCGCATGCCCAGGACCGCGCCCACCACGATCGCGAGGCATGCGCCAGCCAGGTTCTTGATGTCGATCACCGGCGGCGGATGGAGGCAGAAGTCCGCAACCTCGAACACACCCCACATCCCGAGCACGGCGAACACGAAGCAGGCAGCCGCCTCGACCAGACTGAGCGCGTCACTGGGGGGCCGCCGGCGCAGGTCGTCGGTGGCCCGGCCATGCAGGCGCTTGAGCCGCTCCCCCATGGCCTGCCGGAGCCGGGCCAGAGGATCGACCATGGGATGGGGGGGCCGGCGGGCCGAGGCCGGCAACGCCATGGGCCGGCCAGCTTCCGCCCCCCGCCGGCGCTCGGGAAACTCCTCCGGCTGCTCGCTGGCACGACGATGGAGCACGAGCTTGTACTGCGCCATGATGCCGGCGAGTCCCAGGATGGCCGCCCCAGCCAGATCGCTCGTCTGGGCCGTCGGACACGAGGGGTCGAGAAAGGAAAACAGGATGAGGCCCCACCCCACGGCCCCGGCCACAAAGGTCAGATAGTACAACACATAGACCGGCCGGGAGAGCCGGTGGCTCAGGATTCCGAACCGCTTGTCGGCCGGCCGCAACAACAGGGGCAGGCGCGGTTTGGGCTCGGATGGTGCCGCGGCATCGGCACCCGGTTCTGCGGAGGCATCTGGATGCTCGCCTGAAGGCATGCGGACCCCGAACGATGCGGCCTGAACGATGACGTACCCGTTGATCATACCGGGCAACACGCACGCGGTCAACCGATCCCGCCCGGGCTTTTTTCTTGCGCGCGACAGCCCGAAGCGATACGTTGGGGCGGAACCGGCAAATCCAGAAACGTTCCTGCAACGAACAACCGAAAGGACAAAGCATGCGCACCTCCCTTGTGGCACGCCAGGGGCTGGCGTTCCTCTGTGCGGTCGGTGTCGCCGCATCGAGCCTCGCCGGCACCCTGCCCGAAGACGGCAGCATCCAGGACTTCCGAACGATCATTCGATCGGCCAAGGCCAAGGTCTTTCCCGCCGTCATCTTCCTGACCACCATCCGCGAAGGGTACGAAGGCGGCAAGAAGGAGAAGCAGCAGCTCGGCGGATCCGGGGTCATCCTCTCCGAGAAGGGCGAGGCCGTCACGAACTGGCACGTGGTCGACAAGGCGGTCACCATCCGGTGCCTGCTCTTCGACGGCACCGTGGGCACGGCCGAACTCATCGGCAAGGACAAGGACACGGACCTGGCGCTCATCCAGGTCAAGGTGCCCGGCCGCACGAGCTATCCCGCAGCCGACCTCGGCGATTCGGACGCGCTCAGCGAGGGCCAGTTCGTCATGGCCATGGGCGCGCCCTGGGGCCTGAGCCGGTCGGTCTCCTTCGGCATCATCTCCTGCACCACGCGCTTCCTCAAGGCGCACACGGGCGGCTACAACCTGTGGATTCAGACCGACGCCTCGATCAACCCCGGCAACTCGGGCGGGCCGCTGGTCAACACCAAGGGCGTGGTCGTGGGCATCAACACCATGGGCTACCTCTGGGGCGGGGATCTCGCCTTCGCCATTCCCGCCAACGTGGTCCAGCGGACGATCGCGGCGCTCCGCGAACACGGCGAGGTCCCGCGCGCCTGGACCGGCCTGCGCCTCCAACCGCTCAAGGATTTCGAACGCAACATCTTCTACGACGCCGAGACGGGCGTCCTCGTGGCGGGCGTGGACACCGCCAGCCCGGCAGCCAAGGCGGGCATCAAGATCGGCGACCTCCTGCTCGCCGTGAACAGCCGCGAGATCTCCGGCATCAACCGCGAGGACATCCCGGCAATCAACCAACTCCTGGCCAAACTCGAGATGGACGAGCCCACCGAGATCCGCCTCCGCCGGGGCGGCAAGGAGATGACCCTCGAACTCACGCCGCGCAGGAAGGGCAAGGTCGAGGGCGACGACTTCGACTGCCGGGCCTGGAACCTGACGGTCAAGACCATCAACGAGTTCGCCACGCCCGCGCTCCACTTCTTCAAGAAGAAGGGCGTCTACGTCCAGGGGGTGAAGCGGCCGGGCAATGCGGCCAACGCCGGCGTCCGCGTGGGCGACATCCTGCTCACCGTGGACGACAAGCCGGTGGAGTCCCTGGGCGATCTCAAGACAGCCTACGAAGCCGTGACCGAGGACGAGGAACGGGAGAAGAAGGTCAACCTCGTCCTCCAGCGCGGCGGCCTGAAGCGGTACGTCGTGCTCGACTACGCGACCAAGTACCATCAGGACTAGGCTCTGACTCAGAGCCTGGCATCGCCCGCACCCGGACGAGCCGACGACGGACAGGACCAACAGGAGAACCGCTCAGATGAACAGGCACAGCGAATCGATCTGCATGGCTCTCGTCGCCCTGATGCTCCTCGGAAGCGCGCCTGTCGGACGCGCAGCAGAAGGCGAAGAGGAGGACGGAAAGCTCACGAGCGAAATCGCGCCCACCCTCCGCAAGCATTGCGTCCGCGTGCGGCTCTTCGCCAGGAAGGACGAGGGCGAGGCTCCGCCCGTGGGCAGCCTGGCCCAGGACGTGCGCGAGGAACGGCCCACGCTCTGGGGCGGCTACCTCTGGGACGAGACGACCGTGATCGTGGCCGATCCCGTGCTCCACGACCGCTTCATCCGCCGCATCGAAGTCGAAGCCAGCGGCAAGACCGTGGCGGCCACGGTCAAGGGCTACCTCGTGCATCACCAGTCGCTGCTGCTCACGCTGGCCGAAGCGCTGCCCGGCGTCGAGCCCATCGTCTTCGCCGACCCGCCCGCACGAAAGGACTGGGGAAAACTGCGCAGCGTGCGGTACGAATGGGAACGCGGCCGCTGGGAACTGAACGTCGGCGGCGCGGTCATGGGCTATGTCTTCGTAGACGAGGAGACAGGCCATCTCGCCGGCAAGCAACCGGGGCTCCTGGTCGACCCGGATGGCGGGATCGTGGGCATCAGCTTCGGCGGCCGTCTCTCCACCGCGGGGCAGGAGTATCCGTGGAAGGGCCAAGACCTCCGCAAGCTGCAGCTCCTAACCGTAGACGCCAAGCAACAGAAGCTCGAGACCATCCGCGCCCGTCTCCGGCAAGCGGCCCTCGAGGTTCAATTCGCCTTCCGCGCCGAGGTCGAAGAGGAGGAAAGCCACGACTGGCGTTCCCGCCGATTCCAACGGGACGACGACAGCGAGGCCGAACTCACGGCCACCGGATTCCTCGTCTCCCCCCAACGCCTGCTCGTGCCGGTCGACGTCCCGCGGGAGATGGTGGCCAAACTCGAATCCATCGTCGTGCGACTCCCCCCCAAGGAGGACGGCGCAGCCCCGACCGAGCGGGAGGCGCGGTTCGTCGGCGCCTTCAAAGACGTTCACGCCATTTTGATCGATGTCGCGGGCGATCCGCTCCCGGGCGCGCTCGCACTCGCCCCCAAGGATGGTTTCCAACGCGGTGAGCTCTTCCTCAAGGCCAACATCGACTACTCGCACAAGCAGCGCAAGGAGCAGCTCGCCTACGATCGTTTCCGGGGCTACTTCCGCACCTATGCGGACATGCCCGGCGTGTGGACGTTCACGAACGAAGACGACGGCTCCATCGCCTTCTCGCTCGACGGCGAGGTCCTGGCCATCAGCCTGGCTCATCGGCCCAAACCCACGGGCGAACAGTACAGCTACCACCGGGATGCATCGTCCATGTTCCGCCCCCTCCGCGTCGTCACCGAGCTCCTCGCGCAGAAGGACGCGATCGACGAGACCAACCGGCCCGTGGAGAAGCAGCAGGAGAAACGCCTCATCACGCTCGGCGTGGAGTGGCAGAAGCTGGACGTGAACCTGGCCAAGGCCTTCCGCGCGGAGGAGGAGACGCGCGGGGGCGAGATCGGCCTGCTCGTGACCCACGTCTACCCCGGTTCGGCCGCAAAGGCCGCCGGGCTCCAGCCCGAGGACATTCTGCTGCGCATCAAGGATCCGGACCGGGCCGAGCCCATCGACCTCAAGGCCGGCTACAGCATGGACGGGTTCGGTTTCCTGTCCCACATGGGGAACATCCCGGAGGAGGCGCGGGCACAGTTCATGAATCGCATGCCATCCCCGTGGCCGAGCCGCCAGAACGTCCTGACCCAGCTCCTCACGGACATCGGGGAGGGCAAGACCGTGCGCGTCGATTCCGTGCGGGACGGCGAAGCCAAGCAGTTCACCTTTGAGACCGAGAAGGGACCACCCGACTTCCGGTCGGCCGCCAAGCACAAGAGCAAGAAGCTCGGACTCACGGTCAAAGCGCTGACCTACGAGGTGAAGCGCTTCTTCCAGCGCGAGGACGAGCCGGGCGTGATCGCGAGCAAGGTCGAACCCGGCGGCAAGGCGGCCGTGGCCCGCATCGGCAAGTACCAGCTCATCACCCACGTGAACAAGCAACAGGTGACCGGGCTCGAGGACTTCAAGAAGAAGATCGCACCCCTCGAGCAGGGCGAACGGCCGACGATCGAGTTCACGATCTGGTACATGGGCCGCACGCGGATCGTGAAGATCGAGCTCTAGCGGCCGAGCGAGCGGAATGCACTTCGTTGTCGTTGTGAGGGACGCGCACCGTGCGGCGCCCGCACCCGATAGGCGGAATCGCCCGGCCCGCCCTACTCCCCCTTGCCCCCGAACATGAGGGCGCCAGCGACGAGCACGATCACCGCGACAATGGCCTGGAGCCGCGCCGGGCGCATCTTGACGGCCAGCCGGCTGCCCAGGGGCACGCCCAGGAGCGACCCGCCGGCCATCACGATCCCCGTCATCCAGTCGGTCTGCCCGCCCACGCCATAGACCAGGGCGCTGAAGAACGTCAGCACCACGGCCACGAGGATGGACGTGCCCACGGTCCGCGCCGGGGTGAGCCCGAAGACGAGGATCAAGATCGGCACGATGACCACGCCGCCGCCGATCGAGGTGGCTCCGATCAGCCCGCCGACGAGCGTGCCGGACAGAATCGCCGCAACGCGGAGCTTCCCGCCGAAGGCCCCTGGCGTCATCGATTCGGACGTGTCCGCCTCCCGGGCCTCCTTCCGGGACTTGAGAATCCGCACGAAGAGCAGCAGGGCCGAGACCACCACCACGGCGGCCATGAAGCGCTGGAGGTTGTGCTGGAAGGCCTTGAGCGCCTCGGTCTCCCCATCCAGGCTGTTCACGTAGTGATTCACGAGCACCGAAACCAGGATGTTGGCGGGCAACGCGCCGACCATGAACCAAACTGACGTGGTGAAGTCCACCGACTTCTGGCGGGCGTGGTGATACACGGCCGAGAGCTTGCAGAGGAAGGCGTACAGGTTGGCCGTGCCCACGGCCACGCTCGGCGGCAGCCCCACCACGAGCGTGAGCGTGGGCAGCACCAGCACCCCGCCCCCGATCCCGGTCAGCCCGATACAGAAGCCGATGATGGCGCCGAGTACGATGCGGGAGAGAAGCATCAATGCATCGTCGGGCAAGGGGCGCTCCCTCCAGAAGAAATCGGGACGGGACGTTCGCTGGAGATGCACGCAGTGTCGACCGACGACCAGCGATCGCCGCGGCACACCTTAGTCAAACCGTGGACACTGTCAAGCGAAAGCCGCGGCACGCTTGGCCGGCCTATCTGGGGCGGAAGGATCGCTCTGCACTGCGAACGGCAGGCCGCCGTGCGGGCAATCCCCGCACACGCCAGCATCAAGGGCCTCCGCATCGGTGCCGCCGCCGTCACCCGACCCCGTACCGCCGCGCGAGCCACTCGGTCCTGTGCGTCTCGTATTCGCGGCGCAGCAGCTCCAGCTCCGTGCGTATGCCCTCTTCCCGCACCCAGCCGAAGCCCGCACAACGGATCTCGGCGATTAACCGCTTCCAGTCCGCAAGCTCCCACAGCCCGCCGTGCTGTTCGAGGAAGATCTCCAGCCGCGAGCGGAGGCGGGCGTCCCAATCCATGGGCTCCGGGAATTCCCACTCCCAGTCCATCTCCCAGATCCGCGCCGTGCCGTCCAGGCTTCCCGAAATCACGTGCCGCCCGTCTCGCGTGAACGCCACAGCCGTGACAGCGGCCTGGTGGCCGTGGAGTGTGCGCAGGCAGCGGCCGGTCTCGAGGCTCCAGATGCGCACGGTCTTGTCCGCGCCGCCCGACACAGCGAACTGCCCGTCGGCCAGCACGTCCACGGACAGCACCCCGCCCCGGTGCCCGATCAGGGTCCGTTCGCTCTCCGCTTCGGCCACGTCCCAGACCTTGACCTCGCCTCTCGCATTCCCGGTCACCACCGCGCGGCCGTCAAGGCTCCAGACCAGGGCCAGAATCTGGTCGCGCTCGCTCACCGCGCGCCGGGGCTGCCCCGCATCCGGCAGGCGCCAGAACAACCAGCCCAGATCGTCCCCGGCCGACGCGGCGAAGCGGCCCTCGGGTGAGCTCCGCACGGCATGCACGGTCTGGCCGTGTGCGCGGAAGGTGGTGGCCGTCTCGGGCTGGCTGGCATCCCAGCACTTCACGATGTTCTCCGTAAAGGCCGCCAGCACCCACCGGCCGTCCGGCGTGAGGGCCAGGTCATTCACGCCCTTGCGACCGTCTTCGCGGTCCACGTAGACGCCGCGCGCCTGTCCGTCCAGACCGTACCCGAACGCGCCGCACTCGGTGCCGGCCAGGAAGCCGGTGCCGTCCGGCATGAGGGTGAGTGCGCGCACCGGTTCGTCGCCCGCGAGGAGGGTCTTGGTGCATTCCCCGTTCTGGATCTGCCAGAGGCGTACGCTCCCGTCCGCGCTGCCCGAGAGCATCCACGCGCCCAGAGGCGAGACGGCGACGCTGCTGACCGGCCCCGCGTGGCCGCTCAGCACGTGCTGGCAGAAGGCGTTGCGGAAACCGACCCGCCGCCCTCGATCCGTGATGGCGGCCGCCAGTTCGAGCAGACGGGTGTCGCGCTCGTAACCCCGGATCATGCGTGCCTTGCGGATGTTGATGTAGGCGGTCTTAAACTGCCGCTTCTGGATCAGCCCCTCCGTGCGCTGGATGAGCGCGGTCACGCGCTTCTGCGACGCCAGCACGTCCTCCGCCCGGGCCACGGCCGCCACAGCGAAATCCGCCCGGAATCCCGAACGCTCCACATTCCAGAGCCGGAGCACGCCCGAACGGTCCCCCGTCAGGGCCCGGCTGCCGTCCGGCGCAATGGCGAGAGCCGTCAGCGGCTCCGTCGCATGGCTTCCCCCGGCTCCGAGCGTGCGCAGGCGGCGGCCCGTGTGCACGTCCCAGAGGCGCAGACGATACTCGGCCCGGTCCGTGCCGAGATCTTCGCGCATGGCCGTGAGCACCTGGCGGCCGTCCGGGGTGAGCACCACCGCCTCCGGAGCCGGCGTGCCGAGGGCGATGCACCACAGCCGCTGTGCGGTCGCGAGTTCGCAGCAGACCAGGGCTCCATCTGCGCCCACGAAGATCGCGCGCCGTCCGTCCGGGGTCAGGACCGCCGCCTGGATGGCGGCCTCGTGCGCCTGGAACGAGATCGGACAGCCCCCTTGCGTCACGTCCAGGACCTTGAGCACGCCGTCCTGACCCGCGATCAAGGCGTGGCGATCGTCCCGCCAGAGCCCCAGGGCGGTGATGGGATACGGGTGCGCAACCGAGGAGTGCCGGCAAGCGCCCGTGTTGAGGTCCCACACGCGCACCTCGTACTCTCCCCGCACGTGGACGTTCCCCTCGCTCCAGCCCGCGGTCACGACCTGCTCGCCGCTGCTCGTCAGGGCGGCCGCGCCCACGCGGTGCGGCCCGTTGGAGAAGGTCCGGAGGCACGTGGCCGAAGCGAGATCCCAGACCTTGAGACTGCGGTCCCAGCTTCCGGTCACCGCGCGCTGCCCGTCCGGCAGAAACGCCACAGCGCGGACCGCGTCCCCATGCGCCTTGAGCGCGCCCGTCTGCGTACCGCCCTCCACGTCCCACATGGCCATGCGCCCGTCCCGGTCCGCGCTCATGATGCGATGCCCGCGCGGATGGAAGGCAGCGGCCGTGACCGCAGACGCGCGCGTATCCACCGTCCAGGCGCAGCGGCTCCAGGAAGCCACCCCCGTGCGCGCGTGCGCGAGCGCACGCGCGATCTCCCGCCGCCCGCCGGACAGCTCCTGCGCCTTCTCGAGCGCCTCG
Organism: uncultured Planctomycetaceae bacterium; assembly: GCA_964496245.1. Lineage (GTDB taxonomy): Bacteria > Planctomycetota > SZUA-567 > SZUA-567 > SZUA-567 > CAZBZG01. Next base: position 8,419 of record CAZBZG010000005.1, on the reverse strand, counting down.
CACGCAGCCGTCCCCTCCGAGGCCTCGAGGTAGACGAGGCCCAGCAGGTAGTGATCGAGCCAGGCCCGCTTGTGGGTTGCGCACACCTCCTGCAAATCGCTCAAAAACTCTTCTTCGGTGATGCGGGCCCCCCGCCAGCGCGCCAGCCCCCGATTGTAGACGATCTCGGTGTGATGCGGGTCCACGTGCGCGCCCTGCTCGAAGCAGGCTTCCGCCTCCGCGGTCTTGCCGAGGTCGAGCAGGGAGAGAGCGCGGTTGTTGAGCTCTGCGGCGCGGGCCTCGAGTTCGTCGGGCAGCAGCCGGGCATACGGCTCGCCCGCCACGGCTTCGTAGATGGCACGGAGTTCCTTGGTCACCGCCTCCATGGAATCGGGCCGCTCGCCCGGATCGGGTTGCAGACAGCGCGCCAGGAGATCGGCAAGGGCATCGGGCATGCGCGGGATGCCCTCGATCTCCGGACCGTGCACGCGATAATGCTTGAGAACGAGCGGGGCGGCGGGTCCAGCCATCCAGGTCACCTCGCCCGTGAACATCTCGAGCATGGACACGGCCCAGCTGTAGAGGTCGGTCCGCCAGTTGAGCGAGGCGCCTTTGGCCTGTTCGGGCGAGCAATAAGCGGGCGTGCGGCCGCCCGCGCTGACCAGGACGCTCTGTCCCGCCTCCCCTTCTTCGAGGGACGATGTCTCTTCCCCCGAAACCGCCCGCGCCTTGGCCAACCCGAAATCCGTGACCTTGGCCACGCCCGCCGGCGTCATCATCACGTTCGCCGGTTTGACGTCCTGGTGGATCAACTCCCGGCCGTGGGCGAAGTGAAGCCCCCACGCGAACTGGATGGCCACGTCGAGCATCTGCGGCAGTTGGCGGAGCCGGCCGTCCTGGATCCAGTCCCGCAGGGTTCCGCCTTCCACGCATTCGGCAAAGATCCGCGGCGCGCCGTCGATGGTGCGTACGTAGTAGCAGCTGACCACGTGCGGATGGAGCCCCAGGGTCACCCAGGTCTCGGCCTCGCGCACAAAGTTCTCCCGCCGAACCGAGCTGCGGAGGAACTCGGTCCGCGGGCACTTCACCGCCAGATCCATGTTCCACCCGCGGTGACGGACGCGGAAGACCTTGCCCATGCCGCCCTCGCCGAGCACACCGCGAACCTCGTAGAGGTCCAGCAGCACGTCGCCCTCCCGCCAACCGCCAGCGGGGCCTGGCTCGCCCTCGAAGCGTTGGGTGCGCATGCGCATGGGTGTCCTGCCTCGTCCACGTGCCGCAGCACGCATCTGTCTTCGTACCCGTACACGTACGCGTACACGAACGTGCATCCGTCCGATTGTACCGACGTGTACATGTGCGTGTACGCGTACGGGTGCGGATGCAGATCCGCTCTTGCGGCCGCGCCACGCGCGCCGAGCCCGGCCGTCCTATCGCGTTCCCGTTGCGAGCGCTTTTGCCAGGGCGGTCTCCATGTCGATCGCGCTCTCGTAGCGTGCGCAGGCGTCCGGCTGAAGGGCCTTCTGAATGACCGCTTCGACCGCCTCGGGCACCTCCGGGACGCGCGTGCGCAGGGGGATGGTGTTCCCTTCCAGGATCCCCACGATCGGATCGGCGCCGGGCGGGAGATGGTAGTGGATGCGGCCGGCAAGCATGTAGTAGAACGTGGCCCCGATCGAGAAGACGTCGCTCGCCGGGTAGACGTACTTGTAGTGCGTGATCTGTTCGGGCGGCATGAAGGTCACGGTGCCGCCGACCGTGCCCGTCATGGTCATGCCGCTGAGCCCCGCCATCTCGAAGTTCTTGGCCAGTCCGAAATCGCCGATCTTGGCGATGAGCCGTTCGTCCGTTTCGCCGAGCAGCAGGTTGGGCGGCTTGAGATCGCGGTGGACAAAGCCGCGGCCGTGCGCGTAGGCGAGTCCCTTGAGAGCGCCCTGCATGAGCGGCGCAGCCACGCCCAGGGGCAGTCTGCCCTCGTAGGCCTCCATCAATTCCATGACGTTGCCGCGCGCCGCGTACTCGAGCACCAGATAGAATGCGTCGCGCTGGAAGCCCTCTTCGAGGAACGCGATGATGTTCTCGTGGCGCAGGCGCTTGGTGATCTGAACCTCCCGCTGGAAGGACTTCTTCTCCTCCTCGTCCGCCCTGACGCTGGGAAGCATGACCTTGACGGCCACCTGCGCGCCGGTCTCGTCGTTCCGGGCGAGATAGACCGCGCCCATGCCCCCCTCACCCAGCTTCCTGAGGATCGTGTGGCCCGGCACCTCGGGAGCACCGGCCGGCGCGCACGGGACGTCCGAGATCCTGGCGCGCTCCAGCGGGGGGAGGCTCGAGTCCTCCTTCTGGCACGCGACACACAGGATGCAGCCGCCCTGGATTTCGGCCGCCGGCCCCACCACCGGCCTCCCGCAGCGCGCGCAGACCGGCCGCTTCTTGCGCATCCGCTGGGGACCGGGGAGCAGAACGTCCCGCTGGCGGTCGGGCGAGAGGCGCACGGTGGGACTGTCGGAGCACACGTCCATGGAGATCTGGAAGACGGTCTGCCCGGCCCGGATGCGGTCGCCGTTGTTCAGCACGACCGCGGTTTCCTGGCGTTCGCCCCCGCCCTGCCGGCTGCCGTGGAGGCAACCGTTGACGCGCGTGCCGTTCATGCTGCCCAGGTCCCGCAGGACCACGTCGGGCGGCTGGATCTCGAGCAGAAAGTGATGCCGGGAGATGTGGCCGTCCTCGGGCACGCTGCAGTGGGCGTCGGGCGCCCGGCCGAAGAGAAACGTATCCCGGCCCTCGAAGGTGAAGGATTGTCCGCGCAGAGGCCCTTCGACGATCTCGAGCTGGATAGACATGGAACGGGGTCCCCCGTCAGCGCATCACGAGCGTGTCGTTCTGGGCGTCCACGGCCACGGTCTGGCCGGGCCGGAAACGCTTCTCCAGAATGCCCTTGGCCACGGGCTCCACGAGCAGGGCGTGGATCACGCGATCGAGCTCGCGCACGCCGTACTGCGGGGCGTACCCGCGTTCGATCAGAAGGTCGTAGGCCTGCGGCGTGAGGGAGAGCGAGAGATCGTGATCGCGCAGACGTTCCTCCACGCCTTTCAGGAGCTTCTCGACGATCGTGCGGATGTGCATCTTGGCGAGCGGATAGAAGAAGACGACCTTGTTGATGCGGTTGACGAGTTCGGGCCGCAGCCGTCCGCGGATGGCTTCCTGGATGCCGGCCTCGTAGTCTGCGCGCGCCTCTTGCGCATCGGGCGGCGCGGCCGCCCCGGCGCCGAGGTTGGACGTCAGGATGATGACCGTCTCGCTGAAGGACGCCGTACGCCCCTTGGCGTCGGTCAGTCGCCCTTCGTCAAAGACCTGGAGGAAGATGTCGAAGATCTCGGGGTGCGCTTTCTCGATCTCGTCGAACAGGAGCACCGCGTACGGGTGGCTGCGCACTTTGCCCGTGAGCCGGCCCTCCTCCTCGTGGCCCACGTACCCCGGCGGCGAGCCGATCAGCTTGCTGACCGTATGCTTCTCGGCGTACTCGCTCATGTCGAACCGGATCAGGCGGGACTCGTCCTGAAAGAGAAAGGCGGCCACAGCTTTGGCGAGTTCGGTCTTGCCCGTGCCCGTGGTGCCGGCAAACAGGAAGACGCCGACCGGACGGCGCGGGTCCTTGAGGCCGGCGCGAGCCGTGCGCACGCTGTCGGCCACCTGGCGGCAGGCCTCGTCCTGACCGATGACGCGCTGCTGCAATGCAGCCTCCATCCCGAGCAGGCGCTGCCCCTCGTCGGCGGTCAGGCCTTCCACGGGCACGCGGCAGCGTTCGCTCACCACCTTGGCGATGGTCCCGGCCTTGAGCACCCGGCGGCGGAAATCCATGCCCCAGTCGTCGGGCGTTGCCTGCTTGGGCGAGAGCGAGTCGATCACCAGGGTCGCGCAGGCCTGGTCGATCAGGTCCACGGCCTTGTCCGGGAGGCGGAAGTCCGGCAGGTAGCGGACCGACAGATCCACGGCCGCGCGCAGGGCCTCGTCCTCGATGGCGATCCGGTGATGGTCTTCGAACGATGCCTTGAGGCCCTGGAGGATCTCCAAGGCTTCCTCGCGCGTGGGCTCGTTGACCCAGACCATCTGCATGCGCCGCTCCAGGGCGGCGTCGGACTCAATGTACTGGCGGTACTCGGCCGTGGTCGTGGCGCCGATGAGCGAGATGCCGCCGCGGGCCAGCGCGGGCTTGAGCAGCTGCGCACCGTCCATGCCCGAGCTCTCGCCGCCGCCGGCGCCCATGAGCGTGTGGATCTCGTCCATGAAGAGGATCACGTTCGGGTCGGCCTCGGCTTCGGCCAGGATCTTCTGCAGGCGCTCCTCGAAGTCGCCCCGGTACTTGGTGCCGGCCACGAGCGTGCCCATGCTGAGTTCGAGGATGCGCCGGCCCTGCAGGGCGGCCGGCGCGTCCGCACGTACCAGGCGCCAGGCCAATCCTTCGACGATGCAGGTCTTGCCCACGCCCGGCTCGCCCACGAGCACGGGATTGTTCTTGCGCTTCTGGGTGAGGATCTGGGCCATCTGGCGCATCTCGTCCCGCCGCCCGACCACGGGCCCGAGCTTGCCGTTCCGGGCGAGCGCGGTCAGGTCCCGGCCGAACTGTTCGAGCAGCGAGCCGGTGTTCTCGGGCGGGGCGGTCTTGGGCTCGGCCGTGTGGCTCGGCTGCGCCTGTTTCTCCTTGACGCCGCCTCGTGCCTGGGCCGGTCCACCCACGCCGGGCACGGCCCGGTCCTTCTTCATGCGGGCGATGGCCTGGCTCGGCGAGTGGATGCTCGGTTCGCCCCCGCCCGACGGACCACCCCGCGCGCTCTGCACGAGCACCTGCTTGAGCTGCTGCAGGTTGCCGCCGTTCTGGACGATCGCGCGCGCAGGCGGCTCCTGGGGAAAGTCGAGCACCGCGCGCAGGAGATGCCGCAGGCCGATGGCCTTTGCGCCTTCGGCCATGGCCATGCCGTCGGCGATCTGGAAGAGCTTGCGGCAGCGGGGGCTGCGGTGCATGGTGCCGTCGGGCTTCTGGCTCCTGCCTTCGCCGATCGCAGCGCGCACCTGCCGGCGGAGCTGCCGCACGTCGAGTCCGGCGTGTTCGAACGCGGCCGCGAGCGCGTCGATCTCCGCCTTGGCCCGCGCCACCTGGTCGCCGTTCAGCTTGAGCTGGGGGGCCACGTCGGTCAGCCGGATCGCGTGCGCCTTGCAGAGGCCGATGAAGACGTGCGCCAGCCGGATGCTGTCGAAATGCAGGTGCACGGCTTCGCTGGCCGCCACCGCCCAGACCACCTTGCTGGCTTCGGACAGGGTATGCATGCCTGACTCGCTCGATCGTCGCTGAGGCTCGGCAACCACTGCGGCCGGCACAGTCTACCGGGAACCAATGGATCGTAGCAAGGGGGAAGTCGCTCGCACTCCCGGAAGGAATGCGCGCAGCGCTCGGGCGAAGCTATCCGCTTCGCCAAATCGCGAGCTCCCGGCCGTGGAGCGTCAAGTGCAGGACCTGCCCGCTCAGCGGCGCGTCCTCCCACATCTCCAAGGGCAGGCTACCTTCTACGGGAAGGACCTCCGGATGCACGCGAAGGAGCTGGCCAGAGCCGGATGCGGGGATCGTCACTGCGTCGGTCTCCTGTAACAAACGTTCCAGCCGGAGTCTACCATTGACGCGCGCAGCCGCAATGGAAATCGGACGACACAAAAGCGGCCTCCGCACGGAGAGCGGCCGCAGGTCCTGCCCCGCACCTTCTGCGCCACCGTCACACGGCCGGGCTTGACAATTCTGCGGCGCGGCTGTATTCCTGGGAACGCGCCGCCGCGCCGCCATCCATCTCCCTCGTTGACACGGACATTCCCCATGCAGAATCGCTTTTCGCTGGACGACCGGCCGAACCTTCAGGACCGCAAGCCCCCCCTCCAGGCCGCATCGTATGAGGACCGGATTGCAGCGCGCGAAGACGTTCGGGATCCCTCCGCGGTTTCCCGAACGCCCGCGCTCGCATTCGTGATCGTGGCTTACCAGACGGGGGAGAAGCTGCTTCGCTGCCTGGATGCCGTGCGCCAGCAGACCCAGCAGGACTTCGAGATCCTGCTGATCGACAATGGCCTGGACGAAGCGATTCGCGAGCAACTGAGGCGGTACCCGCTCGCGTACGTTCGACTCAAACAAAACGAAGGGCCGAGCCTGGCGCGCAACCTCGGCGCCGCCCTGGCCCGCGCTCCGTGGGTGGCGTTCATCGATGATGACGGCGTCGTCTGCCCCGATTATGCAGCCCAGACCCGGCGCATCACGCAGGAGTATCCGGACGTCGTAGCGTTCCGGGGACGCGTGCTGGCCCCGGAGGACCGGCCGACCACCAAAGCCGCGCACTACGATCTCGGCCCCACGCCCTTCCCCGCGCCCCCCACGACCGAAGGCAACCTCGTCGTGCGCCGTTCGGACTTCTTGAAGGTCGGCGGGTTCGAAAACGATCTCTACCGCGGCGAAGGGAGCGCCCTCGGATTCCGCATGGTGCGTTTTTACGGGTATGCGCTCGAGCAGTTCTACTACCATCCTGAGCTGATCCTACACCACGCGTTCTTCCGCAACGAACAGCACCTGCGCGACAAGATGCTGCGCACGCATCGGGCGCGCTATTTCTTGCACCTGCGCTATCCGGACCTGATCGCCTGCCGCAACCAGTACGATGCCCTGCGCCCAGACGTTCCCGCACCGCCCGCAATGCCGATGCCGCCGGCCATGCCCGCGATCCGCCAGGAAACCTTGGCGGCGTTTCGGGCCGACCTGGAGGGCGCGCTCGAAGAGCGCGCCCGCGCCTGCCGAAAGGAGCAGCAGCAGGATCGATCGGCCATGTACAGCCGTCCCTGCTCGGTCTCCGTCATCGTCACGTCCTACGATGTGGGCCCCCTGCTCTGGAAGGCGATTCACAGCATCTACCGGCAGACGCTCTCCGACTGGGAACTCATCGTGGTGGACGACGCATCGACCGATCCCGCCATGCACCCGATCCTGGCCGAGGTGGAGAAGGAACTCAAGGTCATTCGCCACGCCGAGAACCGCGGGGTCGCCGCCGCGCGCAACACGGGCATTGCGGCCGCGCGGGGGCACATTCTCTGCTGCCTGGACGGCGACGATACGGTGGACGCCACCTACCTGGAGAAGGCCAAGATCCTCTTCGATCGGGATCCGGGCCTCGGCGTCGTCAGCAGTTACCTCCGGAAGGTGGGGGAGGAGAGCACGTGCCTCCGCTATCCGGAGTTCACGTTGCCGGACCTGATCACAGCCTGCCCCGTCCACTGCGCCTCATGCTTCCGGCGCACGACAGTTCCCCAAGGAAAACACTACGACGAAGCCCTTCGCGGATACGAGGACTGGGACCACTGGATCCGTATCGGCAAACACGGGTGGAAGACCGCGATCATCCAGGAAGAGCTGTTCTTCTACTGCCGCAGGCCGGACGCCAAGTCCTACATCTCGCACACGCAGTCCAAGACCTTGACGGAACGGATCATCGCCAACCATCGAGCGCTCTACGAAGAGCACTTCCCTCACGTCATCGCCGCCAAACACCACAAGCTGTCCGAACAGGTGTTCGCGAACCGCAAACTTCGTCGGAGGCTGGACCGACGGGCATCCGTCATGCCACCGGATTCGCCCCAGGATCCGAGGACTGACGTTCCGCCGGCATCCGTGCCCATCGATCCCCCGGGGTTCCGTGCACGCAAGCTGCTCTATACGCGACACCTCGTCTTCACACTCGGGACGTGGACCATCGTCGGCCTGGTTCTCGGCTCTGCGGGGGCTCAGGGAGCTGCCGGCTGGGAGACGGTGCTGCCGGTGCTCGGCATGGGGGGCCTGACCCAGTGGCTGGGTACGGCTCTGCTCACCCGGTAGAACGACGCCCCGTTGGTCGTACGGTCGGGGCATCCAGCCGTCGGCAGAACGACGGGGGGGGAGGGACGGCCCCGTGCAGATCAATCCGTCCCCTGCAGGTACTGGCTGGGCGAAACGCCGAACCGCTTGCGGAAGAGGCGGCTGAAGTAGTTGCCATCCCCGATCCCCACCGCGCGGCTGGCAGCGACACAGAGCTCGAGGGCAAGCGCAAGCTCGTGCACCGCGCCCTGGACCTCGGCGTGAACTACATCGACACCGCCCCGTCCTACCGCAACAGCGAGGAGGTGCTGGGCAAGTGCCTGGAGGGCGTGGACAAGCCCCTGATCCTCTCCACAAAATTGGGGGGGCGTCCCCAGCCCTTTGAACCCCAAAACCCGGATCACCTCCGCCAGTCGGTGGAGGAGAGCCTGCGCCTCTTGGGCCGCGACCACATCGACATCCTCATGGTCCACGAGCCGGACCGGCCGGCCATGTACGACTGGTGGACCGATCCGGAGACGTTCGACGTCGCCCGCTCGCCGAACCGCCACCTCGCCTTCG
>CAZBZG010000004.1:0-37082 GCA_964496245.1 uncultured Planctomycetaceae bacterium | reverse complement strand
TCGACCGGGCAGCCGCTCACGCACGGCGCCTTCTTGCACTGGAGGCACCGCAAGCTCTCGCTGACGGCCATCTCGGCCGTGTACCCCAGGGGCACCTCGTCAAAGTTGTGCCGCCGCGACTGCGGATCCTGGGCGGGCATGGGCACGCGCCGTTCGGCTTTGACCTTGCGGGCTTCTTCCGCTTCGTCTTCCCGCTCGTGATGGACCCGGCCGTCGGCTTCCATCTCCTCGTACGTGCGCAGGCGCGACAGGAGCAGCTCGAAATTCACCGCATGCCCGTCGAATTCGGGCCCGTCCACGCACGTAAACTTGGTCTCCCCGCCCACCTCCACCCGGCAGCCGCCGCACATGCCCGTGCCGTCGACCATGATGGAATTGAGGCTCACGATCGTCTTGATGCCCGGTTCGCGCGTGACATCGCAGACCGCTTTCATCATCACGGGTGGGCCGATGGCGACCACGCGGTCGATCCATTCGCCCGCCGTCACCAGCCGCTCGAGCACGGCCGTCACGAATCCCTTCTCGCCCTTGGAACCGTCGTCCGTGGTGACAAAGAGATCATCGCTGCAGGCCCGCATCCGGTCTTCCCAGAAGACCAGGTTTTCGGAGCGCGCGCCGATGATGGAGATCACGTTGTTGCCGGCCTCTTTGAGGGCGCGCTGGATGGGATAAAGCGGCGCGATCCCCAGGCCACCGCCGATACAGACCACGCTGCCGAAACGGGCGGTCTCGCTCTTGTGCCCGAGCGGCCCCACCACGTCCTGCACGCGGTCGCCCACCGCGAGCTCGTCCAGCTTGTGAGAACTCACGCCCACGACCTGGATGACCATGGTCACCGTGCCTTCTTCCGGATCGAAATCGGCAATGGTAAGTGGAATGCGCTCGCTCTGCTCGTCGCGGCGTACCACGACGAACTGGCCGGGCGCGCAGTACTTGGCCACCATGGGGCAATAGATCTTGAAGAGCTTGATCACGTCCGAGAGGTCTTCTTTGATCAGGATCTCGTTCCAGCGCTCGTCGGGCGCGTCCAGAATGCTATAGGTCTTGCTTGGCGCATGATCACAACGTCCGGCTGCCTCTGGATGTCTGTGTGTCACGGAATCCTCCTGCAGAATGCGCGGATACGGCTCCCTCCTCTGTCGAATCGCCCCGACCCCAGCGGCGATTCGCCTGGACCTTATAGGATACACGCACGACCTTTGCAAGGGATTTGCGCGCCGGTCGGACCGGCCGGCCCTTCCCGCGGCGTTCAGCGCCGACCTGTTTGGGGCGAATTCTTTGAAGCGCTGCGCGGGACAGGAGTGCCTGTGCCATGTACCGCTCTCGCCAAGTGTTCCTTGCTATGGAATCGCGCTCCCATCCGATCCTGCGGGTGCCATGCCCATTCCTGGATGGGCGTGCCAGGGGCCTTGTGGTTGTATGGCATGTCCACCTTTGGGTGGACATGGCACCCACAAGAACGAGCGCGTAGACTCGCTCACCGCCACACCACGAACTCCACAGGCCCGCGCAGGACCGTGGCCCACTCGCCCCCCCGTGGCTTCAACCCTTGGTGAAAGCTCTCTTCGGTCAGCACCACGTCGCACCGGTAGCGGCCCACGGGCAGCTCGAGCTCGCCAACGGACGGCCGCGAGCGGGCCCAGCTGCGCTGGCTCTCGGCCCAGAGCTCGACCACCTGCCGCTTTCGGCTCCGCTCCCGCCCATAGGCCGGGCTGTCGGGCATGACGGTCACAGCCTGGCTGAGCAGGTCGCGATGCGTCCACACGTAATTGAGGGCACTGTTCCACAATACGTGCAACGAGCTGTTCAGGTAGAAGGTCTTTTCGGCGCGGCCCGTTTCGTCGGTGACGAAGAAGTCGAAGAGGATGTAGCTCTCGGCGCGCGATTTGTCCTCGAGTGCCCGGTAGTCGCGGTCGGAGAAGTTGAAGCCCTCTTCGTCCAGCAACCGCCAGCGGCCCAGGTAGCCGATCACGCGGTGGACGTCGGGATCGCGCGCGTAGTCGCCCCGCAGCTTGAGCTGATAGGCGAAATTGGGCTTGAGGCCCTCGGCCACGAGCTGCCCGCGGAAGCTCGGGCCCACCGGCAGGTAGGTGAACTGCACGCGGGCGTCGGCATAGCGGAACCGTTCGCGGAAGGAGGTCGCGTAGGGATTGCCGGCTATGTCGTACCATCGTTCTTCTTCCGGCGAATAGACGTCGGCTTCCAGCAGAACGGTCTGCGGCTCCCAGAGCCGGTCGTCGGGTCGTTCGTCCGGCAGGCGGGCGAGCGTTAGGGGGGGCGGGAACCAGAACGCGCACGCGCGCACGCCCAACGCGCACGCGGCCAGGCCGGCCATGGTCGCGAAAAGACGGAGGGAATGCGTGGCGCGTGAGGAGAGCGGTCTCAGGAGCATGGAGGACCCGGCCTATTCCATGGGAGCATCCGCCGCAGCCTCGGCATCGCCCAGATGCAGCCGCTTGCGGAAGCCCACGGCGAGGTCCATGAAGGTGTTGGCCAGTTCGACCACCATACGGACGGCCTCCCCCGGCTCAATGGCATGCTCGCGGCAGTGGCTGAGAAAGGCGCGCCGCATATGCCGGGCAAAATCCGGCACCGCGTCCCGCCCCTTGCCTCGTTCGTCCAGGATGAACTCCATCCACCCGGACAGGCTGCCGAACAGGTTCACCTCGAGCAACCGGATCTGCGCCTCTTCGTACCCCCGGCCGCGGAGCTTTTCGCCCAGCGCGATCCGCAGCTGTTCGTGCGCGCGGTCGAGCCGCTGCGAGGCATCGAACCGATCGAGGATCTCATCCGCGGTCGCATCGAGACCCGCTGCGTCGCGCTCGGGTGCGTCTTCCATGGCGATCCTTCCTGTTTCCTGGTGCCTGCTGCGCCGACCGTCCAGAAGGGGAGCAGGGCCCGCTCATGCCCCTTCCAGCGCGATGTGCTCGTAGTCGCGAAACTTCTCGAAATCTTCGTCTTGGTCCATGTACCGGTCGCGCACGTCAGCCATGCGGTCGAGCGCCGCACGGAACGCTTCGACCACGGCCGGATCGAGCTGAGCGCCCGTCTCCTCCTCAATGATGTGCATGACCTTGTCCGGCGGAAAAGCCGGTTTGTAGACCCGCCGGCTCGAGAGCGCGTCGTAGACGTCGGCGAACGCCACGATCCGGCAGACCGGGGGGATGTCACCACTGCGGAGCTGCTGGGGATAGCCCTTGCCATCCCAGCGTTCGTGGTGGCCGAGGGCCACCATACGACTCCAGGCCATGACCTCGTTGTTGGCGTCGGCCATGATGTTGGCACCGATGACCGCGTGCGTCTCCATGATCTTCCGCTCCGCCGCGTCGAGCTTGCCCGGTTTGTGCAGAATCGCGTCGGGCACGCCGAGCTTTCCCACGTCGTGCATGGGGCTCGCCAGGGTCACCAGCTCCACCATCTCCCCGCTCCACCCCATGGTCTCGGCCAGGATGCCGCTGTATCGACTGACGCGTGTGATGTGATTGGCGGTCTCCTTGTCCCGCCACTCGGCCGCCACCCCCAGACGGCGCAGCGTATCCAGGTGCGCGGCGCGCAGGTCCTGGGTGAGCCGCGCGTTGCGGATGGAGACCGCGGCCTGGCTGGCGAGCGCGCGCGCCAGCTTGACCCGGTGCGTGTCAAAGGGGACCACCCGGCCGCGGGCCGTGGCGTTGATCAACTGGAGCACGCCGATCACCGTGCCGTCCGGATCGAGCAGCGGCACTGCCAGGTTCGAGTGGGTGGAGTAATCGTGCTTCTTGTCGTAGCTCGGATCGTAGTGGAACCGACAGTTCTTGTCCGCGCTCTGCACGTCCGGGATGTTCACGATCTCCTGGGTGTGCGCGGCTGCGCCCGCAATCGAATCCATGCTGATGGGAAGGGTGAAACTCTCGAAGACGCCGGCGGCCCGTTCGGGGCCCCAGCGGTGCACGAGCGTTTGGCATTGGCCGACCTCGGCTTTGAGCTGGCCGCTCTCGACGAGGTACAGCGTGCCCGCGTCCGCACCTGTGAGGCGGCGCGCCTCGGTCAGGATGCGGGTGAGCAAGCGGTTGAGGTTGTGTTCGCTGGTGAGAGCGATCCCCACGTCCAGAAGCTGCTGGAAGGTCTGTTCGTCCGGGCTCGCCATGCGGGTCCACCGTTGCGGCTCTGTGCCTGTTCCCTCAAGGCTATCCCGCGACCCGGTCCGGGTCAAACGAAAAGCCCGCGCCGCGGACTGGCCGCACCATCAGGACGCGCACGATGCCTGACGCACGCATGCGGTCTGTATGGCGGCCGAGCAATCCGTGTACGAGGATTCCCAGACGATCTCGGTGGACTATGAAGAAGAGGCTTCCTGCGGGGGGCGCTCCACCGTCCAGGCGAGTGCGGCGCCCGGCTCGAACGCGACCGCTTCGGGCAGGCGGAAGCGCGCGTAGTCGCCGAACGCGCCCGTGTGCGCGAGCGTTTCTCCCTCGAGGGAGACCGCGCCGTGCGCCTCCGGCACTTCGAGTATCGTCACCTGCAGCGCACGATCGACGAAGACGCGCCGCACCTCTAGGCGGACGCGCGCTCCATCACGCCGTCCCACGCCCCAGAAATGCGGATGCACCACGGCAAAGGCACCGCCGAGCGCGGGCGCGAGCCGTAGCACGCCTTCGGCCGGACGGAAGAAGAGATCGAGCAGCGCCTCGTACACGAGCCAGCTCGCGGGCGCGGTCATGTAGTAGGACCCCCACGAAGCCTCGCCCGTAGTCGGCCGGTACATGAGCCGCGTGTCGCACGGTCGCCGGCCCTGCTGGCCGGCCGTGCGCACGGTGCGCTCCCACACGGGCAGCATACCGGCCGCGTCCTGGCCGGCGAGCGCGCTCAGCCCGAAGCTCTCCACATACGGCAGCCAACTGTACTCGGTGGCAGCTTCCCCCTCAGGCGTGACTTCGTCGGGCGGTGCAGCGAAACGATCGCTGCCGTTGAGCGCCAGCAGCGTCCGCGTACAGGCTTCCAGGCGTTCAGGGGAGAGCACGTTCTCGCCGCAGAGACGCCGGCAGAAGGCCTGTCCGGCGAGCATGCCCGCGTGGGCGTTCTCGTTTTTTGGCCCGTTCGGGCTGCCGTAGGCGCGGTAGAACGACCCGTTCCACAGGTCGTTCTCGAGCCGGTCGATCGCGGCCTTGTGCCACGCGTCGATCCGGGGGCCGAACTCGGCCTCTTCGCCGCGCGCGCGGGCCCAGGTCCGGCAGATTTCGAGCGCTGCGAGCCAGAGCGTCGCCATGTACGGCGTGGTGCCTTCGTAGTGGTACCCGTCGTAGCTCGTACCCAGCCCCTGGCCCACCTGGGCGACGCCGCCGCCCGCGTCCGACCATTCCGCATGCCGAAAGAGGGCTTTTTTCGACCGTTCCCAGGCCGTGTCTTCGAAGTCCTGATCGCCCGTAGCCCATGCGTGCTTGGCGTTCTGGATGATGAACGAGCAAGCGAGGTCCGGCCAGGGCCGATCGCGCGGCTCTTCTTCCAGGTGGCCGTGGCCGAGATCGTGGTTGACGCCTCCATTCTCCGCCTGCACCGCGCCGAAGAGCTCGAGCTCGGTGCGGTCGAGTTCCGGGAAGAAAAGGTGCGTAGCCGGGTGCGCGCCCAGTCGCTGGTCGAGGGTGCCGTAACAGCCGGTCATCTCGGTCGGGCCTTCGTTGATGCTGAAGCGCCCATCCTTGTAGAGCACGCTGTTGGTCACGAGCGGATAGCAGCAGTTGACGAGCCGGTCGCGCAGCCACGTCGGAGCGTCGGTGGCTGCAAACAGGTCGGCGAGTCCGGCTGTTTCGGAGAAGATGCGATCGGCATCCTGGAAGAGTCTGGCCAGGATCTCTTCACCGTTGGCAAACCGGTTCTGCCAGTAGAGCCCGCGGTCCACGTCCAGATTGTCGATGAAGCGCGGCAGTTCCCAGACCACGGCCATGTCCGCGGTTGCGGTCGCGCCCGGGGCTACGGTCAGCGTGCGCGCGACCGAACCGTGGCGGGGGTCCTCCTGCAGGGCCACGTCTGCGCCAGCGGCAGCCACATAGTGGTACCCGTCGGCTGCCGCGCACACGTCGCTCGGCGCGTTGCCGTACTGGAGCCCGCACCAGCTGTCCGTCGTGACGGGCTTCACCCTATGCGCGTCCGGCGCTTCCCAGAAGCGGTAGGAGCCGTCGGCGTATCCCACGCGCGTCTCCGGCTCGCCGATGCCGCCGCCCGTGCCCACGAGGTTGGGCCACCCGAGCCGGCAGCGCACGGTCACGGATTCGCCCTTGCGGTTGTGCACCTGCCACCGGACCAGGAACCCGGGCAGGCTCGCGGTCACGAGATCGTGGGGAACGACCGGCCCGGAGAGCAGGACCGATGCGTCCACGCCGGGGAGGGCATCCGCCGCTGCGAGGCGCACCTGGGGAAACAGGAGGTCCGCCTCCAGGCGCTCGCACGCGGCCAGCCCTCCCATGGAGCGGCTCGCGAGCAAGCGTTCCTCGTCCCCCTGCGCGACCGAGAGGAACGCGCCGTCCAGGCCATCCGGATGTTCGAAGGGCATGTCCTGGTTGTTGTTCCCGCTGTAGTTGCGGAAGCGCCCGTCGCGGCTGACCTCCACCTTGCCCGTGCCGATGCCCCCCAGCGGCACGCCCCCGGGCGCCCAGGCCGGGTCGTCCTGGCACGCGAGCCAGGCGTCGGCTTCGCCGCTCGTCAGGAAGCGGAGCCAGGTGCAGAGAAGCACGTCCGCGCGCGGAAGATCCTCGGGCACGCCGGAGAAGGTCAACGTGCCGTCGCCCCGCGAGACGTACGCACGGCAGAGGAGAGCCCACACAGGTCCCTCCTGCGCGGACGCCACGGATGTCTGACCGTCCGTGCCCTCGCCCGCATCCAGCGTCACGTCATCCGGCCGCAGACCGGCGACCTCCAGATGCGTGCGCACCGATCCCAATCGTTCGGCCTGGTTGGCTGGCACGCGCAGGCAGACGTAGTACCCCAGCTTGGCGAGCGCGCTCGGAATGTGGACCGGAATGGGCTTGTGCAGCTCGGCCTGGGGATAGAAGAGTTCCTGGTGTTCGGTCTCTAGGATGGCGGGACTCACGGCAGGCTCCTTGTGAGGCAGGCAGCGGAACGGTCTTGCGCTTGGATGCAACAGGGTAGAGGTTGGCTGCAGGGGTGCAAGCAAAAAGCGGGGAGGCAGAATCCAATACCGCTCTCACGTTCCATCTCTCGCCAGGACGCAAAGGGACAGCAATCCTACCCCCTTTTGGCGTTCTTGGCGTCTTGGTGAGAGGACGCTCCGGGCTTCGACCGCGCTCGCATACCCGACGCCTCTACCTATCCAGGACTACAGGATCCGGCCGTTTGCAAACGAGTTGTGCAATTGACAGGACGCGCGCGCCGCGGTAGACTGATCCGCAGTTCCATCGGCATCTCGGTGCGTGACTTCCCGCCCGGCAACACGGGGCACATCCGCCTCACCCGCTACGCACCGGCCAAGCCGGATGGCGGCCAGGCCGAAACCGGGGCGGACGAGACGACGGAAGCGAAAGATACTCCGGCGGCAACCAAAGAGAATCCGCCGGGCGAGCCCGGAAACCACAGAGGAGAGAACCCATGGCAGACTTCGGAACCGCGTTTTCAGGACTGGCCAACGACCGCAAGCTCACGGAGGCAGAGCTCATCCGGGCCATCCGGTTCATGATCGCAGCCGAGTACGAGGCGATTCAGCTGTACATGCAGCTCGCCGAGTCCACGGACAACAAGCTCGCGATCGAAGTGCTCAAGGACGTCGCCGACGAAGAACGCGTGCACGCGGGCGAGTTCCTTCGGCTTCTGCGCGAACTCGCACCGGACGAAGAGAAATTCTACACCGAAGGCGCCCAAGAGGTCCAGGAAGAGATCGACAAGGCGAAATAGGCCCCAGCCGCCTTCGGCAGACCGCGTTTCTCCATCGCGTCCATCAGCCCTTCACGCCCGCGGCAGGGCATTGCGGTACTGCTGGGGTGACATGCCGATCTTCTTCTTGAAGAGCTTGCAGAACTGGGCCGGATCCTCGTACCCGCAGCGGGCGGCCACCTCTTTGACTTGCCGCTCGGGGTCCTGGAGCGCGCGCGCAGCCAGCCGCATGCGCGACAGGAGCAAATACTCGTACGGCGCGTGCCCAACGCAGCGGCGGAAAAGGCGGCGAAACTGGCTGTAGGAGAGGTGAAGCGTGCGGGCGATCTGCCGGAAGTCGTAGGTCTGGCACGGTGCGTCCGCGAGCGAACACGCGACCGCCTCGAGCCGCGCGCGGTGCGGCGTGGCTCCGGCGGCCGCACGCACGTCTTTATGAAGCAGGCAGACGAGCCGCTCGAGCAGAATCACCCGATCCCCCTGGCGCTGCAAATCGCCGTCGCGCACGAGCTCGACCAGCGCGACAAAGAGATCCGCGAACACAGCCGGCTGCTGCACGTGGAGATAGCCCGCCGGCGCCAGCGGCATCAACCCGTCCGCCACCAGGCGCCGGGCGCGCGCACCCTTGATCAGCACCCAGTGGTGATGCCAGCCCTGCTCGTCCACAGCGCCGTATTGGTAGACATGCCCGGGGTGATGCCAGAACGCGGCAGGTCGATCGAGGACGACCTGGGGACCGCGGTCGATGCCGAAGAACATGCGGCCTGCGAGCAGGAACTCCAGCGAGTAGGTCCCGGTGAACCGGTGGTCGATCACGGCCCGGCAATGCGGGTCCACGGCCGCGTCAATGAACTGGATGTCGTCGAAATAGCCCATGGATGGCGCCCATATATGACAAGAGTTGGCCCAGAACGGCCATTCACGTAGTTTTCCTGTGTGATATTATGAGGTCTGGATACACTGGTCAATGACCAAAAGCGACAACCATGTCTCAGGAGATTCGGATGACCGCGTCCAGTCCCTTCTCGACCACCAGCACCAGCATAGAAGCCCGCAAGCAGCGATGGCGGGAGTTCCTCCAGCCCGATGCCCTCCCCGGCTTCCTGTTCCAGGTGGCCTACAACGAGCCGGATCTCGATCTTCCGCCCGCTCCGCCGCTCTGGCCGGACAAGGCGGCCGAACGCATCGAACGAGCTTGGCGGGCCTACGAACACCACTGCACCAAGGCTGCGTGGCTCCACGACGACCAGATCCCGTACCTCAACAACCTCACCGGTACCGAGATCTTCGCCGAGGCCTTCGGTTGTTCGGTGCAACGGCTCGCGCACACCAATCCATTCGCCCGCCCCCGCGTCTTCAATGCGGCCGAGGCGGACGCTCTGCGCGTGCCCGATCTGGGCTCATCCACGCTCGCCGTCCTGTTCGAAATCGCGGACGCACTCTACGCGCGCGCCGGCCAACAGGCCGTCATGCGTCTGGTCGACATCCAGAGCCCCATGGACATCGCCGCGCTCATTTGGGAAAAGACAGACTTCTTTGCCGCCATGGTCGAAGCGCCCGACGCAGTGCGCGCGCTCGCGGCCAAGGTCGAGGAACTCCTGACCGCCTTCCTGGACGAATGGTTCCGGCGTTACGGCACCGAATACGTGGCCCACTACCCCGATTACTTCATGTCCGGCGGCCTGACCCTGTCGGAGGACGAGGTGGGTGCCGTCAGCGAGGGCATGTTCGACACTTTCTTCTATGACGAACTCGCGGGCCTGTCCGAACGCTACGGCGGCATCGGGATCCACTGCTGCGCGGACGCACGGCACCAGTGGGGCGGGTTCGCGCGCGTGCCCGGCCTGCGCCTGCTCAATCTCTGTGCTCCGCCCACGCGCGACGCAGCCACCTACGTCCGGGATGCGTACACGTATTTCGACCGCCGTATCGCGCAGATGCATTTCGGCTGGACGCCCGAAGGCCCGCCGGAGACCTGGCCTGAGCGGTTTCCGGTCGACCGGCGCGTGGTCTTTATCGTGCCCGCTGAGACGCGCGACCAAGCTCTGGCCGCATGCGAAGCGCTCAATGCACTCCGCGCCCGGCGGGTCCGGAGCGTGCCCGCCTGAATGGCGACCCATCGGCGCGGACGCGAGACCCCCGCGCCCTCTCCTTGCGAAACCCTTGGACGTCGCCCGCGCGCACCGCTATACTCTTGCGCGTGCGGGCGCGGGCTTCCGATTCTCGCCTCCTCTCGAAGCCGTTGCCTGCCAAGACGCTGAAAGGGGCCTCACCATGCTCGTCGTCATGCACGCCCACGCCCCCCAAGCCCAGACCGATGCGGTCTGCGACCGGATCCGGCGGATGGGCTTCACCCCCCATCCCATGCCGGGAGCCAACCGCACGGCCATCGGGATCACAGGCAACCCCGGTCCCATCGATCCCGAGGCGTTCGCCGACTGCGCTGGCGTGGCACAGGCGATTCCGGTCACCCAGCCGTACAAGCTGGTGCTGCGCGAGATGCGCGACGCCGACACCCTTGTCGAGATCCCGACGCCGGGCGGCGGTACGGTGCCGGTAGGCGGACCGGAGATCGTGCTCATGGCCGGCCCGTGTGCGGTCGAGGGCCGGGACATGATGCAGGCGGTTGCGGCTGCGGTGCGCGACGCGGGCGCGGCCGTGCTCCGGGGCGGCGCCTTCAAACCGCGCACCAGCCCGTACTCCTTCCAGGGGCTCGGCGAAGAGGGACTCGCGTATCTCGCCGAAGCGAGCGAAGCGAGCGGACTGCCGGCCGTGACCGAGGCCGTGGACATCGCGGGCGTGGACCGGGTCGAGGCGCACGCAAACGTCATCCAGATCGGGGCGCGCAACATGCAGCACTACTCCCTCCTCCGACGCGTGGGGCAGAGCCGCCTGCCCGTGCTCCTCAAGCGGGGCATGAGCGCCACGCTCGCGGAATTCCTCCAGGCCGCCGAGTATATTTTGGCCGAGGGCAACTACAACGTGATCCTGTGCGAGCGAGGCGTGCGCACCTTCTCCGACCATACGCGCAACACGCTCGACCTCTCGGCCGTTCCCGTACTCAAGCGTCTGACGCACCTGCCCGTGATCGTGGACCCTTCGCACGCCACGGGCGCGCGCACCGAGGTCGGGCCCATGGCGCTCGCCGCCGTGGCGGCCGGCGCCGACGGCCTGCTGATCGAGGTCCATCCCGATCCGCCCGCCGCCCTCTCCGACGGCCCGCAGAGTCTCACGCCCGCGGACTTCGCCGCACTCGTCAGCCGGCTCCGCCGCGTCGCCAGCGCGGTGGACCGAACGATCCGGCAGGCACCGGACGGAGAATAGCCGTGTAGCATGCTGAGTACAGCCCATCGCAAATAGGCGGACGCATGAGCCATTCTGGCGAGGTCGATTCGAGGCGCGGCGACAAAACGACCCGGGGGGCTCGGTGCGCAGCCGCAACAAAGAAGCCCACAAGCCGTCTGCCTGTGGGCTTCTCCGTTCCCGAGTCCCTCGCTTCGCTCTTGCCTCCCCCCAGCCACAAACCCGTCACTCGAGTTTGATCCCGGCCAATCCGATCTTTTTGAGTGCGGGCTGTTCCTCGTCGACCCAGTTGCTCGTGCGCCCCGCCTCGACGGTGAGCTTGGCCGGCTCCGCGGGCGCCTGCACCTTGGTGGTCTTGCCGAGCCACTTCACGCGGAGCCGATCTCCCTCACGCCGTATTTCCAGCTCCCACTTCCGACTGCGCAAGGCATCCGTTCTGCTCCAGTAGCCCGGGCGTTTGAACGAACCGCTCCAGACCACCTGGCTGCCCAAACTCACGCGCACCCGATCCTTGTTGGCCCGGTTTACACCTTCGAGATCGAGCGCGAAATTGGCCACCGCGTATTTGGTCGTGATCGAAAACCCCTCGAACCGGTCGCCCGAGCTGACGCCGACCTGCCCCATGACCTTGGCCTTGGTGCTGAGGTCCCAGTCCGACGTGAGCTTGTCCGGCTCCATGCCGCCGCGCCACCGGAACTTGAACTCCACCCGCTGCTTCGGGCCGGAAGATTCCTTGGGCTTGGCGTCGGCCGCTTCTGATGCCTGCGAAGAGACTTTCGCGCCGGCCGCCTCCAATCGCTTGCGCGCCTTGCTGGCGGCAAAGCCGCTCAGTTTGGGCAGCGCCTTCTCGTACCAATGCACGGCACGCTGGCGGAAGCTCTTCTTGGCAGGACCGGCCGCCGTGTCCTCTGCGAGGTCCCACCAGCCGTCGGCCAGATCGGCCATGGCCTTGCCCTGGCCTGGCCCGGCCAGATCCTTGGCCGCGAGTCCGCGCAGGGTCTCGTCCGCCGAGTGTTTCAGGTGCGTGAGCCCCTTCTGCCAGTCGTTCTTGATGAACGCGAAGTACCGGCCGACCGTGTCATGGGCTTTCGCGTTCTTGGGAGTAGCCTTGAGCGTCTCGAGCGCCGGCGCGACCGTTTTCTCGTAGTGCACGCGCTGCTTCTGGACGTCTGCCTCGCGCTCGGCGAGATGCGCGAGGAGGTCCTTGTCCCCGGCCTCTTCGGCATAGTGCGTAGCCGCCTTGAGCGCGGCCGCGCCCATGCGGTAGTCGTCCCCTTCCAGGGCCTCGCGGCTGAGCCGCCCGAACCCCTCGGCCACGGCTGCGAGCTGCTTCGGGTCCTCGGCCTGCTTGCCGAAGCGGTTCAGCACCTCGCCCTTCTCGCGGATGCGCGGCACCTTGTAATAGGCGGCGAGCCAGTCCACCTGCTTGAGTGCTTCCAGGATCTCTCCGCAGGCCAGGGCCAGGTCCCGCGCCTGGCAGAAGAGCACGTACCGTGTGACCGGATCGTCCTTGGTCTTTCGACCGACCACCGAGAGTTCGCGGGCCAGGGCCAGCTGTGTCGCCCGGTCCTTCTGGGCGTAGCGCTCCTTGAAGACGTCCTTCACCTCGGCCAGAGCCTTCTGCCGGGCTTCCTCGGAAGGGATGTCGGCGCGCGAACCATCGGCCGGCGGTTTGGGCGGTTGCGCATCCCCTTCGACGTTGCGCTGGTTCGTGGGATCGTCCGCCACCGTCTTCTGCTTGCGGTACTGCGCCCGGGCCGTGGAGACTTCCCGCGTCAGCCGGAAGACCTCGAGCACGATGGCATTGTGGCCCGGATTCACGCCGGCCTGACCGAGTTCCCGCATCATGCGGTTCAACTTGTCGAACGCTTCGTCGGCCAGCCGGATGGCGTCGCCGGTCCGCCCGTCGGCCATGCGCGCTTGCGCCTGTTCGTACAGGCTGCGCGCCTGCGCCTCGACCAGGACAGCCTTGGCGATCACCTGTTCCTTGTCATCCGCATCGGCTGCCCGAGCAGCGCTGTCCGCAGCTGTCAAGGAGACAAATGCGATACCCATCACCACGAGAAGCCGCATGGCCAGATCTCCCTTCGGCTGTCCGTTGGCTTTCGCCCGCTTTCTCGTCGCTTCCCGCGGAGGGCGGGCCCTACCGTTGCCGCTCGTTCCCCGTATGCCACCTGTGAGTCTACGCGGTCGCCCGGCGCTTTGTCAAGCAGAAATCGCGGGCAGCCCCTGCGCGCGCGGTTGGCGCGAGTCCCGCGCTACAGTTTCCCGCCCGTTCTGCAACCCATTGATGGGTAGCCCAATGCAGAACCGCAACAGCGGGCATGTCGCCCTTGTTGTCGTCGCAAAAGGTGAGGATGCCAGTGTAGTTCTGCTTGCAGTCGCTGAGACAGCTCGTCCGCCGCGCCAGCTTCACCGCATGGCGCAGGCTCGGCATGAGCATGGCCACCAGGAGGCTGATCACGGCGATCACGACCAACAACTCCACCAAGGTAAACCCTTGGCGCAGAATACGCATCCGTTCAGTGTCATCCATTGAGAGCCCCTCCGTCTCACTGGTCCTGCAACACCTTGTTGAACACGGTCCAGAACCCCCAACTGGTCCGGTCGTTGCTGGGCCAGGGCCCACGTAGTGGTGTCCTTTGGGCTGGTATGGATCGAGATTGTACGGCCAGTCGCCGTGCTTGCGCAGGATGCGGCCGTGGCTGCCCTCGGGATCGCCTTCCCCCTCCGGCCGGCAGAAGGTGACGACCGTTTCGCAGAGCATGATTCGACGGCTCGACGCGATGTTGCCGAAGCGTCCGTACGCATAGAGCGAGTAGTGCCCCCACGCGCTCGTGTTGAGGCTCTGCTGCCACTGAGTCGGGGGAATGGTGTAGAGCCTGTTGAAGCCGCTGCGGATGTTCGAGCGGTTCGTGCCTTCGGTGTCCGGGCATTCGAAGAGGCGCACGGCCGAGGAGTCGAGCATGCCGGTGCGGAAGAGGTAGCCGCCCCAGCCCATGCGGATCTTGGGCGACCAGAACCAGCGATACGCGTACAGGTAGTTCATGTTGCCATCGCCCCCGCCGTGCCAGGGCGGGATCTGATCCGCGTGGTCGTCCTTGTATCCCACGAGAGCGGTGTAGAGCTGGCGATTGTTGTGCATGCAGGAGACGAGGCGGGCCTGGAGCACGGCCTCGCTCAGCACCGGCAGCAGCAGCATCGCCAGGATGGAGAGGATGGCGATCACCACGAGCAGTTCCACAAGCGTGAATCCACGGCCGGCCAGGCGTCGCGTCGGGTACGCGTGGCTCGTCGCGCACGCGGACATCCGCCCGTGGGTTCTGCATCCGACTTCGGGCATCGTTTCTCCCTGTGCTCTCGGCTCCGTTTGGCTCTGCGGCTCAGACCTGTTGCGGCGCCCGGGCCGGCGCCTCGGCTACCGGCGGCCACACCGCGTCCTCGTCGCGGCGCTGGAAGCCGAGGACCGTGCGCGGCGCCAAGCCGTCTTCACCCTGCAGCTGCCGCGCGAACATGGCGATGGTGCGGTCCGAGTCGTTCTGGATCGTGGTTGTGAGCTCGAGCCGGTCGGGGCGGGCCTTGTACGCGAACGAGACGGACCCCCACGCGTAGTCGTACACGAGACTCTCGTCCGCGCCGGCGTCCGCGCCGGCGCGCACCTCGGGCTTGTCGCCCATGATCTTTTCGAAACTGTATGCGGTCATGGGTCCTTCGGCCACGAGCGCCTCTTTGCCCGCGGTCTTGCCCTCTGACTGCTGTTCCAGGATCACGAAGCGGACTTCGGGCGTGCCGCGTTTGAGCAGATCCGCGCCCGCCCAGTTAAGCGCGGTCAGCCCCTTAGGCCCGACCGCGGCCTGGAGCTCGCCGGCCCGCAGATCGCCGGCTGCACCCAGCCAGGCGCTGAGGATGAGTGACGCGACGAGGCCGCACAATCCCGCGCGTATACGCAGACGATTCGTCATGGCAATCCTCCTTGTGCCCGCTTCCATTGATGCGAACAACGTACCGTGTTCACTCCGCCTCCCGCCAGCAGCGCACGTCGTCGATCGCGTCGATCGCGCTGCGGCCGCCGCCGATTGTGCCAGCGCACCTGCTCGGGCACGATGTCGTGCGCCTGGATCCAGCCGACGAACTGGTGGGTGTGCTTGGGCTCCCACGGCGTGCGGTGCCGCTGGGACTGGCACATCATGGTCATGACCCCGCCCGCGCACGTGGAGGAGCCGCCACCCAGAGGAAACCGCGGTCCGAGTTCGTCAGCCAGATGTAAGGAACGAAGTCGCCGATCAGCATGCCGGAGGCCGTCCGCTGGCTCGACCAATACTCGGGCGTGCGGTCATGCACAGCCGCCCAGCCGCCGGCCATGGTGCAAAAATGCGTGGCTTCGCGCTCGGGGAGCACGACTTCGAGGTAGAGCTTGTCCACCTTGGCACTCTCGCCC
Source organism: uncultured Planctomycetaceae bacterium (assembly GCA_964496245.1). GTDB lineage: Bacteria > Planctomycetota > SZUA-567 > SZUA-567 > SZUA-567 > CAZBZG01. The sequence goes on along the minus strand of CAZBZG010000004.1, from coordinate 21,487 downwards.
GCCGGTGCGATGGTGAGGTCGTTCAGCACGTATCCGTCGAACTCCACACGCCCCTCGACCGAGAGTTCGAGGCCCGCGCCCGTGCCGTTGCCCTTGAAATCGACCTGGTTCTCGACTTCGCGCGTGACCGTGGGCGCAGAGGGATCGATCGGAATCTCCTCACCGTCCCGCACCGCCACCAGGCGCATGCGCTTGAGCTGATCCACGCCGACTAGATCGATGATGTCCGCGCGCAGGATGATGACGTTCGACTCGGGCCCGTACTTGGCCATGACGTCGAGTTCGGGCGCAGCCTTGGCTTTCTCGGGCCTGACCGGCTTCTGGGGCGCCCACCCGCTCACCTTATAGGGGAAGCTCTGGCGAAAGAGCAGGCTCCCGTCTGCCTTGGCGGCCGTGACCGTGAGGTTGCCCTTGCCTTTGCGCGTTCCCTTATAATGAATGGTTTCACGTCCGCCTGCCTGGAGCTCGACCTTCTTGGTCTCCACGTCCCCGCCCTTCGGCTCCGGACCCTCGTGCCAGCGCAGGGCCAATTCGATCGAGGCTGCGGACGTGCGCGGCGCCACCACCGTGATGGGAAGGTCGTAATTCCCGCTCAGGAGCGAGCTCACGTTGCGCACCTGGATCACGGTCTCGTCGTGCTTGAGCCGCACCGGCGGGTGCTGGTTGAGCTCGGCAAACCCCTGGGTGAGCGACCACGAGGCCTGCGCGCGGGGCTTGGTCCCCGGGCTGGTACGGCAGAAGAGAAAGCGCCAGACATCGCCGTCTTCCACCTTCTGGAAGCCGAAATCGCGAATGGGCACGGCTGCCTCGATGATGTACTCGGTCTCGCTCTCGGTCACCCCCAGTTCCCACTGGCCTTTCCAGCCCTGGGCCGTGTACCCCCGCGTGGGGATCATCTTCTGGTCGAGCACGGCCGGGTAGGTGTTGATCACGTTCTGGTACGTCTCGGGCACGAGCGTGGGCGGGGTCACCCAGATCTCGATCGACGGATCGCCGAAGTTGTAGTCGTCGTTCTCGCGCACGCGCTTCCAGAGCTTCCACTCGCGGTCGCCGCGCATGCACCGCACGAGGAAGAAGAAGCGCTCGTCGTCGAACCCGAAACCGATCGTGGTCTTGGCGTGCTGGAGTTCCTGGCCGAAGGGCGTCATCAGCCCTGAGGTGATGAGCGCGCGGTCCCATTCGCCTTCCGTGACTTTGCCGTCGAGCGTGGGCGCGTCCATGCGCGAAGCCGTGAAGGAACCGATGGGCAGCCGCGCACCGCCGTGGGCCGCCCGCGACGGGGAGCTCCAGACAGAGAGCACGAGAGCGATCAGGCAGAACGAGAGCACGCGGGCGTTCACATGCATGATGGAATCTTCTGCAGGCAGAGGGTGAGTCGTTGGGAAGCCCGGGCAGCGGCGCGCCTCGCACGCCCTTCTCAGGGACCCGGCGCAGCGCCCACAATTCCTCAAATGACTTTCTGTGTACTTTAACACGCCCGGAGTGCGCGGCCAACACATTTTTCGTGCGCAATTGGCGGGCTGTCAGGCCTTCGCGCACAGGATGCACTGCAAACCATGTGGCAGCATGCGGTTGTGGATTTGCGCCGCTCGGCCGGTCTGCGGGAAAGACAGGGGCATCCGCTTGACGGGACCGCAGCTCCTGTGGTATGCTACAGACAGTCGAGTCCTCATAGGACTTGTGTTCTTTTGCCGGCTGCGGTCCGGGGCATACAAAAGCAGCGCCACCATGCTCCGCGCCCGCACGCTGGCAGGCCGACGGTTCCCGCATCCAGAGGAGGATCCCATGCGCACCCGGCTCGGACGCGCGTTCTGTGCTGTGCTGTTGGCTGTGGCGGCAAACACGGCAGGCGCAGCCGAACTCCCGCCTGATGCAGGGTTTGATGCGCCCGCTCCCCCGCCCGCCCAGCCGGCTGCCTGGGATCCGTACGACCTGCCCGACCGCGCTTCACGTGTAACGCGGCGGACGCGCAGAAGCGCGTCCCTCCGAAAGGCTCCGACCGGTTCCCGGTCTGTACGAGAGGATCTGCCATGCGCATCATTCGTAGGAAGCTACTCGTCGCCAGCCTGCTCGTGTGTTGGACATCTGCTGCGGCTCTGCAAGCCGAAACCGCGATCGGCGACTGGGGGCATTTCCTGAGCTACACGCCCACGATCTGCCTCAGCAACTCCGAAGGCAAGGCCTTTACGGTCAAGGTCCACGTCATGCAGTGGGGCACGCAGGCCTGGGCGCGCGACAGAGCGAAGCTGCGCCTGACCGACCCCGACGGCGCAATCGTGGCCGACGGCGAGCACACGCTCGAGGACTCCACTGTGACGCTCAACGTCAAAGCGGGCACGGCCGGCGTCTATCGGCTGCACACCACGGACAACGTCTGGGTCTGGTCGTCACTCGACCGGTCCGTGATCTGGACCGGCGTACCCGGCCGGCACCTCATGGACGACGGCAAGCGCATCAAGACCGAGGACGGCAAGAAGCGCAAGCCTCACTTCTACGAGAAAGAAGGGCACGTGGTCTTCCAGGCGTCCGTGCCCCGGCGCTGGTGGTTCTGGGTGCCCGAGGAAGTGACCGAGTTTTCGTGCACAGCCATGCGGGCCGACCGGTGCATGTCCCAGCGCGAAGACTGGGGCTACTTCATCCTCACCCCGCGCGGGCAGCGCATTCGCGCGCTCTGGGGCCAGCCGCCGCACACGAGCGGCCGAAACTACCACCAGGAGCAGCGCGTGGACGTGGAGGTCGAGCCCGGCGCAGCCGGCCGGTTCTGGTGCCTGGAGGTGCGCCTGGGCGATTCGCACCATTACTCCAACATCAATTTCGGCCTGGACGGCGTGCCCCCGTACCTTGCGCGCAGCCCCGAAGAATGGTTCGACCCGGAGACCGGCCAGCCGCCTGCGATTCCGCTCTACGACGAGACGCCCTTCATCCAGTCGGCGCGCATCGAAGGCATGGAGGAACGCTGGCCGAACCTGCAGCACTTCTCGCCCTGCCCGTCCCTCGGCGATCCCGACGGGATCGAGGTGCTGGGCGCAGCCACCTATGCGTTTTGGAACCCGGAGAACCGGGCGCTGAAGTACCGCATCGGCACCTACCTCCCGCGCAAGGGCTTCAAGAGCGCCAGGCGGGCGCAGGTCCGGATCACGAACGGCAAGGGCCGCACCATCCTCGAGGACGCCCTGCCCATGCAGCACATCCACGGCAAGCACGGCAAGCCGAGCCATACGCTCGAAAACGCCCGGGGCGTCTGCCGCGTCGCGGTCGCGGACGTGGAACGCTTCCTCACCTTCACCTATCCGGCCACACCGCTCGTCCTCGTGGGACAGGACCAGGCCGACGGGTGGAAACGGTTTTCCTTTACCGCCTGCGGCGCGCGCAACTGGTACTTCTTCGTGCCCCGCGGCACCGAGCGCTTCCAGGTCAAGGCCAAGGCCTGGATCGAGACCGACGTCTTCCGCCTGGACATCTGCGCGCCCGACCGCGTTTTGGCCGTGCTTTACGCGAATGAAGACGACTGCACGGTGCGCGTGCCCCCGGGACTCGACAACAAGATCTGGTATCTGCGCCCGTCCGTGGGAAGCGCGACCCGCATGATCACCAAGCAAGGCCCGGACACCCGCTACCAGGACCTGCCCCTCACGCTTGACCTCAAGGGCGTGCCCGGCTACCTTGCACCGACCTGGGAGCAGTGGTTCGACCCCGAGCGCCCCGCAGGCCCGCTCCGCCGCGGAACGGCAAAGAAGTGACCGCCGCATTCGTACGCATTCGGTTCACCGACAGCACGGAGATGCCACACCATGCCTCGTTCCCTTGTCAAGCGATCCGCACCCGCCTGGTGCTTTGTGGAAGACGACTTCGACCCGCGCCGCGTTCGCCACTGGGAGACGCTCTTCACCCTGGCCAACGGCTACATGGGCCTGCGCGGCTCGTCCGAACTCTCGCCCGGTCTGGGCGAGCCGGGCCTGTACGCGGCCGGCGTGTACGACGCCACCGGCACCTACACCGACGAGATCGTGAACCTCCCCCTGCCGCTTGGGATCCGCGCGAACGTGGACGGGTTCGACCTCGCGCTGGACAAGGGCGAAGTGCTCGACTACGCGCGCGTCCTGGACATGCGCCAGGGACTGCTTTTCTCCGACCTCGTGTACAAGGACATGATCCAGCGCCGCTTCCGCTGGCGCACCGTGCGGCTCGTGCACAAGCGCGAGAAGCAGCTCGCCCTGCTCTGGGGAGAGCTCACGCCGCTCGACAGCGGGGAGACCCTGCAGCTGTCGAGCACGGTCGATGCGTGGATCACCAAGCACGCCTCAGGCTCCGGCCGCACGCATCTGGCGGAGTTGACCGCGCGCGATCTCGATCCCGGCATTGCGCTGAACGCCACGACCCTGCGCTCCAAGATCGCGGTCTGCCTGGCGAGCCAGTTCTCGGTCGAAGGCAAGGCCCAGCAACGCGTGAGTCTGGACGACGACCGCGCGAGCGAGGTCTTCCGCGTTCCGCTGCGCAAGAACCGCCCCGTGCGGTTCGTCAAGCGGATCGTGCTGGCCACCTCGCGCGAGAGCAAAGACCCGCAGCGCGCTGCGGCGCGCGCGTTGCGCCGCTACCAACGCCAGAGCGTGCCTGCGCTCCAGCGCAGCCACGTATCCGCGTGGGCCGACGTCTGGAAGGAAGCGGACGTACGCATCCAGGGCGACGACCGGAGTCAGAAGCTGCTCCGCTTCAGCCTCTTCCATCTTGCGAGCCTCGCCCTGCCCGAAGACGAGCACGTCTCGCTCGGGGCCAAGGGCCTGCACGGCAACGGGTACAGCGGACAGGTCTTCTGGGACACCGAGGTGTACCTGGTGCCGTTCTTCATCTTCACCGATCCTAAGGCCGCGCGCGCGCTGCTCACGTTTCGCTGCCACGGCCTTGCGGACGCGCGCAAGAATGCCGAAGCCCTGGGCGCACGCGGGGTCAAGTTCCCGTGGAACGCGAGCACGCAGACGAGCCGCGAACATCCGCATCCCGGCTGGCAGGAGCACCTCAACGCAGACATCGCCTGGGCGGTGGATCTGTACGTCACGGCCACGGGCGACACGCGCTTCTATCGCGACTGCGGCGCGCGCCTGATCCTGGAGACCGCTGCGTACTGGCCGAGCCGCCTCGACTTTGATGCGGACCGGGACCGGTACGTCATGCGCAACGTCCAGGGCCCGGACGAGATCCACCGGGGCATCGAGAACAACGTGACCACGAACGCGCTCGTGCGCTGGCATCTGCGCCGCGCGCTCCAGGTGCGCGAGGACATGCGCGCGCGGGGCTGCTGGCCGGCCATGTGCAAGGCTGCGCGCGTGACCAACAAGGAGGTCGACAGCTGGGAGGCTATGGTCGACCGCATCGAAGTCGCGATCGACCCGGAACGCGGCTTCCACGAACAGTTCGACGGCTACTTCCAGCTCAAGGAGCGCGCCATCGACCGGTCCATGACCAAGATGCAGTACACCGGCCCGGTCCAGCATTCCTTCCGCCCCACCCAGGTCATTCAGCAGGCGGACGTGATGATGCTCTACCACATGCTTCCGGAGGCGTTCCCGCAGGCGGTCAAGCGCCGCGGCTTTCAGTACTACGAGCCGCGCTGCTCGCACACTTCCACCCTGAGCCGCTGCATCTACGCGGCCGTGGCCGCGCGCGCCGGGCTCAAGCGCGAGGCGCTCCGGCTCTTCCGCGATTCGCTCGAAACCGACACCGGCCCCACAGCCGAATGCGAGAGCGGCCTCCACCTCGCGTGCACGGGCGGCAACTGGCAGGCCGCGCTCATGGGGTTCCTGGGCTTGCGCGTCCGGGACGGGCGGCCGTGTTTCGCCCCGTGCCTGCCGGCCAAGTGGGAGCGGCTCGCGTGCGGGCTCTGCTGGCGGGGCAAGCGTGTGCACGTGACCGTGACGCCCAGGCAGATCCAGCTCGTCGTTGACAAGGGCGCGGTCGAGGTCGAGGTCGACGGAACGCGTCACAAGGTGGGACGCCGGAAGCGTACGATCCGGCTGCGGGGCTGAGCCCCTGCCGGTCCGGGTGGTCGGTCTGCCGTTCTTTGTGATCGGCTTTCTGCTCTTCGGGTAGCTGTCTGCGGATCAAGGAGAGCGCGCCGAGGGCTGGAGGTGCATGCGCCTCAGAACTGGCCCGTCTTCAGGAGAACCAGCGTGCAGGCCTCCCGGGCATGAATCCCCTGCTCTTCCAGCGCCGCGCGCAAGGCTGGATTCTCCGTACCCGGGTTGAAGATCACGCTGCCCGGGCGGAGACGGATCAGGTCGTCCGCGAGCTTGGACGATCTGTCCGCTGCGACGTACAGCGTGACCGCATCCACAGGCCCGTCGATCTCCGTGAGGTTGCGAAATACGGACAGGCCTTCGATCGCGGATGCAGCGGGATGGACCGGAAGGACTTCGTGGCCGTGTTCGAGCAGCGAACGCACGGCGCGGTTCGAGTACCGCTCCGGCTTGGGGCTCGCTCCCACGACCACCACGCGCTGTTGGTCTTCTTCCATGATTCCTCCACGTCTGCGGCCAGGCGCGCAGACGGTTCGCAACCGCAGGCATCAGAGCCTGCTCATTCTGGCGCAAGCCAGCGTGCGTTGCCCCTTCTGCATCGCTCTTGTCCGCGCCGGCGAAAATCGTCGTAAAGAGTCCGCGTTTCGTCTGCTCGTCAGCATGTGCTCCTATTTCAGATTGTCTGTCTTGCGCACGTACAGGCCGTCCAGCACGCTGCCGGCAAAGAGATGGGTCTTGGTCTCGAGCACGCCGAAGAACGGCAGCGGCGTTTCAATAGCCGTCTCCCACCCCTCGCCCGTCCACCGCCGCAGCCCGCTCTGGGCGCGCGAGCTCACCCACACCCCGCTGTCGTTGGCGGCCAACAGGCTGATGTTGCCTTCGTCCTCGAGGTGCTGGGTCCAGGTCTTGCCGTCGAACTGCCAGAGGCCATGCGCGCTCGTGGCCGCCCAGATCCGGCCCTGCTCGTCGGCCACCAGCTTGAGGATGGCGGCATCCTCCTTTTCGAGGTGATGCGTCCAGCCGTCTCCAGACTGCTCGAACACGCCCTGCCCCCAGGTCCCGACCCAGATGTTTCCCGCTCGGTCCTCAGCCATGGCCTTGATGTTCCGGCCTTTGAGATGGTGCACGGTGGTCGGGCCCTTGGGACCGAACGTGACCTGCGCCACGCCATCCGCCTCGATCGTCACCCAGACCGCGCCGTCGCGCGCGCAGAATACGTCGGCCACGCGCCGGTCCTCGAAGATCTTGACCGGCGTCCATTCCTCGCCGCTCCTAGCCAACAGGCGGTTCTGCTCGGAGCCCAGATGCTTGCCGAGCGCCCACACGGTTTCCTTGTCCACGCGCACCAGCGGAGCCACGGTGTGTCCGCCGAGCTCCTTCTGCGCTTTGCCTCCGGAGATGCGTACGACCCCGTTGTGGGTACCGACGAGCAGGGTCTTCGCATCCAGGCGCAGCACGTCCCACACCTGCCCCTTGGGAAGCACGGTCGTCAGCTTTTCGTCCGCATAACGCGCGAGACCGCTGAGCGTGCCGATCCACACGCCGCCGGCCGGGTCCTCCTTGAGCAGTTGGACCTCGTCGCCCGGTAGCCCCTGTTTCCTGGTGAGATGCTGCCAGGCTTCGCCCGCCGCGCCCGTGGTGCCCGTCAGCATCCAGAGCGCCAGCAATGCGCTCGCCGTCTTGATCGCCGCGTTTCGCATCTTCGCCTCCTCGCAGATCCATGCATGCCGGCCACATGCGTGCGGTCGGCTAGTCCTGTTGCGCTGCTTCGTATTCCTTCTTGAAGACCTCCTCGCCGTCGAGCCAATAGCGTACGCCCGCGGGCGTGCCGTCCGCTTCGAAGCGTTTCTCCATGCCGTGGCGGACGTCCATGTGGAAGGGGGCCTCGCGCTTGAGCTGGCCGTTGGCGTAGTACTCCCTGGCGGTCCCGTTGACCTTGCCTTGCTCGTAGGGAATGACCCGGCGCGGCTGCTTGGTGCCTGAAAAGAAGTCCTTGCGTACGCCATGCGGCTTGCCCGCTTTCAGCGTCATACTCCGCAATAGACTCCCTTGTCGGTCGTACGTCTTCGACACGCCCGTGGGCACACCGTCTACCACCTGGGTTTCCGAGCGCACCGCCCCGTCGGAGTAGCGCGTGCGGATCGCACCCGCCATCTTGCCGTCCTTCCAGGGGATCTCCTTCTCCAGGTAGAGCTTGCCCTCAAGAGAACGGCGGAAGAGTTTCTCCATGTCGTGCTTGACGCCGTGCTCGTACGGCACGATGCGCGTGGGGCTGTGGCTGCGCGGTTCGCGATGGACCTCCTCTCCGTGCGGTTTGCCGTCCGTATCCAGCGGCACCAGGATCTTGGCGTAGGGCTCCATCTGGTTCGTGCTCGTGCTGTGACCATGATCAAAGAACTGGCCAATGGTCAGGCGCAGCTTCTGGCTCTCGGTGCAGTGCTTCTTCAGGAAACGCTTGGCCGCGAACTGGAGGCGCTTGGGCACGTCTGCCGCTTTCTCCACGACCACGACGCTGGAGGAGGCATCCTCCGCTTCTGCCACGGCAACGGCCGGAACCAGGCAGACCAGCGCGAACAAGCCCTTGACGATACCAGCCTTCATGATCGGCTCCTTTCTGCGCAGCGTCAGGGCACCCTGCCGCTCCCCGAGCCGTAGAGCAGGCGGAAATCGTGCGGTCGGACGTGCAGGTGCGGTCCGTAGACGTCCACACTGTCCTTGTAGACTGTGCGGTTGACCACCCCGCCGTCCTCCAGGTCCATGAGCACGGCCTTGGTCTTGAGCCGGTCGGTGCCCGCCAGGCTCTTCTTCTCCCAGTCCGAATCTTCGGGGATACCCGAAAAATCGTAGGACTTGGTGACTTCTCCCATCGTCAGCCGATTGGTCTTTCCGAAGAGACGCTTGGGCGCGGTGATGTAAAGCTGGTCGCGCACGGGTGCGTCGCTCTCGTTCACGATCACGAAAAGCGCCCGCCGCGTGTTGCGGCGCTTATCGGAATCGTAGCGAATCAGGGCGCTCACGTAAACCTGCGCCAGCGGATCGGTGTCGCTCAGGTTGAACGCGCCGTCCGTTTGGAACACCTCGCCGTAGCGGAGTACGGACCGGCTTCGCCAGTAGGGCACGACCTCGGTCATCCCGTCCGCGGCAAAGCATCCGAAGCGCTCCAGTGCCTGGACCACGCGTGCAGCGTGGCTGAGATGCGCCAAACCGGAAGCATCGAGCCCGATGTCGTGGAGCAGCGCCCGGCCCAAAGCTGCGCGGTCGGCCCTCGGATTCGCGCCCGGCCGGATCAGCAACGCGGAGTTCGGCTGGAGCCGCGCAGCCAAACCCGTATGCGTGCCCGCCAGGAACCGAAAGAGCCGCAGCGGAATCGTGTCCATGAGATCCTGTTCAGCCGACAGCGCATGGCCGCCCGCCGGTCCTGCGAGCACGCTCAGATCCGCCTTGCCTTCGTAGAGCGTGGCCCGGTCGGCGCGCACCGCAGCGAACCTTTTCGCCTTCTGCCAGGCGCTTGGCGTGAAGTCCGGAACGCTGAGGTCTTCCACCGGCGGGTCCAGCCAGAGGCGTTTGCGGTCGGGCACGGCTTCAGCTGCAGCCGGGTGGGCCAACAGGGTCAGCGACAGTTTCTGCCCGGCCTTGAGCGTGGTCTTCCGGTTGATGAGACGAATCCGCAGAACGTATCGCCCGTCCTTGTCTTTCTCCACGAACGCCACGGGCCTTGCCGGATCGACCGGCCAGGTCTTCGGCTCGACGGGGAGGATGGTGAAGCCGCGATCGCCGCTTCCCGCGAACAACGGAACCGGGACTCCCGCCAGGCTCCGGCCGTCCTTGGGCGCCTGCGCACCGGCGTTCGCCCAGAGCACGCCTTCCTCTTGCGCAGGCAGCGAGAACGAGACCGGCTTGTAGGTCTGGACCTCGTTTGCGACCGGCGGGCCGGGGATCACGACGTCGACCGGATCGGCGAGCGTGAGGACGAGCGCAAGCGCGTCCACCATAACGCCGTCAGGCCCGCAGGTCACCTCGATACTGACCGCACCGCCGGCGAGGTAACGGCAGGCAACATCGAGCGCGAGCTCGCCCGCACTCAGCTTCGCCGCCGTGTGCACGGCGCCGTCCTTGACCGCGGGCGTGGCTGGTTCGGCCGCCGTTGCCTGCACCTCGCCACCGTCCACCGTAGCGACGAGCGTCACGGGCGCAGCGAGCTGGGGACCGCGGCCCATGCCTTTGGTTGCGGACGCATCCACCTCCTTGCTGCCGCGCGCTGCGAGCGGGAGTTCGTGCGGCGTTGCCTGGATGGTGATCTGCGCGGGCAGACCGCTCGGCGCGGGCGTGAAACGCACCCGGCCGCTTTCGATCACGCCATCCGCCAAGCGCACCGCGGGCGACTCGCCCGCATGCACGCCGCGCACGGTGCTCACCACGCAGAGACTGAGCGCAAGGAGCACGCCCCACATCCGATGGCATCGCTTGCCAGTCCTTTTCACGCGCATAAGCTCTCTCCTGCTGAGGAACGCTGCATGCGTCCACCGTGCGTCAGCGGTGCGTCTATTGAGAACGATTCGGTCCATGGAGCTGTCGAAGGGCTCCTGTGCGTCCGCAACGCTATGCCTGAAGCGCGGTCCTGCAGGAGCAGGACCCTCCGAACCAGAAGCATCTGTATCCCCTTGGCCATGTCGTTGTCAATCGGGCCGCGATTCCGCATAGAGCAGCCGGTAGTCGTGGTACGGGATATAGAGCGGGCCGTAGGACTCTTCGTCGCGGTCGCGGCCCGCCACCACGCCGCCCGTCTCCGCATCCTGGAGCACCGGCCGCATTCCGTTCCGGCCAGCCAGACGTTTCCACCAGGCCTGCAGACTGCCGGAGACGTTGGCGTGTCCGCGCACCTGTGCGGCGGTCAACGTGTTGGGCCCGCCGAGCAGGTGTTCTGCATCCGCGAGCTTGACAGGCGCGCTCACAGCCTTGCGACCCTCGTTCACCACCACGAGTAGTGCCTTGAAGCCCCCGCCGTCCAGGGGCCGGCGATAGGCTGTGCAGAACACCTTCTCCGCCTTGCCGTCGCCGAACTGGACCGCGTTGTTCCGCCAGAATGGAACAGCCTCGAGCCTGCCGTCCGCTTCGAAGTAGCCGAACCGGCGGAGGATCTGGATCACGCGCAGGGCCTGCTCCCGGTGGACGAAGTTGCCGTGCGGGCCGTTGAAGGACAGGCCGATGTCGTTCAGCAACACGCGCCCCAGGAGTTGACGATCGAGGCGCTTGCTGTCCCCGTGACGGGCCACCATCACCCCCGGCGCGAGCCGCGCCACGAGCCCCGTGAAGTTGTGGCACAGGTACCGGTAGTGGGAGTTCGGGTACTGGGTCATCACGTCCACCTCGAAGGTTCGGTGTTCGGACCCGCACTCCTCCACCAGCATGGTGTCCCAGGCGAACGACTCGAAGCACGTGGCCGAGTTGTTCGCCCAGAGGTAGTTGCGCAGCGGCACGTTGTGCGCGACAAAGCGCCGCGCCAGACGCTTGAACATGGACCGCATGTGGCCGGTGAGGAAACCCGCCTGCCAGGGCAGTTCCTTCTCGCCCACCTCCCCGGGATCGCGGAAGTAGGCGTTGCCCTCGGCCACGTTGTCCGATCGGTAGACCGGCCACGTCTCGTCCCACCACCACCCGTGCCGACGCCCCACGCGCAAATGCCGGTCGAAGTGGTACACAAACTTGTCCTCGAACCGCTGGTCGAGCTCGGCCGTGCCCTGACCGCGGGGCGGGCTGAAGGCGTTGCGCAGCTGGTAGAAGCGCCAGAACGGGGGCTCGGGCTTGCTCCAGGCGAGCACCTTCTCCTTGGGCGCGTCCTTGGGCAGGCCCGAGAGGCGGCCGGCCATCATGCGGGCCTTGCCGAGCAGCTCCTCTTCGTTCTTGTAGAGCTGGCCCCCGGGGTATTCGTCCGCCCAGCTGCCGCCGCGCCAGAGCCAGGCGAGCTCGCGGAAGTCCTTGGGTTTGGGCTTGGACGGATGCGTGAGCAGCGTGAACGTGATGGTGCGCTCGCCAGAAACCTCGACCGGATGGTTCACCACGAACATGCGCCAGGTGGTGACTTCCCCCTGCCGTTCGAGCTGCAGGTGCGTGCCGTCGCGGTCGAGCATCCACGCCCGGTCGCTGTCCGCAAAGAAGGTGAACGCCCGGTCCGCGCTGCCGAACCAGTGCCAGGGCTGGAAGCAGCTGTAGAAGAGTTCGGGCACCCCCACCGTGCGGCTGTCAAAGACCACGCCTTGCTTGTCCGGCAGGCTGCACTCCCACACGTCCGCCCCGGCCATGCCTCCGCCGTGCGCAGAGGTGAGCGAAAGGTCCACGAGGCCGGCGACGTCCATCTCCACGGCCAGGGAGTCGACCTGGACCGGCGCCTCTGCCCCATAGGTCAGGCGGCACCGCAGGGCGCCGTCGCAGTCGACCTCGGTCTCGAGCCGGGCCTGGACCGGACCGACAGCCACGCGCGACGCGTAGGCGAACGTGCTCTTGCCTTCGCGCACGAGCCTGGCCGGTTCCTGGACCTTGGCGGCCATGCGCTTGCCGCCGATGGTGCCGACGATCCGCACAGGACCGGCGAGCTGCGGGCCCCGGCCCAGGGCCACCAGCGCGTCGGGCCCAACCTTGTCGGGGGTAGCGCGTTCTTCGAGGGGCAGGTCGCGCGCGTCCGGCTTGATAAAAATCTGCGCGGGCAGACCGTTCGCAGCCAGGGTGATCCGGTGCTTGAGCGTCTCCAGCCCGTTTTCGCGCTTCTCGATCGGCACGAACGGCTCCCAGACCACGTCCTCCGTGCCCAGCTTGTTCCCTATCCACTCCTCCACGCGGAAGACGAACGGGTCGGGATTGCGTTCGCCCACGATGCGGCGGTTCTTGTCGAACAGGAGAAGCGAGAGTTTGTACGACTCCCGGTCCACGAGATCGGGCAGATCCATGACGAACGTGGCGAAATCGCCGTGGAATGCGGCCTTGGCCTCAGCCAGGATCTCCTCCTCGGGGTCGTTCTTCATGACGATCAGTTTGGCCTCCTCCGCGCGTTTGGCCTCCTCGCTGCCGCCGTAGAGCCCCACGTCCACTACGGCTGACAGCCGCTTGTGGTAGGCCGAGAGGTTGGTGAGAAAGTCGAAGTCCTTCTTGGGCGGCCGCAACTGGGCGATCACGTCCAGCCGGCGTTGTTTGAACGGGATGACCGTTTCCCCGCGCGTGACCTCGCCGCCCTCCATGGAGTGGAACCGGATCAGGCGCGTGCGGAAGAGGACCTTGGCCGGCTGACCCGCGCTGCGTACGTCGAACCAGAGGGCATTCCCGTCGCGGCTGATGCCGGGGAAGGGTTTTCTGAGGCGCACCGTTTGCACCGCGCCCGGCACGAGCTCGAGCCGGCCCTCTTTGAGCTCCGGCGCGTCATAGGACGAGTAGACCAGCCCGTTCTCGTTCTCCACGAAGAAGCCGATGCGCACGGTCTTGGACCGCACGTTGTGGTTCTTGATCGTAAGCTCCACGTCGATCATGTCGTCCATGATCGTTCCGAGATCGTTGATCTGAAAGCTGGGCGCCTGGGGATCGAGGATCAGCTTGGTCTTGGTCGTGTTCCACACGTGGTTGTCGAACGCGTTGAAGAACGTCTGGTTGCCGCCGATGCCCCGGGTGAACCAGCACCGGTAGGCTGTGCCGGGCGGAGGCGGCAGCTTGACGAACGGGTTGCCGTCCTCGTCCTTGCCCGTGTAGTTCTTGTGGACCATCTGCTCGAGCGGCACCGCGATCTCCAGTACCCAGCGCTTGGGGCCGACCTTGCTCCCCACCTGCGCAGCCGAATTCCAGGAGCGGCCCTCGCCGTGGTGGATGCTCCAGTACTGATCGGAGATCGTGTTGATGGGGTTGATGAACCACTTGAAGAGACCCAGCTGGAACCCGCGGGCATTGTCGGGATAGGGGCGCAGTTCCAGCTCGATGTGGTCGTCCCAGATCAGGCCGTACCGCGGGTGGCCGATCACGTCCGGAAAGCGTCCACGCGCCTTGAACCAGGTGTTGGCCGGATAGACCGGCGAGCTGTACATGATGTACAGGTGCTCCTTGTCGTAGGCCGCGTACACCACGACCTGGGTCTGGTGGGGCGCCATGAACAGAAACTTGGCCGATGCATAGTCGTACCAGAAGCCCGAGAGCGCGGACGCGTCCTCCCATTCGCCCTTGCCATGGATCCCGTCGAGCGTGGGCGCCTTGTCGGTGAAGGGCACCCGCAGGATGGGCGTATCCACCGTGGCCACCTCGCCGTAGCTGGTCGGCGATTCGAGGGCGCGGCCGACGGCGGGAAGCAGCAGGCCCGCAATCAGACCGGCCAGGACGCAGGCGAATACGCGTGGTTGGATTCGTCTCATTGCCATGCTCTTCTCATCATTGCATGCCATCGTTTGACTGGAAGGCAGTGCATCACTACCAAGAGCGCGAAGAACAGAAAACAAGAACAAGAGGCCAAAGGCATTCCAATGCATCCGGTGAAATCCCTTCGTGTTCTTCGTGGTGGTCCCAGCATCATCCCTGTGCTTCAAATGCATTTCCTGTCCGGCCGCAATCTACTCCACGGACACCATGCGAAAGTCCCGGGCGCGCGTGGGCAGAACCAGTACGCCGCCTTCGAAGCGCGGCGTCTGCTCGGCGGCCTCGCGCGTGGCCACCACCTCGTCCCCCGGGAGCTCGTCCTTTACCTCGCCCAGACCCAGGCCGTCGCCAGCCTCGTCGTCCGGCTCTTCGAGCAGACCGCCGCCCGCCTCCATCTCGAGGTTGTTCTCCATTTCGCGCCGCTTGGCCGTGCTCATGACGTCCTCGCCCGGCGGGGGCGTGTACCCCGTATCCCAGTGGCGGACCGTGGGCGAAGCCGGAAGCCCGAGCGCCTGCATGTCGAGCTTGACCTTGATGCTATGCGGCTCCCGGCGCCGGTTGCTCGCGATGAGGAGGATCTTGCCCGGCTGCTTGTAGAAACTGACCTGGGTCTTGCCGCCCTGGTCCTCCACCGTGATGTACTTCGCATTGTCCCAGTACGGGAAGAACGGCACGTCCGCGTCGCCCGCGCCCCAGCGGAGCACGTCGTGCCAGTAATCTTTGTAGACCTGCGCGCCCTGGGCTGCTTGCCGTGCGCGTGGAAGATCCCGCGCCAGCGCTTCATGAGCGCGCGGAACTGGAAATTGGTGACGCCGGGCTGCTCCGAGCCGTCCGGCAGGCGCACGGACAGGCCGGCTTCCAAGTTGCGGGCGGGGTGCTCGTAGCACTCGTCCAAGTAGATCGCGTTCCAGATGCCGCGGCCGATCCACTCGTTCATCTCCCAGCAGAGGTAGTTGACGAACCAGGGGGTGAGCGAAACCGCGCTGCTCCCGCCGCTGCGCCACTCCCAGTTGTCGTACGCCCCGGCGCGGCAGCTGAACCAGGCCTTGGACAAGTACAGCGTCCGGTACCCCACGGGTTTGGTGCTCTTCATGTTCGGAATGCAGCGCTCGGCATATTCCCAACTGGGCCCTGCCTCGGGGTTTTCCGGATCGACTGCGGGGAAGAGTTTCATATTCAGCGAGGCGCCGCCGTACCGCGGGCTGGCTGGCCAGGGCCGGAACGCGTCGTAGATGCTGCAGGCGAGCGGGTCCTTCTCGGGGCTGACGCGCTCGAAGAGGCGGTACTTCTCGACCATGGGCCGGGCCGGGTGCGGAAGGAGCGCGAACACGATCGGCTTGCCCGGCTCGTAGTCCACGGGCGCGGCGACCAGGTTGCATTCGAGCGCGACCGTGTCGCCGCGGCGCACGAGCTCGATCGCGCTCTGCGTCTTGGATTGCCACCATCCGGCGGCGTTGTCGCAGAACCACCAGAGCCCGCGGTTCATGTCGTTGATGTCCACATGGCCGAAGAACCCGTACTGCTGCATCTTGGCCTTGATCGGTTCCCAGTACGCCTTCCAGGTCAGTTTTGGGTTCTTCTCGCGCTTTCGGGTGAACGCCCGCCAGATCTTGTACGGCGCGTGCGGCGCGCGGCTCTCGAGCACCACCCCGTCCTCGTCGTCGACCACCCCCGTCTTCACCCCGCGCGCACCCATGGGATAGTAGAGAAAGCGTTTCGCGTGCACAGCCTTGATCGGCACCACGAAGCGCAGGCGGTCGACCTTTCCCTTGGGTCTGAGCTGAAGCGTGTACTTCACCATGCCGTCGTACTCGGCGTGGCAATGCATGTCGATATCGCAGGTCGTGCCTGTGAACGCGGCCTGCCAGTCGACCGAGACAGGCTTGGCCGGCTCCATCTCGACCAGCTTGCCGGAGAGCGGCTTGTCGCCTTCGAGGAGCCGGACCGGACCGGCGAGCAGGTTCACACCATCGGCATGGATCTCGACCGGCAGGCTGTCGGGCCCGAGGGTGTAGGTGCTCATGCGCGTCTTGACCCGTTTCGGCGACGCCTCCACGGGCGTCCAGGGCGGCATGGGCCTCTCGAGGATGCCCGCGCGGCAGTGTCGCCAGGGCTCCTCTTTGTACGTCCACTCGCGCTCGTCTTCGAGCAAGACCTCGCCCGCCGCGTTCTTGATCTTGAACCGGAAGAGGTACGTGCCGTGGGGAAGGGTATCGCCTTCCTGCACCAAGAAGTGCGCCGCTCCCTTGCGGAGGGGGGCCGTCTGCGTGGCAAAGGACGGTTTGTTCTCGCCCGCTACGGCCGCGACCGTGAGCGCAGCGGTGGCCGGCTGTTGCGCGCGCGGGAGCAGGGGTTTGAGCGTGGCCTCGAGCTTCTGCAGCGAGTACTTGAAGCTGATCTGCATCTGGAAGAGCGGGATGGGCTCGATCTCCTGCATCCAGCGCTTGCGGGCCTGCACGACCTCGTCGTCCCGGGGCGGCACGGAGTAGCCCACGACCTCGTCGATCTCCAGGAGCGGTGCCTGGTCGAGCTTGACCGTCACCTTGTCGGGGATGCCGAATTGGGCATAGAGCGGCTCGATGTGTGCACGGTCTTCCGGACCGATCCGGTGGGCACGGGCCCGGCGCTTGCCGTTCAGAAAAACCGATCCGTGCTTGCCGCCCTTGCGCCAGCGCACGAGCACATGCGTCCAGTGGCCCGGGTCGAGCGGGATGCGCGAGCGCTCGTTGTTGTGCGCGCGCGGAAGCGAGACGCTCACGAACGGCTTGGTCTTTCCGTCGCGCTTGTCTTTGCCAAAGAGCCGGGCCACGGTGAGGTGGAGGTGCCGGGGCGGCGTGTGGTGCCAGTAGCCGGTGACGTCATCCCAGTTGACCGGCCGCAGCCAAAACTCGATCGCGCCTTCGCGCGCGTTCAGGCCCTGGAGATCGAAACGGGGAAACCCGATCTCCGGATCGAGCACCCACCCCTTGCCCCGGATGCCGGGGACGAGCAGGCCGTCCGGCTTCTGGCCCTCGAGGTCGGCCTCGATGCCGGCGTCGGGCGCGGGCTTGCGGTCGTACGCCAGCCCTTGGTCGAGGCTGGCATGGAAGACAGTAGCGTCTTCGCGGAAGTACGGACGGTCGAAGCGCACGGGCCGCTGGAGGTCACGGTCGCACCAGTCGCGCGACGGCCGCTCGTAGAAGACCCGGGGCTTGGTGGAGACGCGCATCTCGTCGAGTACGCCCGCAAAGCCCTGGTCCATCTGGGCGCTGTTGCCGATCACGAGCTCGGTCTGGCGGCGACCGAAGAAATTGTAGTCGTTGTAGCGCTCGCTCAAGTAGAAATCCACGTCGAATCCGTTGACCTTGAGGCGCGCGTCCCACGGCTCGCCGCCGCCGGGCGTGGGGTGGGGTTTGTTGTAGATCACCACATGCGTCCATTGGCCGGTCGGGATGGGATCGGGCGTGATGATCTCGGCGTCGCGCAACAGGATCTGTTCGCGCTGGGCTTCGGTGAGGCCTTCCTTCTGGTTCGGGTTGGTGCCGGGGTTGCCGTGCGGTTTCGCGAGTCGAAATTCGAGCCGGCCGTCCGGATGGAGCAGGAGACGCGTCTCATCCTCGGCGATCGAGAACAGGCATGCGCTCTTCTGCGGGTAGGTGTCGACCTTGAACCAGCACTCGAACGAGCCGGTCTTGCCCACGGCCACGGGGACCCGAACGGCTCCCGTGCCGTCGAGCGCGAGGCCCTCGCCAAAGCGACCTTCGGGCGTGATCTTGGCACCCTCGCCGAGGTCGAGCTTGTGCCGCGCATCGCTGTAGTCGAGCACCACCCCGGGCGGTACGTTCGAGTCGTCCACCGGCGGCTTGGCGAAGTCGTCGGGTGTCATCTTGTCGACTTGCAGTTCCTTCCAGTCCGCGTCGGGGGCGTCGTCGAGGTCGAGATCCGGAAGCTTGCCCTCGGTCCGCTTCTGCTTGACGGTCTTGGCCAGCTTCTGCCGCGCGGACACCTGGGGCCTGCCGAAATGGAGCAGCAGCGACGTGTCCTCGTCGCTGCGGTACTCCTTCCACCACGTCTCGCCATACCGGTAGCGCGGCCGGGCGGCGTAAACGTCCGTGGCCAGACCCGCAAGGACCACGAGCAGGATGATCCCCGAAATCTCCCTGGCATGAACTCGCATGCTGCGTTCTCCTTGTTCGCCTGCATGCCTCAAGGGCTATGCGGGTTCTGCGGGCCGCGAGGCGCCGACCGTGCTGTGGGCGTCGCATTCGACCAGACGGAATGGAACGCGCACATGCGCCTCCTCGATCTCCTCCTGGCGGAGGAGGCGCAAGAGCATCTCGGCCTTGGCTTGGATCAGGGCATCGAGGTCGAATTCGACGCGGGCGATCGGCAACGGGCTGTGCAGCGCCCGCCCGCCCACTACATGCACCGCGAGCCGCAGATCCTCCGGCACGTGCACGCCCGCTTCCAGGAGCGCCATGGTCACGCCCTGGAACATGACGTCGTCGCACACGATCAGCCCGTCTGGCTTCTCGTCCCGCGCGCACCAAAGCGCGCGCACGGCCTCCCACCCCGCGCCCTCGCGCCCCGGCTCCGACTCGGACACGATCCATTCGGGATGGACCTCCACACCGGCTGCTTGAAGTGTTGAGGTGAAAATACGCGTGCCTGCTTCGCCCGGCGGAGCGATCACGCCGAGCCGCCGTCGACCGGCTTCAAGCAGGTATTCGGCCCCCTGGCGCACCATGTCCAGGTGATTGGCTGCCGCGCTCCAGGCGAAATCCCGGCTGCCGCCGACCACAGGGATCTTGCGCTCGATCAACGGCTGCATCCATTTGAGCCGGAAGTTCGTCGCTTCGGCGATCACCCCGCGCAGCCGCCCGGCTTTCACATCCTCCATGAACTCGGGGCAGCTCAACCCTTCCGGCGCTGCCTCGCCCACCGCGGTCTGACCCACGTACACGCGCACAGGGATGTTGCGCGTCTCCAGATAAGCGCGCAGCCGCTGCACACTCTCCAGGAAGAAGTAGGAGGTCTTGGTGTGGTTGATGTCGAGCTCCGTGAGGATCGCAAGTTGTTGTTTCCCAAAGGGATCGCGCACATAGGTGCCGCTGCCATGCTTGCGCTCCACCACGCCTTCCTGCGCAAGGCAGCCCAGGGCCTCCCGTACCGTGGTCAGGCTGACCTGGAGCTCCGTGGCGAGCTTGCTCTCGGCTTCGAGCTTCTGGCCGGCCTGGTACGAGGCCTGAATCCGTTCCCGCAGGTGATCGGCCACCTGGGCGTATAGGGGAACGCGCCTGGTCCATGGGGGTCTGGCGTCTGTCATGGTCTCCAATCCGACAACACAACGCGGCCAGCGGCCGGCTGTGACAGAGTCCTCTGAGGAGTATAGACTTCATCCACTATACACCATTCGGGTCCTGTCTGTCAATCGCCTGTTTCCATATGGCAATTCGGCGTAGGGAAACCGCAACGCACTCAATTGCATGTGGTTGTGTGACTGCCCGCCTAGCGCCACCGCGCGGTTCCCTACAAACGAGTGCCTGGGGCTTTGCGGCCACGCAGGCCGTCCCCCTACCGTCACTTTCCTCCGATGACTGTCGGGCCAGCTTCCCTTTCCTCTGCCGCCCGTGGCCGCCTGCCCGTCTTTCAGGGCGGTCCTCAACCGCACGCAGACCTGCGCTTTTGGGCCTGGTTCAGAAGTCCGTCGTTTTGGGTGACATGCGCGCTACGAGGCAGGTTGTAGCTCAGGCACTCCTGCTTGCCGAGCCGTAGCCTTGGCGAAGGCTGGCCTGGGCCGGAACCCGTGAGGCGCTCCACAGGCAAGAGTGCCAGGGCTACAAACTGCGCCCTTCAGGTGTGACCCCGTTCTGAACCAAGCCGGAAAATGAGGTCCGCAGGCCTCTCGACCGTTCCCGGGAACATGGCCGCTGGCTGCGAGAGGAAAAAGAACGCGCCCCTCCCGCAACGGGAGGGGCGCGGTTTTTCGCTGCGAGCCACTTGCGGCCGGCCGACTCTGCCCCCGCCCTCAGTCGCTTTCCTCTTCGGCCTTCTCGAGAAAGGCCTCGTAGGCCTCCGCATCCATGAGCTTCTCCAGCTCTGACGGATCGCTCATCTCCACGCGGAAGATCCAGCCCGCGCCAAAGGGGTCCTGATTGATGTTCTCCGGCGATTCCTCGAGGTCGACGTTCACCTCCGCGATGCGACCGCTGACCGGGGCGTAGACGGGGCTCGCTGCCTTGACCGACTCAATGGTGGCCGCTTCGTCCCCGGCGGTGATGTCCACGTCATCCTCCGGAAGCTCCACGAAGGTGATGTCGCCCAGCTCGTTCTGGGCGAAATCCGTGATGCCCACGGTCGCGATCTCGTCTTCGACCAAGACCCACTCGTGTTCGTCCGTATACTGCAGATTCCCGGGGACACTGCTCATGGCGCTCTCCCTGCGAACCCCTTCTCCGTCGATGCCCGCTCTGATGCCATCTCCCTCGGCCTTGCACTGCGCACCCGGCCGGAGGCCCACGTGCGCCAGGCGTCCTTTTGATACACGTTCTCCGCGGGGCTTGTCAAGGGCATCATTGGATTTTTCTTCCGTTCGGCCCCTCTCCAGCGCGCGCCCGCGCGCATCCATCGCCCGGCCAGCCCCTATTCAGAGGGCTCAGCCGTGCTATCCGATCCGGAATCCCCGCGTTCTTCGGCGGCAACGTCCTCTTCGCCTCCGCCCTTCCTGGTTGCGCCAGCGTCCTCGTGCCCACCGCCGGGCTCTTGGTCAGCGCGTGCCTCGGCGGCTTCGTCCCCTCCGCCATTCTCCTCCTTGACCGCCAGACGCGCCACAGCCACGACCTTGTCCCCCTCGCCCACGCGGATCATGCGCACGCCTTGGGTGGCCCGTCCTTTCACCGAGATTTCGCTGACCGCAGTACGCACCACCATGCCGCCCGCGGTCATGAGCATGACCTCGTCGTCTTCGAGCACGGTCATGCAGCTGACCACCGGGCCGTTCTTCTCCGTGATCTTCAGGTTGACCACGCCTTTGGCCCCGCGTCGCGTGAGGCGGTAGTCCTCGAAGTGGCTCCGTTTGCCGAAGCCGCCCTCGGACACGGTCAGCACCGTGCAAT
>CAZBZG010000003.1:0-37452 GCA_964496245.1 uncultured Planctomycetaceae bacterium | reverse complement strand
TCGGCCTCGGACCCGATGTGCAGGCCCATGCTCACGATGCGCTGTTGAAAACCGCGTCTGACGGCCAGGGCGACCACCGAGACCTTGGTTCCAGCGGGGACTTGATCTAGAGGAATGACCATGGTGTTCTCCGCACGGGTGCTGTGAGGCCGGTTGTCTTCCCTTGTCGTCCGCAGCCGCTCACGAGGATCCGGCATTGCGGGGCGCGTCTTCGGAGCGGTCGCGGCAACGCTCGCAGAGACCGAAGATGACGAGCCGGTGCTCGTCCTGTTCGAAACGCTTGGTGCGACAGGCGGTTTCGATGCCGCGGCGGATGCCCGGATCGAAGAACTCGATGAACGCCCCGCACGAGCGGCAGACCATGTGATCGTGATGCTGGCGGCCGCACGTGACTTCGTAGTGCCGATGCATCCCGCCGTCGCGCAGGGTGCGCACGAACCCGCCCTCTTCCATGAGCGCGAGCGTGCGGTAGACCGTGCCCCGGCTGACCCGGCCGGGGTCGGAAGCGAGTTCGCGCGCCACATCGTCGGCGCGGAAGTGATCGCGCCGCTGCATCACATGATCGAAGATCTGCCGGCGGGCACGCGTCACCCGATCGCCCCGCGTGCGCAGGTAGCGCCGGAATCCCTCGGGAGCGGCAACGCATTCTGCCGCAGTAGGTTGTGGTCTCGCAAGACGTTGCATGGCTGACCTTTTGGCCCAGGGGGTTCTAAAGCCGTCCAATCGATATTGAGACCCCGTATCAATAAATACACGGCAATCCCAAGGCTGTCAAGCTGTTTTCCCGGCTGTTTCCGGCCGATATTGCCTGCCCGCGCACGTGTTGGGTGCCATGCCCATCCTCGGATGGGCATGCCAAAGGCGTGTGGGAGTGGGCAGCATGTCCGCCGTGGGGTGGACATGGCACCGCCAAGAGGACAAGCATGCCGGGTGCGCCGGGCTTCCGGCTTGACAGCCCGCGTGTGCCGGGATAGCGTCGCGTGGGCAAGGCGGTCGGCATCCGAGTCCCGCTGGAGCGCAGCATGGCACGCCAGGTGCTGATTCCCTGTGCCTGCGGCAAAGCCCACCGGATCCAAGATCCGGGCCGCAACGTGCGCGTGCGGTGTCGCAGCTCGGGCACGGAACTCGTCTACGAATGCCGGTCCGGGCAGGAATACCGGCTGCGCGGGCCGAGCCGGGACATCCTCCTGCCGTGGACTACGTGCGAGATCGGCCGGCATTTGCGCAACGACATCGTGCTCCAGGTGCCGGAGATCTCGAGGCGGCACTGCCGGCTGGCGTTCACGGACGCCGGCCACACGATCGAGGACCTCGGCAGCCAGGCCGGCACCTTTGTGAACGAGGAGCAACTGCCCGCGCACGAGCCGCAACAGCTGGCGCCCGGCGATCTCGTGCGGCTCGCGCACCTCTGGTTCCGGTACGTGGCGCCGGAAGATCGTTCGCCCGCATCCGGGCCTGCCACGGTGCTCTCGGAAGACGGAGACCTCGAGGCTGTGATGCAGGCCTCGGAAGCGTCGCGCGCGGACGAATGGGTGGGCCGCAACATCGGGCCCTACACGGTGCTCGATCTCCTCGCCCAGGGGACCATGGGCAAGGTCTACTTCGCGCGGCACGCACGCCTCAAGCGGGAGGTCGTGCTCAAGACCATCGTGCCCGAACAGACCGACTCCGAGGAGACGGTCAAGCGCTTCCTCCGGGAGATCCAGGTGGGCGCGAGCATCTCCCACCCCAACGTGATCACCTTTTACGATTCCGGCCAGCACGAGTCGCTCTACTACATCGCCATGGAGTTCTTCCCGGGTGAAGACCTGTGGAAGCGTTTCTACAACCGGCCGGCCTCGTTTCGCCAGACCGTAGAGATTGGCCTTCAGGCGGCCGCGGCTCTGATGGCGGCGCACGACCAGGAGATCGTGCATCGCGACATCAAGCCCGCCAACATCCTGCTGGCCGACACGGGCGGCATCAAGATCGTGGATTTCGGAGTAGCCAAGGCCCGGCAGAATCCGGCGTTCTCCGCGGTCACGGTTTCGGGCGCGGTGATCGGCACGCCGCACTACATGCCGCCCGAACAGATCGAGGACGCGAGCCGCGTGGACCGGCGCGCGGATGTCTATGGCTTGTGCGCCACGCTCCACACGTGCGTGACCGGCGACGTGCCGTTTGCCGGCGAGAACCTGGTGGAGGTGGCCGAGGCTGTGCTGCGCGGCGATCCCGTGCGTCCCTCAGCCGTGCGGCCCGACCTCCCGGCTGAACTCGAAGCCCTCCTCCTCAAAGGCATGGCCCGCGATCCAGGGGGCCGCTTCCAGGATGCGGCCGCGCTCCGGGAGGCGCTCGAAGCGCTCAGCGTGTGAACGTCCAGGCTGCGCACCGGCCGGCCCAAACAGAACGCCCCCGCCGGCGAGGCAGGGGCGTCGAACGGTCCGAAGCAGTGGACGGCTCACGCCGGCTTGATGGCTTCCACCGGGCACTCGTCCACGCACGCGCCGCAGTCGGTGCACTTGTCCGGATCGATCTTCCGCTTGCCGTCAGCCTCGCTGATGGCCTCGACCGGGCAGACGTCCTCGCACGCGCCGCAGTTGGTGCAATCGTCGGTGATCACATGGGCCATGTTCGACTCCTCCTGAAGTTGGTTCCCATTTCCCCTCTGACAGCCCCAAACATAGCGCATTCCGCCGGGAGATGCAAGGCGGTAGTTCGGGGGATTTCGCGGCTTTGATTGCCGGGGGCGGCGCTCACTCCGGCAGCCGGCGGCGGTCCAGCCGGTGGAGCAAAACCGCCACCGTGTCCGGCACGTTGCCGGCTTTGAGGCGCGCGCTCCGCTTCTTGCGGAAGTCCTCCCAGGTCTCTGGCCCCCGCTCCTTGGCGGCAAAGGCAACGAGCACAAGGGCGTCGGTCTGCGCGAGGAGGTTGCCGGACAGCATGCGCGCCATTGCCTGCCTCCTGCCCCCGTCCTCGGCATAGACCGCGGCGAGCCCGGCGACAGCGTCCTTTGCGTCCGCGCCCTGGCGGATTCGCTTCAGCGCCCGCGCACGGAACCCCGAAGCGGCCGGACGCGCGAGCGCAGCATAGAGCAGGCCGAGCCTCTCTGCCGCAGACGCGGCCGACGCGGCCAGGAGCGCGTCCTCTGCAGCCTGCAGGTGCGCCTGCACGCGCCTCTTGAGTTCAGTCAGGTGGCTGTCCTTGGGCTGCAGGGCGGCTGAGGTGCAGACCACCCAGGCCGAGCGGAGCGCAGTCAGCCGCTGCGGCCCCTGGAGCAGGGCCCGCACGCCGGGCCGGGACCAGCAGGCTGCAGTGCGCCAGAACGCTTCCTCGTCCGGTGCGTCGCCTGCACTCGAGGCGAGTAGAGCCCACGTGGTCTCTTCGAGAGTCTTCCGGATGCGCTCGGTCTCCTGCGCAGCCCGCCGCTCGGCAGCCGCTGCCTCCCGCGCCTGGAATCGCTCCGCGGTGTGCGCCTGCAGATCTGTCAGCGCCCCGGGGGCCCCGGCTGCCGGGTCGGCCAGGCGTTCCAGCAGCCCGGCTGCGTGCGCGTGCACCGTCCGGTCGCCCCACACGAGGAGTTGCCCGCCGTCGAACCAGACGATCTCCCCCTCCTCCAGCTTCAGCGCCTTCTGCACGCCGAACGCGACCGTGTCCATGGCCTGGCGGGTCAGGCTGATGATCTCGGCAGGCGAACCGGCTTGCCCCACCTCGTCGGGCGTGGGCGTGACCAGGAGCGACACGTCGTAGACCCACGCGCAAGGCCTCGGACCGCGGCGCGCGGATTCTGCCGTCACGCCACCGTCAGCCACGCGCCAGTGCAGGCGGAACGGGTTGAGCAGCGCGTCCAGGCCTTCGGCAACGGTCAGGCCCGACAAGTCGAGGAAGGGGACGCGGAGGCGGGCGCGACCCAGCAGGGCTTCGGCATCCTCCACGCTGCCGGGTGTGAGCGTGACAGGTACGTTGCCGGCCCGGCCCACG
The DNA here is from genome assembly GCA_964496245.1 of uncultured Planctomycetaceae bacterium. Classification (GTDB taxonomy): domain Bacteria; phylum Planctomycetota; class SZUA-567; order SZUA-567; family SZUA-567; genus CAZBZG01. The sequence continues at coordinate 33,495 of CAZBZG010000003.1, read as the reverse complement.
GCCTGAAGCGCGTGCGCCAGACCCTGGTTGCGGATCGCGAGGTCGAGTTCGTTTCCGAGCGCGGGCAGTGCCCCGGTCCAGCGCTCGCGCAGATCGGCTTCGACCTGCTGCAGTCCTTTGCGGGCCGCCTGCTCCAACCGCTCGTCCCTTCGTCCGATGGCTTGGTTAGCCTGGCACATGAGGAGCGCGCGGGTGAGAAAGGCGCGTGCCGCGAGGAGGTCGCCCTTGTCCGCGCATGCTGCAGCCTGTTCGAGCGCCTGCGGCGCCACGAGCAGCTCGCGCAGGCGCGCGTCCGTGCGGTGGATGCGTTCTGCGAGAAGCATTGCCTGTCGGCGCATGCGTTGCAGCGCAGCCAGATCCCGCGCGCGGCTCTCAGCGAGCACGCCCAGCCAATGCCGCCGGTTGGATGGGCGCGCCGCCGCCGGCGTCTCTGCTCGGGCCTCCCCCTCCGCTTCCGTGTCCGCAGCTTCTGTCGCAGCGGGCGGAAGCGGGGGAAGCTCCGGCGCTTGGTCCTCGCCGGCTGCGACAGCTGTGTCGGTGGGCTGAGCCGGTCCCGTGTCGAACGAGCTCTCGCCCATGCACTGAGCCACATCGTCGGTTTGCACGGGCTCTCGCGTGAGATCCTGCAGTACGGTGGCCGAGCACAGCTCGTCGTACACGTTGCGCACGCGCACCTTGCCGATGTACCTGTCGCCGCGCGAGACCACGAATTCCATGCCCGTGCGTACCCCGTCCTTCCGGCCGAGGCCCAAGACCACCCTGCCCAGCGCCTCATCGACCTGCAGCACCCGGCCCGCTGGCGTGGGAGACCCTACGAAGCCCTTCCGGACCATCCGCGGGTTAAACCCCTGCTCGCGGGCTTTCCCGAGCAGCGTCTCGAGTTCTGCCGTCCGCATCGCGAGTTCGTGATTGCGTTCCGAGAGCCGGCGCAGCTCGGCGTCCGCCTCCCTGAAGTCCAGGCCCACAGCATAGCTCTCGAAGTGCGTGCTGGACACGCCGTCTTCACTGCCAGGTTCGTCGCGGTCGCGAACCACGACATCCACGGCTACATCCCCGCCGATCTTGATCGCGCCTCTTTGCTTCATGCTGGTGAGGGTGTCCGCATCTCCGCCTGCGGCCGGCGCCATGTCGGAGCTTTCCAGCGCCGCTGCCCTGGCCTTGAGGTCGGCGAGTTCGTCGCGGAGGGACGAGACGTAGTGCGCGCCTGGAGGGGCCGTGTCTGCGCCATCGTCTGGCCTTGCTCCAGCGTCGAACCATTGGTGACGGTATTCGAGCGGCACACGGATGCCGCTGTCGAAGCAGTACGTCGCATCTGTATCTGGAAGTGTATCGTCGCGAGGGCCTGCCTCGAATTCTCCTGTTGATTCTTCGAGAGATCTCAGATGGCTTCGCGCAGCCGTGCGGTTGTCCAGCTTGATGTCATGGTTGCCGTCACACCTGAAGGGGAGGCGGCCCGCGTTCCACTCGGTAGAGCCGTAGTCTGCGCTGGCACCGGTGTCGCTTGTCTTCGATTCCTCGAGAAAGCTCCTGCGCAGGCCCGTGTCCCAGTCGGCTGGAAGCGCCATCTTGATCTGTTCGACCTCGAGTCCTTCGGATATCGCTGCGAGCCACTTGACTATGTTCTCGGCGCGCATCTGGCGGACCGACAGGGAGACCCGCTGGGAGGCGAGCGTCTCATCTGGCAGGACGAACTCGAGGCCGGTCCTCTGGGAAAGGAACTGGAGGGCGTCCTCAAGGCGCGCGTCCTCCAGGTGCATAGTCAGGCGCTTGTCCAGACGGCGTTGAACTTCTGGGGGCAGAGCGTCTTGTGTTCCAGCATCGCGTGTCCGCGCCACACGCCGCTCGATCCTCTCCCAGTCCTCGGGATAGACGAGCTCTTCGGACGGGAGTATGGCGCGCCTGGGTACCTCAAGCGTCCAGTTGACCTCCGCATCGTGCATGGCGCGGGTGTTTTCCTCATTCATTTGGGCATGCGCCTGCTGGCGCTTCTGCCTCTTGCGCAAGATCTCCCAATTGGCCGGGTACTTCATCAGGTACTCGGGCCGCACCTCCGGGACAGCCCTCCGTTCGATCTTCTCCAGCACGCGCCTGCGCTCCTCTTGCTCGCGGTCGCGGATTTTCCGTTCACGCCAGGACCGCCGCGCTCTGCGTATGCGTTGCAGGAGATCGATGGCTTCGGCATTGTTGGGGTCCAGGGCGAGCGCTTTCGCGGTGATCCGCTCGGCTTTGCGGAAATGGCGCATGTCCAGGTGGTGCCGTGCTTCGCGCAGGAGTTCGGCTTGCGCGGCCTCCACGTATTCGCGGGGTTCCCGTAGTTTCCGCTCGGATGCGGCATCGTCGTGACCTGGGCGGGCTGGTTGCTCCGACTCGCGAACCGCATCGCGTGCCAGTGCCCCCTCGAGCCACCCCTTCGCCTCCTCCCCGCACGCCCGTCCCGCGGGCGCGGGTACGAAGACCTGCACGGGCTTTGGTGTGCGCGCGGGCTTGGCTGGTTCGCGCAGGTCGGTTTCGTCTACCGCCACGAAGCTCGTGTAGGGGCTCATGATCTGGTAGTCGATGGCGAGGCCTGTCACCTCCTCGCGCACGGCCGGGCCGGGGGCGTAGGCGGCGGACTGCAGGAGATCCTCGATGCAGTGACGGGCCCAGACCTGGGCCAGGGCGTCGTGCGCGGGTTCCTCCTCTGGCAGGGTCACATCGATCGGGATGGCTACGGGTTTGCCTGCGCCCGTGCCGTGAACCGTCACGGTGGTGTCCATGCCCTGCTCGTACAGGCCGGAGATCAGGATGGGCTGCTCGGGACAGAGGTCGGGGATGTGGATGGGATAGGTCTCGTACACCGTGGCCTCGCCCCAGTCGATCCGGATGCTCGCGAGCTGGGCGCGCCGAAGCTTCTTCATGGCCTCGCGCACCAGGGCTTGGCTGTCTTCGCCAGGGGCGAGATGCCGGCCGAGGCCCCGGCCCTGGCGGGCGATGCTGCCAGTCAGGAAGCGGTTGGGCGAATCGCCCACGCCGATGCACCAGAAACGCAGCGTGTCCTTGCAGTGCTTTTGGACGAGCGACAGGATCTCGCTCTCGTTCGTGACCTGACCGTCGGTGAGCATGACCACAATGCGCACGCGCTCGGGGTCGGTCGCTTCCTTCAGGGCCGCGCGCACGCCCGAGAGCATCTCCGTGCCGCCCTCAGCCTCCAGGTTGCGCACAAAGGTCCTGGCCTTGGCGAGCGTGTCGCTCGTGGCCGGCATGCTTTTCGGAAAGAGGGCCTTTGGCGCGCCCGAAAAGCGCACGGTCTGGATTCGGTCCCCGGGCCGGCAGCGGGCGAGCAGGCCCAGGGCCAACGCGCGCGCCTGCGCGAGCTTCTGGCCCTGCATGCTGCCCGATGCGTCGATCAGGAAGACGAAGTCGCGCGGGCTCTCGTCTTCGCCCCGCGGCAGGGCGGGCTGGAGCAGGAGGAGCATGTGCCCTTGGCCGCTCTCGTTCGTGTGCGCGAGCACCGCTGCCTGGGGCTGGTCCCCGGCGAGGCGGTAACGCAGCACGAAGTCGCGGTTCGGGATTCCCTTGCCGGCTGCAAGGCGGATGGTCGCGTACCGCGGGCCGGGGCGCGTGGTGGTGACCGCATGCGTGGGGCTCTCGATCGCGCGGATCTCCAGGCCCGCGTCCAAATCGGCCCGGAGCGAGAGTGCGTCCGGTGCGCGCGAAGCGGGTGGGGCCGGGTGGCCGGGAAGCGGCTGCGCCCCGGCCGGCGTGTACCGGGGCGCAATCGCGAGGGGGACGTGCCATTCGTAGGCGCCGTCCGCGTACGGCAGCGTGTCTACGTAGGAGATCTCCACGCGCACGGTCTCGCCTGGCGCGATGTTGGCCACAGACTGCACGAACACGTTGGACCGCTGCTGCTCGAGCAGGGCTGCGCGCTTGCCTCTGGCTGCAGCGGCCGCATAGATGGCCCGGGCCTGCTTGCGCTCGCGCACCACGCCCCGGATCCGGCGTTCGCCCACGAGCAGCGTCATGCGGTCCACAGCCGACCGGTGCGGGAGCGGAAACACGTAGACCGCCTCGATGGCTTCGTCCAGGGGATTCTGAAACGACTGGGTCACCCTCACGCGCGCGAGAAAGCCGCTGATCTCGGCCTGGATGTCCGTGTGTGCGAGCGGACAAGTCTCGATTGTGCCTTCGCGCAGGGCGTAGCGGAGCGCGCCCGCGTTCACGTTGGCGGTGAGCGCAGCCAGGTGCGCGCCGGCCGGCGCGGTTTCGCGCGTCTTGGGAAGCGGCGGCAGGGGCGCGTCCTCCGCTTGCGCGAGCGCTGGGTCGGTGGCCGGCGGCAGCGGCGGCCGGTCGACCGTGCCGGTCGTGGCCTGGTCGGAAGGTCGTGGCACAGACACTCCTGTCTGTGCGCCCTGCGGTGTACGGTCCCAGACAGGAATGTCTGGGCTACGAACCGCTGGGCTGGCGGCGGGCGTCTGGTCTGGCGATGCGGGTTCGCCGGACGCGCGCTGCGACAGCGAGCGCGTTGCGTGCCACCCGCCTGCGACCAGGGCGCCTGTGAGCACTACGCTGATGACCGCGGTCTTGATCTTGGCCCAGGCCATGGCCTGGATCGCGCCCTCGGCCAGGACGTTCGGAGCTGATGCGGCTGCGTGCGCGCTGGCGGCTGCGCCTGCGCTCGCGGTCGCTCCCGCACTGGCGGCCGGGCCGGCGGTCTGCATGGCGGCTGTGTGGAGAGACGCGCCCAGCGCCGCAGGCGCGGCTTCGGCTGTGTTGGTGGTGAGAAAGGCGGTGAGCGCCAGCACCGAGGGTGTGACCCCGCGCCGGACCAGGCGCGCGCGCAGCTTCTCCACCCCGTAGTTCACCCGCATGCGCGCGGCATCGGGCGTGATCTTGAGCGCTTGGGCTGTCTCCTCGAGGGACCGTCCCTCCAGGTAGTGGAGGAGCACGGCCTGGCGCGAGGCTTTGGGCAGGTGCACGATCTCCTCGTCCAGGATGGGGCGCACCTCGCCCCACGCCACGTCCCGGGCCGGGTGGGACGGGGCGGTGCGCGCGGCCTCCTCGCCGGCCTTGCGTTCGCGTGCGGTCCTGCGCGCGGTCTCGCGCTTGAGCTGCAGCACCACGTAGCGCGCGGTCTTGTAGAGCCAGTCGGCCAACACGGTCTTCTCCCCGAGCTTGCCCGCCTTGCGCGCGAGCACGATGAACGTGGCCTGCGCCGCGTCTTCGGCCAGGTGGTGATCGCCCAGCCAGCGGCAGCAGGCCGAATACACGAGGCCCCCATGCCGATCCACGACCGCGCAGAACGCCTCCTCGCAGCCGTCCTGCGCAAAGCGTCGGATCAGTTCAAAGTCGGATGGACGTTGTCCGGGCATCCGGCCGCCTCTCTGGTCGATCTGCCTCTACACTGCCGCTGACCAGCCTGACCGAAGGAAGTGTATCCGGTTTTCGTGGATAGAACCAGGATTTCCGGCCTGGTTCAGAAGTCCGCCGGTTTGGGTGACATGCGCGCTACGAGGCAGGTTGTAGCTCAGGCGCTCTTGCCTGGGGCGGAACCCGTGAGGCGCTGCACAGGCAGGAGTGCCTGTACTACAAACTGCGCCCTTCAGGTGTGACCCCGTTCTGAACCAAGCAGAAAAACGACGCAAAAAGGCCTTGACGAAGATAGCGGATGACAGTATCTGATACATTTAGGGCTGTATTGAGGCCTGCCTGGGCTGCGCACGAGCGCCTGGGGCGCGCTCGGGGGGTCCAGGAACGCATGGACCGGGCCCGGGCGTTGGCTTGCCACAGGTAGCGGCACGCGAAAACAGCTGGCGCTCCACAGCGGGGAGGGTATGATGCGGGCCAGGCGATCGACTGACAGGCACCGGATCTGAATCGCGAGGCGTTTTTGCTCACCCCCGCGCGACGTGCGCATCGTCTATCGGTGAGCCGGGCGGGGGGGCGCGCGACCGCGTCCCCACAGGGAGTGAGTGGATTGCAGGAAGGGTGAGGAGGAGATCATGAGAACGATCGGGAGCGTGGGCCGCGTGTGGCTGGCAGCATGGGCGTGCATGGCGGCCGCAGGCGCGCTGCAGGCCGGGCAGCTCTTTACCGCGGAGTATGCTGCGCCCGCGCCTGCGGGCTATGTGCTCGAGAGCGGGGTCGCCAAAGGCGAGGTCGAGGGCGAAGTCGCGTCCCTCACCATCGCCGTGCGCGTGCGCCTCCTGCAGGACGGCTGGGTGGAGGTGCCGCTGCTCTCCGGGAATCTCGCGGTCACCACAGCCAAGGTCGAGGGCGGCGAACGGCAGAAGGTCTTCCTGCGCCGCCGCGGCAAGACGCTCTCGCTCGTGGCCAATCACCGCGGCACGGTCACCGTCACCCTCGTTGTCGCGTCCCGGGTGAGCGTGGCCGAAGGCCAACGCCGCGTGCGCCTGCCGCTGGTGCAAGGCGTGGCCGCGTCCACCGAGCTGACGCTGCCTGCGGCCAATGTCGCGTTCTCCACAAGCCCCCAGATGGATGCGTCCCAGAAGGAGCTCGCGGACGGACGCACGGCCGTGACTCTGTACGGGGCGCCAGCCGCCAGCGTCGAGCTCACCTGGAGCACGCAGCCCCGATTGGCTGATCTCGAACCCCTCGTGTTTGTCGCCCATCGCGCGCACGCCGAGATCGGGCGGGGCGCGTTTCGCATCACGAGCACGCTGGACTATACCGTGCTCCAGGGCACGGTGCAGGAGCTCGCCCTGGACATGCCCAAGGAAGCCAGCCTGCTCAGTGTCACGGGCGACGGGATCGAGCGGTGGGATACCACCCCCACGGGCCTGACGGTGCGTCTGGCCGAACGGATCAAGCGCGACTACCGGCTCAAGGTGGTCACCGAGGCTCCGCTCACCAAGCTGCCCGCGGATCTCCCGATTCCCCTGGTGGGCGCCCGGGCGGTCCAGCGCGAGAAGGGGACCGTCAGCCTCGAGGCCCAGAAGGGCATCAAGGTGGAGCCCGGACAGAGCAAGGGGGTCCGGCAGATGGACGTGGCCGAGCTCGGCGCGCACATCGGCGCACAGCGCCGCCAGATGCCTTCTTTGCCATCGGCTCCCGATCTCGCCTTCCGCTTCCTGCGCCGGCCGGTGGAGATCCGGGTGCGTGCCGCACCGGTCGAGCCCAAGGTGACCGCCCGTGTGCTCAGCGCCGTGGTCGCCAGCCAGGAGACGCTCCACACGGTCAACACGATCCTCTACGACATCCGCGAGGCGGGCGTCTTCCGGTTCCGGCTCAGGATTCCGGAAGGGAGCAAGCTGCTGGATGTACGCTGTGCCCATCTCAACACCTGGCAGATGGAGAAGGATGTACTGACCGTGGAGCTGCGCACCAAGGCCGAGGGCGCCTACACCCTCACCGTGGAGAACGAGCAGCTGGTGAAGCAGGATACCCGCTTCCAGCCCCTGGAGCTGCTGGATGTCGAACGCCAGACCGGGCACGTGGCTGTCAGCAGCCGCAAGGGCACCAAGGTCGAGATCGCGGACAAGCCGTCCGGCGGGGCCGTGCAGATCGACATCGAGGAACTGCCGCCCGAGCTGCGCCCCGAGGAACGGCCGGTCGAGCTGGGCTTCCGCACCATTCGTCACCCCTTCGCGATCCCGCTCGTGGTGGGCGCGGTCCAGCCGCAGGTCTACGTGGTGAACTCCTCCCTGATCCGTCTGGAGGAGCGCGAACTCAAGCTCGAGACGCATCTGGACGTGGACATTCGCAAGAGCGGCATCTTCGAACTGCGGCTCACCTTCCCCCGCGAGCTCCGGCTGGCCGACGACATCCGCGGCCCCAACATCGAGGACTGGCGGCAGGATCGCGAGAACGAGACGCTCGCCATCACCTTCCAGGGCAAGGTCTCCGGTCAGCTGCAGGTGGTGCTGCGCGCGGAGATGACCCTGGAGGAGGACTATCAGGGCCTCCGGGTTCCGCGCGTGGTCGCGCAGAACGTCAAAAAGGAGGTGGGTTACCTCGCCTTTGCCACCGCGCTCGCCATTCGCATGAGCGCGCCGCCCGACCAGGTCAAGGGCCTCAACCCCATCGCTCTGACCGAGCTCTCGGTCCCCCTGCTCAAGGGAGCGCCGCGGGACGAGATGGCCCTGGCCTTCAAGTTCCTCAAGCCCGACTGGACGCTCGATCTCGCCATCGAGCCGATCCAGCCGGTGGTGAACGCCCTGGCCACCAGCCGGGTGGAACTCTCCAGCACGGTCGAGTACACCACAGCCCGCGTCCAGTACGAGATCCGCCAGGCCGGCATCGACACCTTCTACCTGGAGTTCCCCGCGGGCGCGCGCGCCGTGGAGATCGAGGGGCAGCACATCAAGGAGCGGAGCCCGATCGATGCCCTGCCCGCGGCCGAAGGCGCTGAAGAGGCCGAAGCGGAGCAGGACACCGGGCGGCCCATCTGGCGCGTGGTCCTGCAGAAGAAGATCAAGCCCAAGTACGGTCTCGCGGTCAGCTTCGAACGCGCCCTCGGCGCAGGCACCCAGGACAAGCGGGCCCGCGTATCGTACGAAGGCGTCAAGGCCCTGCGCGTCCAGCGGGAAGAGGGCTATGTCGTGCTGGCTGCGCGGACCAACGTGGAGGTCGAGCCGCCCAAGATCGACAAGGCCTATCCCGTAGACCCCAGCCAGATCCCCGACCAGAGCCTCGTCCTGCAGGGTGCGCCCGCGATCTGGGCCTGCCAGTACATGGCCCATCCCTACAGCCTCACGCTGGACGTGATCAAGCACGAGGACGTGGAGGTGATCACGGCCGTGGCCAACCTGGCCTGGTTCGAAACCGTGGTCGCGCGCGACGGACGCTCCATCACCGACCTCTTCCTCATCATGCGCAACAACAACCAGCAGTACCTCAAACTCAAGGTGCCCGAGGGCGCCGAGATCTGGGAGGCCAAGGTCAACGCCCAGACCGTGGACGCGGCACGGGACAAGTTCGACCGCGTGCTCGTGCCCATTGCGGGCGCTTCCCAGTCGGGGGTCGAGTTCCAGGTGAGCCTGCGCTACGAGCAGAAGTTCGGGGAACTGGACCAGTGGAGCGAACTCGACCTGGTCGCGCCGGCCCTGAGCATTCCCGTGCTCCGTTGCCTGTGGGACGTGTACGTGCCCGAAGAAATGAGCCTCGTCAATCTGGGCGGGAACATGTCCGAGATTCCGGCCGAGGAGGAGGCCGGCATCGTCGCCTACTACCGCCAGAGCCGGCGGCGGGTCCGGGAACGGCAGGCCGAGCTCCAGCAGCAGCAGATTCAGAGGAACGCGCCCGACCTGCAGCGCGGCAAACGCGGTCCGATCGGCCAGCGCAGCCTCGACACGGGCGAAGCGCCCAAGGCCGGGAAGGTCTACTTCCGCTTCGAGAAGATCATGGCCCTGGATGTGGGCCAAGAGGCCAGGGCCGTGCCGCCGGTGCGGCTGGAGCTGGTGCTCATGCGCGATGCGTTCGGTTACGTGATGACCCTGCTCGTGGTCCTCGTCTTCGTGGGCGGCATGGCCTACAACTGGACCCAGCCGGGCAGGCGCCGGATCCAGGTCTTCGCGAGCCTCTGCCTCCTCTTCTTCGTGATCTGGGCGTTGGCTCCGGACTTCTACTACGATCTCGTCTGGATGGGGGGCGTCATGTCGATCCTCGGGCTCCTCGTCGCGCTCGGTCACCTCGGCGTGGTGTGGGGCCGAGCATGGGCGGCCGAGCGTCCGGCCACCCAGCCGCTGCCCGCGCCAAAGCGCGTCGGACCGGCCCCGGACAGCGCCGCGCGCATGTCTGGAACGGAGGATTCAACAACAGGCCCTGAACCGACACCACAGGCCGGCGACGCGCCCACGCCTCCGTCCGACCGCGAGCCGGACGATGCAGGCGGGGCAGACCGGTCCGAGCCGGACGAGCCCGCATCCTCCGAGGGGCCGGACAAGGAGGGATCGGCATGAACCGGTGGACCCTTTTTGTGCCCCTTGTGCTGCTCGCAGCCGCGCACGGACGCGCGGGCACCTACCAGGTCTCGGTCGAGGCGCTGTGCGCGCCTCCCGCGCTCGTGGCCCGGCTCCAGCGGGACAGGGCGGCTGGCGGAAGAACCGAGGCGCAGATGAGCCGGATCGAATCCGCCTTGCGCGCGGGCCGCGTCAGACATCTCCTGGCCGCCGCCGTCTTGATCGAAGGGGGCGAATCCGCGCAGTTGGAGGCCAAGCTTCGAGAAGAGGCCATCACGGGATACACCCCGAGCCTGGGGGGGCCTCTGCCGGAAACCGAATTGGCGACGGACAGGCTGACGCTCGAGGTCCGCGTGGTCCCTGCTGGCGCGCGTCTCGCGGTCAAGCTTCATCTGGACGCTGTGGTGCGGTGTCCTGGGGCCGGCGTGTGCCGGACCCCGGCGGGCGGGATCCACGCGTCCACAAGCCGGCGCCTGTCGTTCGACCGCACGGCGCTCGTGCGGGCCGAACACACCGAGATGCTGGCCGGCCCGGCGCAAGGGGCGGGGCAGCTCATGTGGCTCGTGCATGTCCAGCCGCTGGCCGAACCAGCCTCGCTCGCCCGGCCGGAACCGCCGGGGGCGGTCGAAGAGCGGCAGCAGCCAGAACAGTCCCCGATGGTTCTGCAGGCAACGCTCCGCCTGGTGGAGGCACCGGCCAACGCGGTGCGGCAGCTCAAGGCCACGAACGAGTCGACCTATCCGTTCGTGGACCCCGCTGTGCTGCAGCAGCTGCTCGCATCGAGCCGCCTGCTGCAGGTCGAACACGTCAGGGGCGGGCCGAACGCGATCGAAACCGTGTGGAAGAGAGCCAGCGCGACCCGCGCGTACGTGGGCGCCTACAAGCCGGGCGCGACCCAGCCGGCACGCGAACCCGACGGGCAGGCGCAGGACCCGGACAGGCCCCCGGCCTGGGCCGCCCCGCAGCTCAAGCGTCTGGATGCCTTCCAGTCCGGCACGGTCGCCTTCCAACGCGCGGACGCGGTTTCCGTGCAGGACGAACGATCCGTCAAACGGGCGCAAGGCCGCGTGGAACTCGCGCATGCCGCGCTTGTGCCTGGCGCCGCCTCCGTCGAGACCCGGGCCGGCCCGGTCGAGCTGCCGGGGGTCCGCAGCTTTCGCATGGCCACCGCACTCACCGTGCCCACGGCACGGGCGGTGGTGCTCGGCGAATGGTCGACCGGGTGGCTCGACCGGGTCGCCGGCTTTGCATGCGACACTGGATCCGCAAGCGATGCCGACCTCGAGCAGACGCCGCCACCTTCCCGCGCGTCCGGACAGGCACGTCCGTCTGACCGAGCGCCAAAGAGCCCGCAACGGAGGCTGTGGATCCTCTGCGTCCGGCCGGAGGCCGCGGGAATCAGGCAGCCAGTGGCAGTGGAGGAGCCGGCCGAATGAATGCACGCGCCTGCCGATCCTGCCGCTGTGGCGTGTGGCTGGGCGTTGCCGCCTCGCTGCTCCTGGCCGGCGGCATCGGCCACTCTGGTGAGAAGGTTGTGCGTCCGCGTGCGCCCGTGCTCGCAATCACCTCCGGTGCGCTCACCGGCTCCGTGGAGGGCGATCATGTCCACGCCCGGTGTACGTTCCGCCTGCGAAGTACGGGTACCGGATGGCAGAACGCGCTCCTGGTCTCCGGCGGCATGCGGCCGGCGCGGATCGAGGCAGACCGGCATGTCGTGGTGAGCCGGAGCGCAGAAGGCCTGACCGCAGCGGTGCGCAGGCCTGGCACGTTTGCGGTTCGCGTGGACTTCTCGCTTCCGGTCGTGCGCCGCGGGGACGAGCGGCACGTCGTGCTGCCCGCGCCCCAGGGCGCCGAGCAGACCGTGCGCATCCGTGTGCCCGGCGAACGCGTGCAGGCAGCCTGCGATAAACCCCATGCCGTCCGTACCACGTATCGCCAGACCCATACCGAGATCGAGATCCTCGTACAGAGTCGTGCCCCCCTCCGCCTGCGCCTGGCCCCGGAAACGCGGCGGACCGACCATGCGCCGCGGGTGGTGGTTCGGCTGGACGGCGAACTCCACGTGGGCGAGGGAGCGATTCGTCTTACCGCCACCGCCGCCTGCCGACTGCTCGACGGCGCGGGCCGCAGGCTGCATCTGATTCTCCCCCCTGGCTGGGCGCCGCTCGAGCTCACGGGATCGGATCTCCAGGGGTGGCGGCCGGTCGCGCGGACGTACGCGTCCGACAAGCCCAATCGCCTCGCGCTCACGCGTTCCACCGCCCGCGAACAGTTCACGCTGACGCTCGTGTGTACGCGTGCGCTGGACGTCGAGGCCGAGCGCGTGCGCGTGGTTCTGCCGAGACTCGCGGAAGCCACGCAGACCGCGGGAAGTCTGCAGCTCCAGAGCGCTGCCGACCTGCGCGTGCGCGTGCTGTCGGTCACGGGCGGACATGCGGCCAGCCGCGAGGGGCTGCCGGCCGTGTCGGTCACCAAGCCCGGGGCCACGGCAACGCTGGAGATGCTCAAGGAGCCATTCCGCTTTGATGCGGAGCTGGCCGAGCGCGTAGAGGTCTGGGAGCACGGCCTCGTCCTCCGGGGGCGGCTCGCCGTGCGGGTGCGGTCGGGCGGTACGTCGCGGCTGTCGTGCGTTCTGACGCCCGGTCTGCGCGTTCTGGCCCTGACCGGCCCGCAGGTACGGCAGTGGCACCAGAAAGGCGACCGTCTGACAATCGACACGGCGCGTCCCGTCCGCGAGGCGTGCACCATGCAGTTCGAAGCAGACCTGTCCAGGGGCGAAACGCCCTGGCCGGCGCCTGTCATGCGGCCGGAGGGTGCCGGGCGCGTTCGCTACACGCTCGCCTTCCAGCCGCAGAAGGGCACAGACCTGATCCGCCGGGGCGAGCCCCCGGGGCTCGAGCAGGTCGATGTGGGAGAACTGGCCGACTGGCTCAAGCCGGCCAGCGCGGCGCTTTCCGGCGACCAGCCGCCGACCGGTCTGCGGCTCGATCTAGAGCCGATCCCGCCCACGGTCTGGGCGGCAGCGCTCAGCGAGGTCGAGGTGGGCGAGAGCGCGTTGCACCAGCGGATCTTCGTGGCCGTGCGCGTGCGGCGCGCAGCCATCTTCCAGCACCGCCTCCAGCTCGAGACGGACTTGGCCATTCAGGAAGTGGAGGCGGCAGCGGTCAAGGACTGGAACTACAACCCGCGTACGGGCCTTCTGTCGATTCAGCTCGAGGAGGCCTTGCGCGCGGATGCGCGGGTGTATGTCCGGGCCACCCGGGAGCTCGCCGACACCGTGCGTGCGCTCGATCTGCGGTTGCCCGTGGTCCTGGATGCCACGCGCTTCCGCGGGGGTCTCGCTGTCCATCCGGGCCGGGGGTGGCATCTCACGGCCGGCGAGGCGGAGGCCGTGGTCGAAGCGGGCATGGAGGACATGCGGCTCGGCGAGGCCTGGCCGCACCTGCAGCGCCGCATGCACAAGCCCCATGAGCGGTCGCGGACAGCCGCCAAGCTTCCGCCCCCGCTCTCGCGGCCGCCGCGACCGGCGGAACGCTTCTTTGTCTATCGCGAATCCGCCGAGGTCCTCCCGCTTTCGCGCCAGCGCATCCAGCCGGTCCTTCGCGTCGACGAAGACCTCGTGGTCACGGTCAGCCGCGGCCGCGTCCAGCTCGCCGGCACGCTCTCCTTTGAGCTGAAACGCGGCGGGGTGGGCGCCCTGTCGTTTGCGTTGCCGCGGGGCTTCCGCCTGACCCGCCTGGCCCCGGTCGCCTCCGACCAGGCGGAGGCCGCGTTCCGGGCCGAGCACGTGCGGGAAGAGGGCGAATGCGTGACCGTCACGTTCCCCTCGCGCCGCTACGACCTTCCCCCGGTGCGTCTCCTGTGCGAGAAGCCCACACCCATGCACGGAGGTGCTGCTGCGGTGCAGCTGGAGCCGATCCGTGTCATGGACGCGTCGCGCGTGGCTGGCGAATTGCTCGTAGTCAAACGCATCGATGCAGCCGGACATTCCGATCTGGAGATCCAGGAAGCGGGCCAGAGCCGGTTTCTCCGCCGTCCGCTTCCGGCTGCCGAAACCCCCGAGCGTCAACCCGTGCTGGCCTACCGGTTCCACTCGGCTGCTGCCAAACTCACGCTCGAGGCCACCAGCGTCACGAGCGGGGCGCGGCGGGCGGCCAGGGCCACCGATTGCCGGCTCGTCAGCCGGATCACCCGGGACGGCAAGCTGCTCACCAAGCTGAGCTGCCAGGTCCAGAATCCCGGCACGCAGCAGTTCCTCGATGTCGAGCTTCCCCGGGGCGCCCAACTCTGGAGCACGTACGCCCGGAGCACCGGCACGGCTCTTCCCATCAAGCCCGTGTACGACCAGGCCGAGGGCCGGCTGCTCGTACCGCTCACCGGGTTCAACATCACAGCCAAGGACTTCCGACTGGACATCGTGTACATCCAGGCGCTCGAACGCTCCTTCGGGTATGCGAGCCTCGACCTGCAGAGCCCGACGCTACGGGACATCGCTGACGCGCGCGGCGGGCAGAGCAACATGCGCGTGGAACAGATGGGCTGGGAGCTGTACCTGCCGGAGCGCTACGATCTCGTGCATCACAGCGGCAACCTGCTCTTGCGGCAAGGCCGGCAGAGCCTCTCGAGCCGGCTGATCACCCTCGTATGGGAGCTGCTCGCCGCCCTGTGGGCGCTCGTCTGGATGATCCTGGGGGTTCTCTGGGCGCTCCTGGTGTGGGTGTTCAAGGCGGCCTTTGTTCTGCTTCTCGTGGGCGGGGCCCTGTTTCTCGCGTGGCGCGCGGTCCAGCACCTGGCCCGCCGCGACCGCGCGCGCGTGCGCTGGCGCGGTGCGCTCCAGGTCGTGGGGGCGCTTGTCATTCTCGGCATTGTCGCGGGCTTGCTCCTGCCGGTCACCCAGAAGGCGCGCGAGGCAGCCCGGCGCGCGAACAGCTCGAGCAACCTCCGCCAGATCGGTCTAAGCATTCAGATGTACGCTTCCGAGCAGTACTACGGCACCATGCCCACGTCGCTCCAGGATCTGTATCAGGGCGGTGCAGGCCTGATCAGCGATGACAAGATCTTCGAGATCCCGGGCGCTGCCGGCCGGTACGGGTATGTGGCCGAGGCCGGCGACACCGGGCCGGAGGACGAGATCATCGCCTTTGAACTGCGCGAGGGCGGACCGGCGGACCATGCCCTGGCCCTGTACCGCGACAGCCACGTGGCTTGGCTTCCCAATGACAAGATCGTGGAGAATTTGCGCAGGCATGGAAATACGCAGGCGCTCACCGCATTCACCGACAACTGGCAGCAGCTGCGGTATCAGAAGCGAAAAACGGACAGCTGGTTCACCTTCGGCAAGGACAAGGTGCTGGCCTCGCTCAAGAGCGAGGCGTACTCGCGACAGAAGGCCACCAAGCGCAATGTTCAGCGGATCGAGACGCAGTTCGAACTCCAGCAAGAAGAAGTCCCCTGGGGCGGGGAAACGTCTCTGCCGCAAGCCCAGCCGCAGTCTGCTGCCGAACGGGAGAAGGCGGAGGCCGCGTACCGTCGCGAACTCCAGAAGAAGCGCAAGGAGCAGAAGGCGCAAGCCGCCTCGCAGCTGGCGCTGCAGCGATCCCTGGAGCGCAGCCATGCGCACCGCGGTTCGCGCCGCGGCAAGATCGGGCAGTGGCTCAACGAAAAGCTCGAAGCCGGCAAGGAGGAGAAGCGCGCGAAGGCGGATGGGAGAGAGGTGTCCGCGCGCGTGGATGTCCAGGTCCAAACCGAGATCGTCGATGAGCTCGCCCCAACCGCACCGGCAGCTGCCGAGCCGTCCGTTGATCTGGAAACGCGCCCGGCCCCGCCCCCGCCCCCGCCGGAGGAGAAGCCGGCCGAGCGCAAACCAGAGCCCATTGCCAGACCGGCTCCGCAGCCTGAGAGCCGGGAAGAGGAGGCGCGGAAGAAGACGGGGGAACGCGCGCACACGCCCACCCCAGACGCAGAGGCCGATGGCATCGGAGCGACCGCCGGCCGGATCCCCCCGGTTGACAAGAAGGCGCCTGACTGGCCTGCGGGGCAGGCGGGACCGGGCAAAGATCGCGCTGGCCGCAGACGTGCCCAGGCCCGCGGTACAGCCCTCGGCCGCGGCATGCAGGCCGGCACCCTGCCGATCGAGGTCCACATGACGGATCTCCGCCAGGGGCAGCGCTTCTACTTCGCCCGGGACACCGCTTCGAGCGCCGTGGGCGAGGTCCGCCTCTTCTGCCTTTCGAGCGGGCTCTCGCTCGCCCTGGAGGTGTTGGTGGCCCTGGCGCTCGTGCTGGGATTGCGGGAAGTCAACCACCGTTGGCCGGGACTGGGTTTGCCGGTGTCGTTCGGGCTGCTCGTCCTGGTCTCCCTCATGCGCCTGTGGACCGGCCCCGCGTTCCGTCCTCAACTGATCCTGGCGACCGTGGTGCTGGTCGGACTGATCCTCCTGGCCCTGCCCGGCCTGGCGCGCCGCCTGCGGGCCAGGGTGCGAAGCGCGTAGCCCGTCCGGTAAGGCATTCGGAAGCAACCCCTGAGGCGACATGCGGTCCGCTCCTGAACACCCGTTCGGATGGGCGACCGGGAACGCTGGCGTTTCCGCCTTGACAAACTGGTCTGACAAGTATACTATGTTGCGATCTCAGAGGAGCGGCTCGTATGGAAACCTACGAACAACCTGCCCGCAGCCTGCCCGTGCGGCGGTTCGATGTGGTGGTGGCTGGCGGGGGTACGGCCGGCGTGATCGCGGCCCTGGCGGCCGCGCGCACAGGCGCGAGGACCGCGCTCGTCGAGGCCAAGGGCTACGTGGGCGGGGTCGCGGTCGAAGGGGGGACTGCACTGCACAGCTTCTACAACCTGTGGAAGGCCTTTCCCGGCGTAGAAAAGCGCCAGGTCGTGCGCGGCCTCGCCCAGGAGCTGATCGACCGGCTCGCCGCCGTGGGCGGCACCACCGGCCACGCGGACATGACCGAGGGGTTTGACTACGACTCGGTCTGCACAGCCATCGACACCGAGCTCTACAAGCTGGTGGCGCTCGAACTGCTGGCCGAGGCCGGGGTGACGCTCTGCCTCAACACCCTGCTCGTGGACGCGATCTGCGAGGGCACGCGCCTCGTCGGCGTGGTCGCCGAGAGCCGCGGCGCCAGGCAGTCCAACCGCGAAGCCATCTACGCGGACAGTTTCGTCGACGCCACCGGGTACGGCGACCTGGCTGCGTATGCGGGCGCGGACTTCACGGAACCCAACGACTACCCCGTGGCCAACAGCATCGGTGTGGGCGGCGTGAGCCTGGAGCGCTACCGCGCGTTTCTGGAAACGCACGACGCCCTGACCCAGCTCGCCGAGGGACCGCGCAGCGGCAAGGACGGGCAGATCGTGCGCCTCGACGGCCGCGCGCGCCAATTGCCGGAGGGCTTCCACGAAGCCGCCAAGGCCATCGGCATGTCCATGGTGACCACGTCCACGCACGACGACTACTTCATGTTCATCAAGCTCAACCTAAAGCTGCCGGTCAGCCCGACCGACCGGGATGCGGTGGCCGAAGCTGAAGTCGACCTGCGCCGGCGGCAGGGGCGGGCGGTCGAGCTCTTCCGGGCGTATGTGCCCGGTTGCGAACGGGCCTTCATCGCGCGCACGAGCCCCAGCCTCTGCATCCGCCGCGGACGGCGGATCGCGTGCGATTACGACATGACGCTCGAGGACGTGCTGGAGGGCCGGCACTTCGACGACGAGGTCTTTGTCTACGGGTTCCACGACTCTGCCCCGCGCCTGCAGATCCGCGACGGCGGCACCTACGGCCTGCCCTTGCGCGCCCTGCTGCCCGCCGGCCTCGACGGCCTGCTCGTGGCAGGCATGATGATCACCTCGGACCACGATGCGCACATGTCCACGCGCAACACCGTGAGCTGCATGGCTCAGGGCCAGGCCGCGGGCACGGCAGCCGCGCTCGCAGCCGCGCGCAAGACCCTGCCGCGCGCGCTCGACTTCGGCCTGCTGCGCGACACCCTGGCGCGGGACGGTGTCGTCTTTGACGAGGAGTCCTGATGGAGAGCGCCTCCCTGGTCCGCATCTCGACCGCCGAGGCGGTGGTCAACCATTTCAAGGAGCGCATCCGGCAGGGCGAGCTCAAAGCCGGCGATCGGCTCCCCAGCGAACGCGCACTCCAGCAGGCGCTCGGCATCAGCCGCTTCGCTCTGCGCGAAGGGCTGGCGCGGCTGAATGCGCTGGGCATCATCACGAGCGCCCAGGGCAAGGCGTCGACCGTCAGCCGCGACATCGACCTGACGAGCCTGCAGAACGTGTTCCTGCCCCTGGCTGCCACGGACGGGGAGCAGTACGCTGAGGATCTCTACCAGGCGCGGATCCTGATCGAGCAGGAGACCGCCCGGCTCGCAGCCGCACGCCGCACGCCCGAAGATCTGCAGACCCTGACAGAGCTTCTGGCCGCCATGCGCGCCGCCGGCGAAGGCGGGGGAGGCGAAGCCGACGTGGCTCGGTATGCGGAAGCGGACATCGCGTTCCACCGCACCATCGCCCGCATGGCAGGGAATGCCGTGCTCGAGAAGCTTTTCGGCCTGCTCGCCGCCGAACTCGGACCGCTCGTGGCCACGTCCACCCAAACCCGCGACCACCGCCAGGCGTCCCTGGAATGGCACGAACGCTTGTACGATCACATCCGCAAAGGCCACGGGCGCGCAGCCGCGACCGCCATGGCCGAGCATCTGGCCACATGCCGAAGGGCCTACCGGAAGAACCGCGGATGAAAGGAATCCCTGCATGACGTTGACCGACCAGGTCCGTGAGGTCGCCTTGGACGCGGGCGCAGCGCTCGTGGGGTTCGCGCCCATGAGCCGCTTCGAAAACGCACCCCGCAAATTCCACCCTCACACCATCTTTCCGCAGGCCAAGACCGCGATCGCCATTGCCGTGCCACAGGGACGGGGCACGCTCAAGGCCGTGGAGGAAGGCACCTACTGGCAGGCGTACAACTGCGACTCCTACTGGTACCTGAACGAGGTCGAGGCGCCGCGCCTGCTGCGCCGGATCGTCTTCTTCCTGGAAGAACACGGCCACACCAGCGTGCCGGTCCACAATCCGTTCCGCATGCACCTGGGCCGCCAGACGCGCGAGGACCAACCGGACGGGCCGGACGGCGGCATCTCCCTGCGGCTGCTGGGCGTGGCTGCGGGGCTGGGCGAACTGGGGCTGTCCAAGGTCTTCCTCACGCCCGAATTCGGCCCGCGCCAGCGGGTCTTCGGCGTGCTGACCGACGCCGAGCTCGCGCCCACCCCGCTCTTCACGGGACAGGTCTGCGACGAGTGCGGCCAGTGCGTCAAGCACTGCCAGGCGAACGCCATCGGCACCGAGCGCACGCATCGCGTCCAGATCGAGAACCAGACCTACAGCCACGCCGACCTGGATTGCCGGGCGTGCACCAAGGTGCATCGCGGGGACGATCCCGCGTTCAGCCCCTTCTGGACCGGGAAGGAGAAGCCGGGCGAGAGCCCGGCCTACAATCAGTTCATCTACCACCGCTTCCGGCACCTGGCCGTCTGCGTGGGCCGGGGATGCCTGCGCGCGTGCCTGCATCACCTGGAGAGCACCGGACGCATCAAGACACAGTTCAAGACCCCGCTCGTGGAACGCGAGCGCTGGCTGCCCAAAGGAGACGACCCATCATGCTGAGCAAGGACAAGACCACCATCGGTTTCATCGGCACGGGCGTCATGGGCCGCAGCATGGCCGGCCACCTGATGGACGCGGGCTACACGCTCCACGTCCACAACCGTACGCGCGCCAAGGCGGAGGAGCTGGTCAAGCGCGGCGCAGTCTGGGAAGAGAACCCGGCCGCGCTCGCCCCGCACTGCAACGTACTCTTTACGATCGTCGGCTTTCCCCAGGACGTGAAGGAGGTCTATCTCGGCGACGCCGGACTCGTCGGCGCCCTGCAGCCCGGCACGATTCTCGTGGACATGACCACCTCCCGGCCCGACCTGGCCGTGCGCATCCAGGAGGCGGCCAAGGCCAAGGGCGGGACCGCGCTCGACGCGCCCGTCAGCGGCGGGGATACGGGTGCGCGCGAAGCGCGCCTCTCCATCATGGTGGGCGGCGACAGGGAGACGTTCGACAGGGTCCGGCCGCTCTTCGATCTCATGGGCCAGAACGTCGTCTACCAGGGGCCGGCGGGCGCGGGCCAGCACTGCAAGATGTGCAACCAGATCGCCATTGCCGCCGGCATGCTCGGGGTGTGCGAAGCCGTGGCCTACGCCAAGCAGGCGGGCCTCGATCCGGAGACCGTGCTCCAGAGCATCGCCTCCGGCGCAGCCGGGAGCTGGTCGCTCAGCAACCTCGCCCCGCGCATGATCGCGGGCAACTTCGATCCTGGCTTCTACGTCAAGCACTTCATCAAGGACATGACCATCGCCAGCGAATCGGCCGACGCCATGGACCTGGACACGCCCGGCCTGGATCTGGCCAGGGAAATGTACGAACGCCTGGCCGCCCAGGGCGGCGAGGACGACGGCACACAGGCGCTCTTCAAACTCTACCGGTGAAGACGAGGTCGCGAGCGGGGGTCGGAGGGACGCGCTCCCGCGCGTCCGCAGCACCTCACGTGTCGCGCGGTCCGGCAGGAGCCGGACCCTCCGAACCGCAGACTGCGCCGTGTTGATCGGCGGGCCTCGTCCTCGCGGAGGCCCTGTCCGGGATCGGTCGCGAGCGAACGGCACACGGCGTCCGCGGTTTCTACCCACTACGCGGTCATAGCGTCTCCTGCTGCCGTCTCCAGCCCTGCGAACGCGCGATGATTCTGGCCCACGTGCGCGGCCTGTCAAGGGGTGCGTGCATACGGGGTGCGCCCGTCCGTGCGTTCGGCGTATTGCTCCCGCCACGCGGTCGGGCTGAGGCCGGTGACGCGGCGGAAGCGCTTGTTGAAGTGCTGGAGGTCCGGAAGGCCCACCTGCGCGGCGATCGACTGGATGGGCGCGTCCGTGGTCTCCAGGAGTTCGCGTGCGCGGTCGATGCGGCAGGCGAGCACGTAGCGGAGCATGGTCGTGCCGAACCGCTGGCGGAAGCAACGGGCCAGGTAGTTGCGGCTGAGGCCCGCGACCGCGGCCAGACGCCCCACGTCGAGCCGCTCGGGCAGGTGTTCGCGGACGTAGGCGGCCATGCGCTCGATCCCCTTGCCGCTGCAGCGGCCGCGCCGGGCGGGCACCGCAGCCTGGGTGCGCGCGAACCAGAGGAGCAGGCTCTGGAAGCGATGCGCAGCTTCGGCCTGTCGGAGGCGTTCCTGCTCGGGCGTCTGGCCGGAGGGGTTGGCCAGATCCACGATCTCGCGCAGGCACTCGGCCGCATGCGATGCGCGCTCGCCCAGGCGCAGGTGGATGGGCAGACGGATCCGGTCACGCGACCGGTTCTCAGCCGGATAGAAGTGCACGCACCAGTGGCGGCCGTCGGTGCCGAACCAGTACTGCTTGGCCGTATCCGGCGGCGTCAAGGTCAGGTCCCCGGGCTGGAGCGCATAGGTGTGCCGGCCGACGCGCACGCGGGCCGGGTACTCGTAGAGGTGG
Source organism: uncultured Planctomycetaceae bacterium (assembly GCA_964496245.1). Taxonomy (GTDB): domain Bacteria; phylum Planctomycetota; class SZUA-567; order SZUA-567; family SZUA-567; genus CAZBZG01. The sequence goes on along the minus strand of CAZBZG010000003.1, from coordinate 12,041 downwards.
AGTGCGGTGGTCTTGTACCGGTGGGTGATCGTGCCCTGGTCGGCCGGGTGTACGGCCCGCACAGCGCGTTCGATCCGGGGCGGGGTGCGGGCGGAGAGGGTGATGCGGGAGTGCTTGGTCATGCCGAATCTCTCCTCGCAGGGACCGAATGTGTTGCATTTATACCACCAACCCACGAGACGCGCCAATTGAAAATCCGGGATGCGCGGTGTAGGCTGCCTGAGGAGACCAGAGGAGGAACAGACCCATGACACCAAGGGAAAGCTTCATTCATGCGCTGGAACGCCGTCCACCCGTGGGGCACGTGCCGCATTTCGAGCTCGAGTTCTTCCTGACCATGGAGGCGTTCGGACGCGTGCATCCGTCCCAGCGGCACTACCGCCAGTGGAAGCAGATGAGCGAGACCGAGCGCAGGCTCCACCGCCGGGACGTGGCCGATCTGCACGTGGCGACGCTCCGCCGCTTCGGGTTGGCGGGCACGCTCTTTCACGCCTGCGCCGGGTGGGCGGAGGAGGATACGCGCCTCGCGGTCGAGCACGTCCGGCGTTTGTCCGGCGAAGAGTACCTGGTGACGCTCCACGGCGACGCCACCCACTCGATCCCCGGCGGCAACCAGATGATGGACTTTGTGGCGCGCCTGGCCGACGACCCCGAGGCCGTGCACGACGAAGCCGCGCGCCGGGTGGACGACGCGCTCGAACGCGGCCGGCGGATCAAGGCGTGGGGCACGGTCGACGGGTTCTGCCTGTGCGCGGATTACTGCTTCAACGACAATCCGTTCCTGTCGCCCGCCATGTTCGATACATTCGTCACGCCCTACCTCGTCCGCCTCATCCAGGGCTACCGGGAACTGGGCTTCTACGTGATCAAGCACACGGACGGCAACATCATGCCCATCCTCGACGCTCTGGTCGAAGGCGAACCGCATGCGATCCACAGCCTCGATCCGCAGGGCGGGGTGGACATCGCCGAAGTCAAACGCCGGGTGGGCGACAAGGTCTGCCTGATCGGCAACGTCAACTGCGCCACCCTGCAGACGGGGAGCGAGGCCGACGTGCTGGAGAGCGCGCGCTACGCCCTGCGCCACGGCATGCCGGGCGGCGGCTACGTCTTCGGCACGAGCAACTGCATCTACACGGGCATGGCGCTGGAGCGGTACGAACTCATGCTCGACGTGTGGCGCAAGGAAGGGGCGTATTCGGCGGCTGAGGCTACGGCAGCAGCACGCGCTTGAACCCGTCGGTATCGTAGCGCTTGATGCACTTGTCGCAGGTGGCGCAGTCGGTCTCGTAGCAGTTGCGGTGCACGCGCGACGGGTACTGCTTGCGGAACGCTTCGAGGCACGATTTGGCGCAGAAGACGTAGTGCTCCTGCATGGCGCCGAAGGCCACGTACTCGTCGAACGGCCCGCCCTCCTCAGCCTCGAGCAGGCTCTTGTCGCACCAGCTGCAGATGCCTTCGCGTTCCTTGGAGGCGCGCTGCTGGGCCTCGGCGAGCGCGGCTTCGTCCCAGGCATAGTCCACGCGCCGCAGATACCGGCGGGTGATCTGGTGGCAGACCACGCCGTCCCGGATGCAGAGGATCTGGTCGCCGTGGACCGAAAAGACATGGTCGCATTCGAGGGTCTCGCCGCTGTTGAGGGTGACCACGCAGTGTTCGGCCTGGGGCGCGCCGCGCCGGTACCAGCCGCACGCCGGACAGACCGTGGTGTAGAGGAAGTTTTCCGTGCGGGCGCTGCATTCGGGGCAGCGGCCCATCTCCATGAGCTTGATGCCGCGGATGTCCGCGCGCGTGGCCTCGTCCACCACCTGCTCGGCCTCGTTGATGGCGCGGTCCACTTCGCTCCGCTTGCCCGAGGCCACCAGCGTGCTCAGCTCCTCCTTGAGTTTGGCATCGGGCGGCCGCTCCTCGGTCTGGAGCTGGCTGCGCAGCTTGTCGTCGTCCTGCCGGTTGCTGAAAAGCGCCATGGGGTCTCCTTGCGCGGGCTGCGGGGCGAAAAGGCCCCGGCGGCCCCTCACGGAATCTCTAGCATACAGGGAAAACCGGGATTGTCAAACGGATGCGGGCGCAATGGCTGGGCGTCTGGCCTACACCGCCTCCTGCTGCTCGCAGATGCGCTGGTAGAAGCCGGGCTGCTGGGAGAGTTCCTCGTGGGTGCCCATCTGGGTGATCCGGCCCTCTTCCATGACGATGATCCGGTCGCAGTCCCGGGCCGTGGCGATGCGCTGGGTGATGATGAAGCTGGTGCGTCCTTCGAGTACCTTGTTGAGGGTGGCGCGGATGCGGGCTTCGGTCTTGGTATCGAGCGCGCTGGTGGTGTCGTCCAAAAGCAGGATCTCGGGATCGGTGAGCAGGGCCGTGGCCAGGGCCAGGCGCTGCTTCTGGCCGCCCGAGAGCGTGACGCCGTTTTCGCCGATCAAGGTCTCGTACTTGACCGGCTGGTCCATGATGAACGAGTGGAGCTCGGCCGCTTCGGCCGCACGCATGATCTCGACCGGCCGGGCATCGAAGTCGCCGTAGGCGATGTTGTCGGCGACCGTGCCGGAGAAGATCACCGGCTCCTGCTGGACCATGCGCACGTGCCGCCGGACCGAGCCGGGATCGGCGTCTACCAGGTTGACCCCGCCCACGCGCACGGTCCCCTGCTGGGGGTCGTAGAACCGCATGAGCAGCTGGAAGATGGTGCTCTTGCCCGCGCCCGAGGGGCCCATGAGCGCCACCTTCTCGCCCGCGTGGATGTGAAAATCGATAGCGCGAAGGGCCGGGGCGGACTGGTCGGGATAGGTGAACGTGACGTGGTCGAACGAGATCTTGCCCTTCATGCCGGCCAGCTGGATCGACCCGGGGACCACGTCGACCCGCGTGTCAAGGATGCGCAGGACCCGGCGGATGACGACGAATACGGCCTGGATCATGGTCAGCATGCTCGCGAGCTGGGCCACCGGATTGAAGAGGCGTCGCGAAACGTCGATGAAGGCGATCGCGCTGCCCAGCGTGATCCCGCCCGCGGCCGGTCCGGCCTTGACCTGGAGGAAGAGGATGTAGATGACCACGCCCAGCGCCACGGCCGAGATGGTCATGGCCAGAAACGCGAGGCCGTGGGTATAGGTCACGACCCGCATGCCCACGCGCACGTGGTCGAAGATGAGGCTGGCGAAACGTCGCAGTTCCCGTTTCTCCGCGGTGAAGGCCTTGACCACGGCCACGCCGCGCACGCGTTCGGCGGCCAGGCCGTACAGCTTGGAGTTGAGGCGCCGCATGGCGATGTGGGCGCGGCGGATCCGGGGCTTGAACACGCGGTAGGCCACGGCGTAGAAGGGCAGCGCCAGGAAGACGATGAGCGCCATCCGCCAGTGAAGCCAGACCATGAGCACGCCGCCGAAGGCGATCGTCACCAGGCAGCTGAAGAGCATCACAAGGCGCATGGTCGACCATTCCTGGATGATGTTCACGTCGTCCAGCACGCGGCTGAGCAGCCTGCCGGGCGGGATCCGCTCGTAGAAGCCGACGTGCAGCTGCTGGAGCTTTTCGTGGAGATCCCGGCGCAGGCCGTAGACGAGTTGCTGCCCGCTCGTGACGAGCAGTCGCCGGCTCAGCCATTCCGTGATGACCTTGACCGTCCAGATACCGCAGTTGAGGCCGAAGACGAGGAGCAGCCCCCGGTAGCGGCGCGCAAACGCCTGGGCCGACAGGTTGCGGATTCCCGCGAGGACCTCGTCGATCAGATACCGCGCGGTCAGGGGGAAGCCGTAGGTGACGATGACCCCCAGCGCCACCAGGATTGTGGCGCCCACCACGTGCGCGTGATGCCGATTGAGGTAGACCCGCCAGAGGCGGACGAGGTCCTGGCCCGCGCCGCCCTTGTATCCCTCGACGTCGGCGAGTTCGCGTTCGATGATGGCGTCGATGCGGTCGGACCGGCGGCTCACAGTTCACCCTCCTCGCCGGTGCGCAGGGCTTCGTAGAATTTCTGATAGGTCCCGCCGGGCTTGGCCAGCAGTTCCTCGTGCGTGCCCTGCTCGAGAATTTCGCCGTCGTCCATGACCACGATCAGATCGGCGCCCGTGATGGTGCTCAGACGGTGCGCGATCACGAAGCTGGTCCGCCCGGCCAGCACGCGCGAGAGAGCCTTCTGGATCAGGATCTCGGACTCGCTGTCCAGGGCCGACGTGGCCTCGTCCATGATCAGGATCATGGGGTCCTTCAGGGTGGCCCGCGCGATGCTCAGCCGCTGTTTCTCGCCCATGGAGAGGCGCACGCCCTCGGTGCCCATCATGGTGTCGAGCCCGTCGGGCAGACGGGCGATCGTGTTGCCGAGTTCCGCCGCCGCCGCCGCCTCTTCGATCCGGTCGCGGCTGGCGTGGGGCTCGCTGTAGGCGATGTTCTCGGCCACCGTGCCTTCGAAGACCACGGGGTCCTGGAGTACCACGCCGAACTGCGCGCGCAGGCTGCGCAGGTCGACCTCGCGGATGTCGCGCCCATCGATGCGGATGTGGCCCTGCTGGATGTCCCAGTGGCGCATGAGAAGCTGGGTCAGCGTGGTCTTGCCGCAGCCCGTGTGCCCCACGAGCGCCACGGTGGTGCCGGGGGCTACGTACAGGTCGAGGCCCTCGTAGAGCGGGTTGCCCTTTTCGTAGGCGAAGTGCACGTTCGAGAAATCGACCTCGCCCGGGCCGCGGGGAAGGCGGGGTGCGCCCGGAGGCGAGGTCACCTCCACGGGCGCGTCCAGGATCTCCTGGACCCGCCGGACCGAGACAAAGGTCTCGCTCATCTGGCCGGCGATCATGGTGAGGGTGATCACCGGGTGGATGGCCATCCATACGTAGCGGTCGGCAGCGATCAGTCCGCCCAGTTCGAGCGAGCCGGTCAGCACGAAGTAGCCGCCCAGGCCGAAGATGATGGTCGAGCCGTATCCGGCGATGGCCTGGCAGGAGACGCTCAGGCCCACCGAACTCATGCGGCCCTCCCAGAGCTTGTCCAGGCTGTGGGAGGTGCGGTCGAGGAAGGTCTCGTTCTCCCACTCCTCGCGGTTGTAGAGGCGCACCTGCCGCACGCCCTCCACGGTTTCCTGCAGGCGGCCGGCGATGCGGTCGTAGGCCGAGCGATAGAGGTGCGTGGCCGTCTGGATGCGCTGGGAGAAGATCCGGTAGCTGACGAGATAGAGCGTCACCACCACGAGGAAGACGAGCCCCAGCTTCCAGGAGATGAAGAAGATCATGCCCACGGCGAACGTGAAGGCGATCGAGTCGATCACGATGCGCACGGTGTCGCCGGTGAGCAGGCGCTGGAGCATGTTGAGGTCGCTCATGACCCGGCTGACGAGCATGCCCGCGGACATCTCGCCGTGATACCGCATGGTCTGGTTGAGGATGCGGTCGTAGGCCGCGAGCCGGATGTCGGCCACGAAGCGGCGGCTGGCGAGCATGAGCGCCTGAAAACTAAGAAACCGGGTGAGCCCCACGATGATGGGCAGGCTCGCGTAGAGCGCGACCACCGGCAGGAGCAGCGCCCAAGCGCTCTCGTCGCCGCGGATGCCGGGCTGCACGATCTCGTTGATCAGGTAGCGCAGCACCATGGGCGGCGTGGCCTGCACAAGCGTGAGCAAGGCGACGCCGAGGAAGGCCAGCACCAGCCGGCGGCGGTACGGGTGGAGAAAGGGCAGCAGCTTGCGAAAGGCGTCCACGGCGTACCTCGTTTCGCGTCCGGGGCTGCAGGCAGAGACCCGGTGTCGCAGCGAATTCCATAACCAATGGAATCAGAGCGCGTTGCGCAGGCCGATGGCAGGCTGTCCGCCCTTGCAGAATGGAGAGCGGGCGCTGGACACGCGGTCTGGCGGCTCGGCAGGGACTCCTGGGCTTCTTGGCACGGTGTGGGTCATGCGCGCAGCCATCATCGAAAGGGCCTCTCTATTCTGCGCTGCGATGCGGACGTTGTCAAGCTGGAGCGCGCGTTTTTGCCGCCTCATCGTTTCGTCCGGCCGGCCGACGGTGGGGACGCGGGCGGTCTCGAGCCGCTGCTCGTGCGCGCCGCGCCCGCCGCCCGCCCCGTGCGCTGATAAGCGCTGGGCGTCTGCATGGTGTATTGCTTGAAGACGGTGGCGAAGTACTGACTGCTCGAGAACGAGAGGTCGAACGCCGTATCGGTCACCGAATACCCCCGGTCGAGCAGGTCCATGGCTGCGTCGACTTTCGCGCGTGTGATGTACTGCCCCAGGGCCACGCCCGTCTCCGCCTTGAACCGGGCCCGGAGCCGGCTCAGCGACAGGCCGCTGCCGGCTGCGAGATCAGCCGCACGCAGGGGTTCCCGCACGCGCGTGCGGATGGCGCGCACCACGTCGGCGATGACCCGGCTGAGCGTGGACGCGTTGTCGTGGGTGCTCGCCTGCACGATCTCGAGCACCAGGCCCATCAGCGCGTGGCGCAGCGTGGCGGTGGCGTGCGGCGTGGCCGGCTTTCGTGCGGCCGACAGACTGGTTTCGAAGAGGTCCTGGATGTGCGGGCGGCCGCGCAACTGCGGGCTGTCCAGGCCCTTCAGGGCGTCCACGAAATCGCGCGTTTCGTTGGCAGAGAACCCGAACCACCCGGCGTTTGTAGAGGGCACCTCCAACTGGATCCAGTAGAAGAGGCTCTTGGAGACCGGGTACCGTCCTGTGGAATGGCGCTCATCCGGCTTGGTCACGAAGAGGTCGTTGCCCTGAAGAAGATACCCCCGGCCCGAGGCCCCCCAGATCTGGCTGCCCTGGGCCAGGTAGACCATCTCGAATGCGCCCGCATGCGTGTGCCTGGACAGCGGCCGGATGGCCTGCAGATTGTTGTTGCGCCCCAAGTGGCGGACATGCGGGAAGCCGAGATCCTTGAAGTGGTCGAAGGTAATGCGTCCGGGTTGCATCCGGGCTCCTGTCTCGGTTTTTGGCCTGGTTCAATTCCGGGTAACACTCGGTGAGAGCGGTTTGTAGCACAGGCACTCCTGCCTGTGCAGCGCCTCAGGGAATCCGCCCCAGGCAAGAGTGCCTGGGCTACATACCGCTCCGCGTCCCATGTGTGACCCGGATCCGCAGGTTTCTGAACCAGGCCCGGTTTTAATGTACAATATCTGATTGCCATAAGCAATCGAAAGCCGAATCCTTTGCGCGTGTGTATTCTGTAGGGCAGAAGTTCTCCTGATCCTGCTGACTGAAGGGACCGCCCCGATGAACGACCGAGAGAACATCCTGCGCGCCACCCGCTTCGAGACGCCGGAGCGCATTCCGATTTCCTTCGGCATCACGGCCAGCTGCTGGGAACACTACCCGCAGGAGGCCCTTCAGGAGCTGATGGCCGCCCATCCGCTTCTGTTCCCAGGCGTTGAAAAGCCGGACGGTCCGGTCGTGCCTTGCTATGCGTCCTGGCGGCGCGCTGATGAGCCCTACACCGACAGCTGGGGGTGCGTCTGGGAGACGTTGGCCAACGGAATCACGGGCGCTGTGGTGGAACACGCGATTGCGGACTGGACGGACTTCGACGGCTATACGCCGCCGTCCCCGGAAGCGCACGACGGATGGGGCCCGATCGACTGGACGGCCATTCGAACGAACGTGCGCCGCGCGCGGCGCCAAGGCCGGTTGGCTGCCGGTGGCCTTCGCCACGGGCATACGTTCCTGACCCTGACGTATCTGCGCGGCTACGAGAACCTGATCTTCGACATGTGCGACGACGCTCCGCAGCTTTCCGCGCTCATCCGGATGGTCGAAGCCTTCAACCGGGGGCTGGTCGAGCGGTACGTCGATGCCGGGGTCGAGTGGATGGGGTATCCGGAGGATCTCGGCATGCAGCAGGGCCCGATGCTGAGCCCCGATCAATTTCGGCAGTACATCAAGCCGGTCTACGAGCGGCTGGTGGCACCCGCCCGCGACGCCGGCTGCGTGATCCACATGCATTCGGACGGCGACCTTCGCGAGCTGGCCGACGACCTGCTGGAGGTGGGCGTGCAGGCGCTCAACCTGCAGGACCTGGTCAATGGGATCGACTGGATGGAGGCGCACCTCAAGGGCCGGGTCTGCATCGATCTGGACATCGACCGCCAGCGCATCACGCGCTTCGGCACCCCGAAGCAGATCGACGCACACATTCGTACGGCTGTCGAGCGGCTCGGCAGCCCCGGCGGCGGCCTGATGCTCAAGCACGGTCTGCATCCAGGCACGCCGCTCGCCAACGTGCGCGCGTTGATGGACGCCATGGAGCGGTACGCCGGGCATTTCTCGTAGGTGCTCCGCTCTTCCGCTGCGTTCGGGCTTGACTTCAGGCCGCGCGCGCGGGTAGGATGCAGCCCACCGGGGACGTCCGGAGCCTGTCGCGCCGTGATGCGGCTACGCCCGCACCCAGACTGGGTGCGGCACCGGCCCTCCCCCTGCGCCACCTTAGCTCAGTTGATAGAGCAGCGGTTTTGTAAACCGCAGGTCCCCGGTTTGAGTCCGGGAGGTGGCTCCACATCTCATAGGGCCTCAGGGGTACTCAGACGTACTCTTGAGGCCATTTCTGTATGTTCCATATGGTGTTCCGACGCGTACTCCCCCGGGGAGGGGGTCGTCTCAAGAAGCATCAGGAGGTAGCAGGAGAACACTTTGGAGAACCGGTGTCACAGTAAGCGGAGCGGTAAGCGAGCGTTCTTGGCGACAAGAAGACCCGGGGGATATGAAGCCCTATGCTCTCTGAGCCGCTCGGTGCAATGCAGGTCAGGTTCCTCCAAGGTGCTTCTTGATGGCTGGTGGGCCCTGGGTAGTGGTGATCAGGGGATTTCAGGGGTGCTCCGGCCTTGACCCAGGGTTCTTTCCGCACAATGGAATCCGCAATTACTGAATCATCAGGCTGTTGTAGACTCGATTGCCAGCCCCGCTTCAACATTCTTCGTACGCAAGAGCCAGAAACCCACCAGAAAACCGACCCTCGCGATGCTCCGCATGGGCGACAAGAGCAACTCCGCGCGACGCTACTTGCGGTCTTCAGGAGTATTACGTCAAGTCAGACGTGGCACGCCATTGCCTCACTCATTCCCTTGGCCCAACTCTCTCTTGACGTGCTCAACTAGATTCGCCCTGTCTTCTTTTGTCAATGTTACTCTCTCAGACACGCGCAATGCCTTCCCAATGTGAGAAGCCAGTCCCACCCTTGCCGCAAAACGGACCTGCTCAATATCTGACTTCTCCAGCAAAGAAAGCAGAGGCAGGATGCTACGCCTGTCGTGGCTGTCTCTTAAGAGATAGGCGATGTCCGTGCGTACTGCCGCTGACAGATCGCGCCTCATGTACTCCTCCCAAAGGCTGTAGCCTGCCTCTGGGAGTTCCTGCGCAAGAAGATCATAGGCCTTGCTCCTTGCTTTTTCATCCCCATCACGGTGTGCAGCGACAAGGCTGGCAAACAGCTTAGCCATTGCCTTGTCAGTGTCTTTCCTTGAATCTCGCTTCATAAAGGAAGGAGATTTGGTGAAGGTGGGGGCTGATGCTGTGATAGCCTTGACGCACTTCTTCACTATGGCTCCTCTCATTTTCTCGCTGGGCTCTTGATCACAGAGGGAGAGCAGCCTGCAAATCCGGTTCTTGTGCGGCACCGGAGATTCTCGAGTGAGCAGATCAATGGCCCTCACTGCTTCAAGGCTGGCAGCATACCTCTTCGCGCTGTCATCTATGCCGGATTTGATCAGCCCGATCTGTCGCTCGAATTCCTGCCATCCATTTCCATATTCTGCATTCTTGGCATCTCTTAGCTGAATTTCTCGCTCTTGCCGTTCCTTCTTCTGTTTCTCCAACTCCTTCTCATTGGCTCGCGCTTTCTCTACAAGATCAAACCACCTCCCTGACACCAGAACGTGAGAGAATCCCAACTTACGGTCGTCTTCGAGTCTCACGAGGACCAATAGGCTTCGGTCTTGTGCAGCATACGCGATGGTGAAGTGTTGAACCGGACCATCATGTTCCCGAACCTTGAATTTACCCATTACAGTGAACTCCGCATTTCCGGCATCCTCGCTCGTAGGGATATCACGCGTCTTCATCCCCTTAAGAAACGCTCGCACGACACCAGGGATGTCCTTCACTAGGATCTCGCCACCGACCCTATCCTTGCCAGTAGTCATCTTGATCCGGATACAGACATGGTCATGATAAGCGTATGAAACTGAATAGAGCAATTCATAGGTTCTATTCGTGAGTTGCACGCTGTAGGCGAGATAGGCCACGTCCGGCTGAAAGGTGAGCGTTGGCATGCTTGCGCCTTCTAGGCCGGGCTTAGAGAGGACTGGTGTATTCTGCTTCACTTCCTTCTTACCACCGGCGGTCGGCACATGGTCAAATGTTAACAGCAGAGCATTCCCTTCCACTACACGTTGAGGGGGAATCACGTTTGGCTTGAGCAGACTGGACATATTCCGGACCACTTCCCTGACTATTGCATGTCGGTTCCCCATGTAGGGCTTGCCTTTCCGCTCTTGTGCGCTTGCCATGACCTGAAAGGCAGCATACGTTTGATCCATCTTGACTGGACCGAAACCTCCAGGTCTGCTTTCACCGAACGAAAGGGCCTCAGCGCACTGGGCGCTTGTGGAAAAGCCGGGCAGGGCAAGAGCCGAGCCCCACAAAGTCACGGCAGTTAACACAGGGAGCAGGCGACTTCTGTGGTCAATATGCATCTCTTGATTCTCCTCACCAAAGGCACCCTTCATTCATCCGGAACAACGATCAGGGCGATATAGTGTTGGCCAACAGGATCCCAATTGAGATTCACATAGGTTCTTGATGACGGATCCCAGCTTGCTATACGAACGGTGGGATGCTCCTTGCTGGGTTCCACAACGATGCTGCCTGACCTGGGAATATCCAGGGCGTAGTACCCGCCCATGTCTGGGAGAGATGGCCTGCTCAAGACTCTTGTCTGAGTGGACGCTACCACCTGGGAGCCTCGCCTCGCATTGATTGTTACATCCAGGAAGAACCCCTGTCGACCATTTTGGTCTTTCCATGCACATTGTCCCGACACTTTCCACATGTCGGGGTACGTCACATACAAATCAGCTTGATCTGCCCAAGCTTGATGTCCCGATGTCAGCGAGCCATCCACATTGTTGGGACTCGTTACGACACGCAAGATGGCTTCTGCAGAGCTGCTAACACGCATTTCCTCGTTATCTCCAAACCCTCCAAGATACCATTTCCCTTGGTAGAACAAACAACCCTCGAATGCGTTTGGATTACCGGCAGCCATGTTGGTTGCAAACATCATCAGCAATGGACTATTTCGCGTAGGATGCTTCTCGTTTTCCCCAGGTTTAGTAGACCAGATGCCTTGCCAACTCTTGTGACGAGCATACACAAAACGAAGCTCTGTTCCAGGAATTCCCAGGAGGTCCACGGACCACTTTCCGAGAGTTGCAAGCGTCGCGCAATCAGCTTTCTCTGCAGCATCAATCACGGGCCAAGCTCCCTCTATATATCTGGGATCTGTTGACGGTCCGTACATACCCTTGATGCCAAATCTTGCTGACCCAAGGGCGTCTCTCGCTATCTCATCAACTATGACGGCGGATGACTTGTTTGCAGATGCGACAGTGCAGGCATAATAAAGATGGCCCATCGTAATGTCCTGAGCTTCTCGCAGAGGGTTACCATAGATAAGGCAAAGCCCACATGTGACATCTTCAACCTTCGGATTTGTATTCGCCCTTTCCGCAGGCAAATCAACGCGCGCTTTGTGCAGTTGTCGGATAGCTTGAGAATACTGCTGCCCGTCTGCCAAGTAGGATGGCACCCATTGACCGGTACGGCTGTAGACGAAAAACGTCCATTCTGTTGCAAAGTTTACATAATGATCAACCATATCGGGAAGGCGATTCGTAGACCTTAGCTGCACCTCGTCGTAGTCCGTCGCCTCCCAATCGGTTGTCTTCTCATCCACCACGGCGTATTGCAGAAACGGGTTTTCTGCAGAGGTCCCACCTTCCTTGCCATACTTGCCGGGAGCTATTCCGGGGACACAATACTATTTATTCTCCCTCAGCGGTCGACCGGGCTTCCC
>CAZBZG010000002.1:37859-38859 GCA_964496245.1 uncultured Planctomycetaceae bacterium | reverse complement strand
GCAGATCTTGGGAAAGCGCAAGCCCGGGACCAGGTCCGGGTATTGGGTCTTGACTTCGGACTCCGCGCCGCTGTCTTTGGGCACCTTGGTGGAGGTGCGGTTGCTGACCGCCACCTCGCAGTAGATGTGCTTGTTGTCCTCGGACTCGACCAGGCCGTCCCAGTGGTAGGTGGCCTGGTGGTTGAGGAACTGCATGTGGTGGCGCTGGACCGGCGAGATTTGCCAGGCGATCTCGAGGATGATGCACTTGTAGAAGCAGAGCCAGGATCGGCCGTAGAGCGGCAGGAGCGGCAGCGGATAGATCCCCAGGCACAGCCCGCCCCAGGAGCGCACGCAGCCCTCGCCGTGCGAGTGTCCGTGTTTGACGTGCCAGTGGCCGTCGGCTGCGTTCTCCTCGTCCAGCGGTTTGGCCATGGGTGAGCCCGGGGTCTTGCCCGGCGCGTATCCGATGGGGCAGAACTCCCACTCGGAGTCGTCATCGGGCGGCTCCGCCCACTCCACGAGTCGGTCCTTCCGGTTCCAGCAGCGGAGGATGCCTAGAAACGGCTCGCCCTCCTCTTCGACTACGCCGTCGCGCTCGTTCCACCAGTGGCTGATCTCGGGCTTCAGGATGATGCTGTCCACCGGCCCCTGGACCCGCTCTTCTTCGGCCACTTCGTCGTCCTCGGGCTTCTTCTTGCGTACGTACTTCATGCCCTGCGCGTGGGCCTGGCGGCGGGACTCGGCCAGGAAGCGGTTCGTCTCCACGAAATCGTCGCCCGTGGGATAGGCGTCGTAGCGGAAGAACGCGGAGGGGGCGGACGCGTCGTCGGGCTTGAGCGCGGGTTTGCCGTTGAAGACGCGGGTGCCTGCGGGCGCTGCATTGTCGTACGGATCGCTGCTCGCACCGGTGCCGGGGAGCGCGGGCGCGGGGTAGATGGCGACCAGCGCGTCGGGCGGGGCGTTGTAGCTTACGCTGTAGAGCACTTCGCCTCATAGTTGCTGAACGGAAACGTGAAGT
>CAZBZG010000002.1:0-37849 GCA_964496245.1 uncultured Planctomycetaceae bacterium | reverse complement strand
CTTCGGTCCGCCAACATCTCAAACCCGGCCGGATAGACGAATTGGGTGGTTGGCGATGGCCGAGGCCGCGAGCGAGAGCTGGCGGATCCAGAGCTCGCCCGGCCGCTTCTGGGTGTCGGGATTGGCGATCCAGGTGGTGGCGTCCTTGAGCACGTTGTCCTTGGTGACATTGACCACGTCCTCTGCGTTCGCAACCGAGACGGACGGGCCGTACTTGCTGCGGAGACGGGAGTAGAGGTCTTCGTCGAAGACCTCCTCGAACGTGCTGTACTGCTGTTTCTCGAACTCCAGCAGTTTGTCGATCAGGCCGAGCAGGTAGTCCTTGACCGAACTGGTCAACGAATCGAAGACATTGCCCAGAAATTCCTTGATGGCATCGAGGAGCGCAGCCTTCATGTTCTCCACGAGCTTCTTGACCAGGGTCTTCATGATCTTGCTGATCGAGATGGTGGGGGTCTTTCCCTTGACGAGATAGGAGACCAGGTTCTTCATCAGGTTGGAGATCTCGGTCTTCACGGTGTCGACGATGGTGTCCAGAATGATGCCGGGCAGATCGGAGCCGAAGTCCTTCATGGCCTCGGTGGCGCCTTCCAGGATGGCGTCGAGCGGATTGTCCTCGCCGAAGTCGAGGCCGCTGAGGTTGTCCTTCATCGCGTCGGCCAGGTCCTGCAGCGTGGTCGCAGGCAGCTTCTTCTTGAAGGTCAGCTTGTCGAAGACCGTCTTGAATTCGTCCGCCGGCGGGTAGCCGTTGGCCGGGGCGCCGTCGAGCGCCGTGAGCTGTCCGAAGACGTTCGTCTCGAGCTTGCCGTTGTGGACCACGAAGGGGATGGGCACGAAATAGGTGATGAAGGGATGCCACTCGTACTTCTCGCGGTCCTTGTGCTTCTTGGGCTTCTTGGTGTCCGTGTCCTTGGAGCCGCCGAAATGGTCTCTTGTGTACTTGCCCCAATTGGCGATCGAACTCGCGGTCGAGTACATGACCACGTCCAGCATGTGCTGCTCGAGTTTGGCGTGGAGGTACGTCTCGCAGTTGTTGAGCCACGCAATGGACGAGAGGGCGTTGGCTTCGACCACGGCGCCCGAGTAGGCGGCCGCGTCCGCCGCGTTCTGCAGGCGCACCCGCTGGCTCACGGTGGTGCCCACGTTGTAGGTGTAGGCGATGACGATCATCAGCAGCATCAGGGTGAGCACGGCGAAGAGCGCGCTCTGCCCGTTCTCGTCGCGCGGGAGGGCGCGCAGGCGGTGGGTCAGATGTCGGGCGAGCGTTCGCACGGGCGAAGATCCTCTGTCCGTCGCAGGCGTTACGGGCCCTTGGACGGCTCGGGCGCGTCGGGCCAGGGCTTGTAGATCCGCGCGTTCTGCTGCATCAGGGCCTGGCCGATCGCGCCGTGGGCCGAGGGCCGCGTCTTGGTCTTGGCGTCCGGCATGACGTGATACACGAAAGGACCGCCCACCGGCACGCTAAGGTCGAGCCAGTAGGCCAGCCGGCCCCAGGCCACGCATTCGGGTGCGTGCACAGGATCGCCGGTCGTGCCCAAGAGCATGGCCATCTGGGCCCGGCCGAAAGCGTCGAATCCGGGATAGGCGTACCGGCGGTTCGGTACGCGGATGTGGGCGGGGCCGCCGGCCACGTTGTTGATGGTGCTGGCGATCCCCCAGGCCGCGCGGTTGCCGAGTCGCTTGGCTGCGATCTGGTTCTGGTGGAAGTTGAGCGCATACGTGCGCGTGCCCTGGTAAGCCGCGTAGTGGAGCACGTTGGCTGCCGTGTACATGTGCGCGACCTGGATGATGATCATGGTCACGAGCAGCTGCAGGGGAAAGACGAGCACGGTCTCGAGCATGACCACGCCCGACTCGTCGCGCCAGAGACGCCTCAGCGCTCGGCAGAGCGTTCGCGGCTGCGTGCATGCGTGCAAACCGTTCACGACGGCATTCTCCCCTCCAAGGCCTTGCTGCAACCCGCCTTGGACGGGGATTCTTCTACGCCAGAATCGCGCGGCTGTAAAGGGAAAAAGGGGGGGGCTGTGGCTCCTGGCTGTCAGCCAATCGAAAAACTCACAGTTCCCGCATGAGCCAGACCCAGACCACGCCGATCAAGAGGGCCAGGGCGAAGCTGGTGGCAGCGGGGGCGGTTTCCGGGGTTGCGGCCGCCTCCTGGGCGGCGCCCGGGTTGAGGACACGGAAGGGCTTGCGGCAGATGCGCTTGGCGTGTCCGCCCAGTTCGCCGCGCCAGGCGAGGCGCCCCAGGATCAGGGCCAGCGCAGCCAAACCGCCGTAAAAGAGGTAGCGGACGACGTCCGGATAGCCGGCGAGCAGTCCGAAGGCGGGCGCCAGTTTGACATCGCCTCCGCCGAGGCCGCCGCCGAGATAGAGGAAGAGCATGACCCCGCCGGCGATCACCAGGCCCAGCAGCGCATCGTCCACCCGGGTCTCAGCGCCCGTGATCCGGGCGCCCGCCACCACGGCCACGGCCAGGCCGAGGCCGGCCAAATTCAGCCAATTGGGGATCCGTTGAAAGCGGCAGTCCCAGAAGGCGGCCAGGCCCAGGATGACCACCAGGGCGATGTGCTGTACCCACAGGAGCATGGGATCTCGCAGTCCGGATGCAGAAAGTGCCCGGGCACTCCCGGGCACTCTGCGAAACGCCAAAGGGTACCCCCGCCTCCAATTCCGACGGGAAGGAAGCGGCCTGCCCCGGGGGGCGCCGTCCGAGGCAACAGCCGTCCGCAAGGCAGGCAGGGGGCTAGTCGCCGCCGCCCGAACCGCCGCCCGTGTCACTGGCTTCGAAGCCGCTCAGGCCGTCCTCGGCATCCTTGGTGGATGTCTCGACTGCATCCGACGTGGTGTCGGCGATGCTCTCCACGGATTCCTTGGCCTTGTTGCGGAAGTACACGAACGCCCCGATCAGGCCGATCGCCACCAGCGCTGCGAGCAGGATGTACTCGAGCGCCACAGCACCCTTCTGCCGCTGCCGTCTCCTGAGTTCCGTATCCATCTGTTTCCTCCTGATCCACACCCGCCTCACCACCCGGCGGGAAACGGAGAACACACGACCGCAGAAATCACGCGGTAGGCATATCCGAAACGCTCCATGGCCAGGGGCACGCTCACGGCCACGCCCAGTACGAGCAGGGCGCAGACGAGGATGTACTCGATGGCCACCGCCCCTTGCTCGCCGGTCTTTCGCTTGCGTGGATGCGGCCTGGTCATCGCGGACCCCTGTACCCCTCTCTGCGGTAAAGTCTATCCGGCGGCCACGACACGTCAAGCCAAAACCGCGGGGTGGGGGAAGGGGGAGGAGGGGCGCGGCTGGCCCCTGCACCTTCCGGCAGGGGTCGCACAAATCTCTTGCTGCGGCAGGGGCGAGCGGCTACAATGCACGGCTCGTTCGGCGCGGATTGCGCCGTCCTGCAGCAGGAATCCAGGGAGGTGGTACACATGGAAAGCGCTGGCATTCGTCGAACGGTCATGATCGAGGCCATGTTTCCGAAGGCCGGGGTGGGACGCGAAGTGCTTCTGGTCTGCGGCGGCAGTCTGCTGCTCGCCCTTGCGGCGCAGTTCCAGATCGTTCTGCCGTTCAGCCTGGTGCCCGTCACCGGTCAGACCCTGGCCGTCCTGCTCCTCGGAGCCCTCTACGGATCCAGGCGCGGTCCTGCGACCGTTCTCACGTACCTGACCCTGGGTTTCCTCGGCCTGCCCCTGTTCGCCGGGGGCGCCTGCGGTCTGGCCCGATTCGTGGGGCCTACCGGCGGGTATCTCGTGGGATTCCTGGCTGCGGCCGGCGTCGTGGGGTTCCTGAGCGAGCGGGGGTGGGACCGCAGCCTCAAGACCGCGGCCGGTGCCATGTTCCTCGGAAACCTCGTCATCTACGCGGCCGGCGCGTGCTGGCTGTCGCGGTTCGTGGCCTGGGACGCGGTGTTGGCCGCGGGCGTGTTCCCGTTTCTCGTGGGCGACGCGCTGAAGATCGGCCTGGCCACGGTGCTCCTGCCGGCAAGCTGGCGGCTGGTGGGACGCCTCCGCTAGCGCCTCTGCCGCACGCATGGATTCGGTGGACGGGTGCGCGTGCGTTCATCGCAGCGCGGCATGCGCGGGCAGAGGCCGAGCGAGCGCGCGGGTTGTGTCGGGGAAATGCGCAGGGGAGTCAGGAGGGCCGGCAGATCATGGCAGAGATCGAGGTCAACAAGACGGGCGACGAGACGTTCGAGGTGACGGTCAAGGACCGGGGCACAACCACGCACACGGTGACGGTCCGGCAGGAGGACTACCAGCGGCTCACAGGGAGCAAGGTCCCGGCGGAGACGCTCGTGCGGGCCTCGTTCGAGTTCCTGCTCGAGCGCGAGAGCAACAGCAGCATCCTGTCCCAGTTCGAGCTTCCGGTCATCAGCCGCTACTTCCCGGAATACGAGAAGACCATCCAGCAGCGCCTCCAGTGAGAGCGGGGCGGGGATCCGCGCGGGCGCGGGGTGTCCGGCTCGCACGAGCCGCGGCGATCCGCTGCCAAACGAACGGCCACCCGCAGGGTCTGCGGGTGGCCGAGGTCGTACCTGGTGGTCGCTATTGGACTTGAACCAATGGCCTCCACAATGTGAGTGTGGCGCTCTGCCAACTGAGCTAAGCGACCGCGCTGTCTTATTATCGGCATTCTACCCGCTGGCGTGAAGCCGTCAAGGGGTTTCCCGCGCGGACAGAACGCCCTCTGCCGCCGAGGTCAGGGCACCCGCGCCGCCATGCCAAGGAGACGCGCCCCTTGTTTCGTCCGCCGTTCTTCTGGGCCTGTGCCGTGGCCGCCTTGTGCGTGAGCGGCGGCCTTGCCTGCCGCGGCGGCCGGCCGGGCGGGGGCTTTCCTCCTGCGGTCCGCTCGGGGGCAGGACCGGCCGCCCGCGCCAACCAGGTCTTGCGCGACCGCGTGGCCGGGTTGGTCCGCCGGGTGGCCGAGGCGGGGGAAGACGCGCGTGCCGGACCGGATCTCTCCCTGGCGGGGGACTGGGCCCCGTCCGTGGCCGTCTGGTACGGAGGACAGAAGCGCGGCGAGCATGCGGCCCAGGGGCGCGACTTGGGGCGCGCGCTCTGTCAGGCAACGGTCTCCGCGCTGGCGGAGGCGCGGCTGGGCTTGGAGGCGGTCCGGGAGGCGCGTTTTCAGATCACGCTCGACCGCCTCGATTGCGCGATCCTCGAACACCACGGCCGGGGGGTCGAACTCATCGACGGGCTCGTGGCGGTCCGTCGGGTCGACAGGCGCCTCGTTGAGCAGCACGTCGCCCGCGCCAAGGCGTATCTCCTGGGCGTCCTCGACCCCGTCCACGGGGGCGCGCACAAGTACTACTACCCGGCGTCAGACCGTTTCGAGGACCGGCTGCACACGATCTATACGGCCTCGCTCGTGTTCACCCTCCTCAAGCTGCGCGACGCCGACAGGGACGAACGTCTCGCCTCCGCCATCCGGGATGCGAGCGCATTCCTCCTCTCCATGCAGAACGCCGATGCGAAGAGCAGAACGTACGGCGCGTTTCACTATGCCTATTTCACCGAGGAGGACCGGAAGCAGCCCCGGTTCGTGGTGGGGACCACGGCCAAGACCATCTTCACCCTGCTCGTGCTCCACGCGCGCACCGGCGACGCGCGCTACCTGGATGCGGCCGCGCGCGGCGCGGACTGGCTCGTGACCATGCTGCGGCCGGACGGGAGTGTGCGGCCCTATGTGCGGCAACGGGAGGACGGAACCTGGTCCAGGTCGCAGAAGGAGTCGATGCTCTACAACGGCCAGGTGCTCTCCGCGCTCTCGCGCATCCACGCGCACACCGGCAGGCGCGCGTACCGCGCGGCAGCCGACAGACTGGCCGCACGGTTCGTGCAGAAATTCAAATCCGACGGATGCTACGTGGGCGACGACTACCGGAAGCCCAATCCCATCTCGACCTCCTGGATGGCCCTGTCCCTGCTCGACTATGCCAAGGCCTTCGGCGATGACTATTCGCGCGCGCTCGCCTTGCTGCTCAGCCGGAACCTGCTCGGCCGGCAGATCCACGCGCCCGACGACCCGGCCCGGCACGGCCGCTGGGAGCGGGCCTTCTCCAGCAGCGGCAACGGGTGGCTGGCCGAGGTCATGAGCGAGTTCTATCTCTATGGGCGGGCCGAGGGGCTGGAGGACTGCGAGCGGTACAAGGCGTCCATCGTGCGCGTCTCGCGATGGATCCTGCAGCACGCGCTCACCGGCCCCAATGCATACGACGCGGCCAACCCCGACCGCGCGCAAGGCGGCTTCCTCTGGAGCGCGCGCAAGCGGTATGTGCGTACGGACTCGGTCTGCCACGGCGCGAACGCGTGGATCAACATCGTGGGGCACCTCGAGGAGGGGCCGTTGCTCGTACTGCCGGAACGGCTGCTCCAAGTCCCGGCAGATGACGAGTGAGGGGAAGGGCGCGACCGAGGCGCGGACGCTGGACGGGGGTCGCGTTCTATCCGTCGGCTGGTGTTTCGGGCGGGCGCCGATCAGGGGCGGCCTGCGTGTCCTTGTCCGGTTCCGCCTGTGGTTCTGTCTCCGCCTCTGCTTCGGGCTCTGGCGCGGGCTGCTCGTCGCCCGCGTCTTCGTCCCCCGCAGCCCCGGGTTTCTTCCTGTGGCCGAAGACGTCGGGCGGGAGTTCTTTCAGGCCTTCCGGCTTGAGCAGTTCGCGGGCTGCACGGTCGAGCCAGCCGGTCAGGAATTGTTTGGCCACCTGCTCCACGTGCTTGTCGCGCCAGGCAAAGATGAAGCCCTGCAGCATGCGCGCCAGATCCATGTAGGCCCCGATCGGGACCCAGGCGGACACGGCCAGGCGGTTCCGTTGCGGCCGGAGGGCGAGCAGGGCGGGCGTGGGCGAGTCCTTGTGCTTGTCGAGCAGCATCTTGCGGAGCTTGGCGACCTGCACGGGCATGCCGTAGATCTGGCTCTGGGTCAGCATTTCGCCGATCATGCCCTTGCCGAGATCGACCGGGTAGAACGCCGTGAGCGCAAGGGGCGGCGGCGTACCGTCGGCGAACCACCCCAGGTCTTGGATGCGCTTGGCCAGCCGGTCGTCGCCCTCCTGGAGCGCGGTCTGCACGTCCGCGAGAAACAGCCGGTGATGGAGGCCGAGGGCGAGGAGCACCACGTTGCCCTCGGTCGCTGCGCTGCCGAGCGGTCCCAGGTGCCGGGTCACGGCGTGTACGTATCCCTTGGCCGCAGACGCGCTCTCGGTTTCAAAGGCGACGAGCGCGTTGAGGTTGCTCAGTTCGCCCCGGGCGTAGGCGCAGCAAACCCGGCCCCGGGCCGCGGACAGGGTCTTCTCCAGGATCAGGCGCAGGGCCAGCGGGCCCCGCTCCTGGCCGGTCGGGGCGCCGTCCAGGAGGAGATCGGAGAGCAGCCCCTTGAGCCGTGCGAAGAGTTCCGGGTTGGGGGCGAGCGACGCGAACGCGCACGTGCCTCGCGGCATGGCAGCCAGCAAGGGCGTGCTCCGGGCCGGGTGGGTCCAGGTCTCGACTGAGCGGGCCAGTGTGGTCTCGGGACGCGGTTGGAGCACGCCCTGCGCAGCGATCACGTTGTCGGCGAGGTATACGTCGAGCCCGGCCGAGGCGATCTGCGGCCAGAGGTCGCCGCTCGTGCGGCGGAGCGAGCCGGGTACCCGAAAGAGCGCAGCCAAATAGCGCGGCGGGATTCCGCTCATGGCGCTCATAGCGCTCGTGTCCTCGGCGTCCGTGCCGGCGGGGCCGGGCAGCCATCCGGCCTCGAGCATGCGCGGCACAGCCGCACGGATGCGCAGGTCGGCTGCGCTGTCGATCGGGGCTATGGACCATTCCTGCGCCAGCGCAGCCGCCTGCTTGGCCACGTCGGGGTGCGTGGCCGCGGCCACGCCCGCGTCCCCGGCCGCCTTGAAGAAGTAGGTGCCGTACCGGGGATAGGCCAGGCGGAAGACGTCGTCCTCCCCCCGCTCCACCAGGTGCTGGACCACTTCGTGCCGGGACCAGACGCCGATGAGTTCGTCGAAATGCGCGATCGGCAGCACCAGGGCCTTGGGCGACTTGCCGTCCGGTCCGTCGGGTCGGAACACCATGGCCTGCAGTCCGCGGTCCTGCATGACGAAGTATTCGAGGCGGTCGGCCGGGGTCTTGAGCAGGATGCCGATGAGCATGGTGACCTTGCCGGGGCGCTTGGCTGATGCGCGCGGACGTGTCTTGAGGTCGGCGAGCGTGGGGCTGGGACCGGGGGCGCCGCCGGGGTCGCTCGCTTCCCCGCGCGCGAATCGCCCCACAGTGCCTTTCAAATGGACGTCCAGCTGACGCAGGGCGCAGGTTTGGATGTGGAGCACCAGGGGCTCGGGCAACGGGATGGATTCGGGGCCCGGCGGTGCGGTTTCGGCCGCACGCGCGCCGGTCCGCAGTGTGCCGGACAGGACGAGCGCGAGGCAGAGGGCGGCGGCGCAGACAGCGCGGACCATGGCGTTCTCCAGACCGGACGTCCGGCCGCTCACCCCCAGGCCGGACGGATGCCCGGGATTATAGCTCGGCAACGCGAATCGCGTCAATGCAATTCGCGCGGCCGCGTCGCGCGCCGGCCTGCACGGCCAAGGGATCGACAGGCCCCCCTTCGCCGAGGAAAGGACTTGTGAAAATGCCGCCTGCGTCCTATGATCAGCCATCCGCTCGGAGAGCGGAATGCCGGGGCGCGAAGCGGTTGCAACGCGCCCGGAGGGGAGTTGTGTCACGGGAAGGGGCTGATGCGCGGCGCGGCTGCGCGTTTGCAAGGGCTGTGAGGGGGCGTTATGGCGACGATCGAGATCATCGAAGGGCATCACCAGGGCCGGGTTCTGGAGATTCAGGGGTCGGCCACCCTGGGCCGCGCGCCGACCAATGCGGTCTGTCTGCACGACAGCCGGGCCAGCCGCCAGCACGCCCTGATCCGCACGGCCCCGGACGGCGAGGGATACATCATCTCCGACCTGGGTTCGGCCAACGGCACCTACGTGGGGTCCGACCAGCTCGAACCCGGGATCCCGCACCGGCTCCAGCACGGGGACCGGATCACCATCGCGTCCACGCATCTTCTGTTTCGCACGGAGCCGGCCGAACCGGAAACGTCCGAGAAATCCCAGCGCGAGAAGCAGACGAGCAGCGCGATCTTCGTGGACAACACGCCCGTGCCCGTGATCATGGAATCGGCCAAGGGCGGTACGCCTGCCATCAGCCACACGCTCGACGCCTCCTCCGACATGCTCCAGGCCCAGGAGCGCGAGCAGAGCGGTGCGACCATCCAGCGGTTGCGCACCATGGTCGAGCTCGCCAACGAACTCAACCAGGTGCCGGGCCAGGAAGCCATCCTGGACCGGGTGCTGGACAAGATCTTCGATCTCTTCGGACAGGCCGACCGCGCCTTCGTCATGCTGCACAACCGGGAGACCGAAGAGATGGTGCCCATCATCGGCCGCGAACGGAACGTGGCGCCCGAGGAGCAGAAGGGCTTTCCCATCAGTTCGACCATCGTGGACACGGTCGTTCGGGAGAAGCAATCGGTCCTGTCCGCCGATGCCGGTGCGGAGTTCGGGGCCCAGCAGTCGATCAGCGATTTCTCCATCTGTTCGCTTATGTGCAGTCCCATGATCTGCCAGGAGGAGATTCTCGGGCTGATCAACGTGGACACCATGTCGCCGGACAAGGCTTTCGACCAGGACGACTTGAGCCTGCTCACCGGCATCGCCGCCCAGGCGGCCAGTGCCCTGCGGAACGCCTCCCTGTTCGACCAGGTCGAGGCAGCCAGCCAGCGCCAGGGACAGCTCAGCCGGTATATGTCCCCGGACGTGGCCAAGGGCATCGTGGACGGCACCATCTCCGCGGATCTGGACGGCAAGCGTACCGAGGCCACGGTGCTCGTGGCTGCTGTCCAGGGATTCGACGACATGGCCGAAGCGCTCGAACCGGCCGACCTCGTCAGTTGCCTGAACCGCTATTTCCGGATCACCACGGACATCGTGGCCCGGCACCAGGGGACGCTGGGGCGGTTCGACGGGGACGGGGTCAAGGCCTTCTGGAACGTCATGTTCCCGGACGAGGAGCCGGCCAGGCACGCGCTCATGACCGCCCTGCAGATGCAGGCCTCGGCGTGGTATTTCAACCTCCAGCTGCAGGCGCAGGGACGGCCGTGCATCGCGGTGGCCATCACGCTCAACACGGGCGCCATCACGGCGGGCAACATCGGCGGCGAGCGCGTGGAATACGCCGTGCTGGGCGCTCCGGCCGAACGCATCCGGCAGATCCAGTACCGCGTCTCCTCCCGGCAGGTCCTGGCTTTTGAGGCGACCCACGGACCGGTGCGGGACGCCTGCGCGGCCGTGCGACTGCCGCCTCTGCCGCTGGAAGACCCGGACGAGGACGCGCAGCTGGTCTCGATCCGGGGACTGCAGACGGGCGAGGACAAGATGATGCATAGCATCCCGGTGCGCGTGCTCGACGCCAAGGAGAACCTGCTCGGGGAAGGCATGATCACGGGGAGCGCGGGCGCCGGCGAAGCGCGGCAGGTCTTCTTTTCGACCGAGGCGGTGCTCGTGGCGGATCAGCGCGTGCGGCTCCTGCTGGATCTGCCGGAGATCGCCGAGCCCCTGGAGCTGGCCGGGGCCATCCAGGACGAGACGCGCGAGACCTATTACGGCCAGGCTGCGTTCAGCAAATCGACCCTCGGCAAACTCGAAGCAGCCGACGCGGTCCTGGGCTTCCTGCGTCCCGGTGCGCTGCTCGAATCGGACCGGGACTGGGACGAGATGAAGCGCACCTGACCGGATTGCGGCACGCGACCGCGGCAGGATGGCGCGAGCGCGTCTGTACGCAACCGTACAGACGGGATGGAGACGACGTTGGCGGGTGCAGTCCAAGGAAGGACGTCCACTCCGGCCGCCAGCCTGCCGGCGAGACGGCTTCTGCCGGTGCTCTTGGGGCTGGCCGGCATGGCGGCCAGCGGCGCGTGGTTCGGTTGTGCGCCGCGACCGGGGCCGGTGGCGGTGCGTGCCCGGAACGCGGCTGCGGACATGGCCCCTGTCCGCCGCGCGGCCGCAGAACTATCCGAACCCCTCGACGTGCGGGCGGCGATCGACTATGCGCTCACGCACAACCTGGACACGGCCGTGGCCCGGCAGGAGGAGTTGATCGAACTCGAGGCGCGCACGGGGGCCCGGCGCCGGATGCTTCCTTCTCTCCTGGCCTCGAGCGAAGAGAGCTGGCGAAGCGAGAAGGACGCCAGCAAGTCGGTGACCTTTTTCAACAACCGCAAGTCCGCCGAGCCCAGTTACTCCGAGCACCAGCGCAAGTCCACGTTCAATCTCAAGCTGGCCTGGAACCTCCTCGACTTCGGCATCGCCTACTTCCGCAGCCGGCAGGCGCAACAACGGCTCGAGATCGCGGCCGTGCGCCTGGCGCGTGCCCGGCAGGACCTCGTGCTTCGGGTGACCGAGGCCTACTGGGACGTGCAGGTCTCGCGCCGGGCCGTGACCCTGGCCGAGGCCGTGCTCGACAAGATCGAAGCCCAGCGGGCGATGGTGCGAAAGCAGATCCAGGAGGAGGCCATCAACAAGATCGAAGGCCTGCAGACCGAGATCGCGCTCATCGAGAACCAGACGCGGTTGCGCCGCTACCGGCAGAAGCTGCACGCCGACCGGGCCCGCCTGGCCGCGCTCCTGGGATTGCCGGCGGGCAGCGCGTTTCGGCTCGCACACGAGGACCTGGCGCTCGCGCCCGCGCGCGTGTCCGAGAGCCGCGCCATCGATTTCGCGCCGCTCGAAGCCGAGGCGCTGTGCAGCCGGCCGGAGCTCTTCGAACAGGATTTCCAGGAGACGTCCTCGCAGGAGGAGGCGCGCATCGCCCTGGCGTCGCTCTTTCCCAATGCCGCGCTCTTCGGCCAGTTCGACCGGAACACCGACGACCTGCTCTACCATCACAACTGGTACACGGTCGGACTGAACGCGTCGCTCGATCTCCTCTCGCTGCCGGAGAAGCTTTCGCGCCGGCGCCGGGCGCGCCTGCAGGCCGAGCTCAGCCGCAAGCGGCGGACGGGCCTGGCCATCGCCATCATCGCCCAGGTCCATCTGGCCGGGATCGATCTCGCGGACGCGGCTGCCGAATACCAACTCGCCCGTGCGCTCACCGAAAAGCGCGGCGAATTGCGCGAAGCCTTCCGGCAGGAGCAGGAAGCCGGGGCGGTGGAGCTGACCGAGGCCGAGCGGGCCAGGCAGATCCCGAGCCGGGAGGTGCTGAGCGCCGATGCCCAGCTGCTCGAAGCCCGGATCCGCATGCTCGAACTGGCCGCGCGCTTCCGGATCGCGCGCGCGCGCCTCCGCAACAGCCTGGGCCGCGGCCGCGACGGGGAGCCGGGCGTGGCTGCGCCAGCGCCGCGGGGGGGGGCTGACAGCCGACCGGCGGACGCCGATCGGTTCCGGGAAGGCGCGCCCGCCGTGCCCACCGGCCGGGATGAAGCGCTGGACGAGGCCGACGCCCTCCCGCTCGCAGCACCGGCCGCACCAATCACTGCGCCGGCTGCCCCCGCCGGATCAGTGCCTGCGCCAGGCGGAGCGCTGCAGGCCGTACCAAAGGCGCGGCCGGAGGAGTTCCCTCTGGCGCCGGGGGACCAGCCGCACGCGGATGTCCTGGGAGGCAATGGCTGATGCGGTCTGCTTGAGGGCGGAGCACGACAGAGGGAGCGTTTCCATGCGCAAAGCGGTCTGGGTCTTTGTCCTCTTCCTGGGCTTGTCCTTGGGGGTTCGCGTCCTCTGCCAGGAGGGCGAGACCGCGCGGGCCGAGCCGTCCGTCTCCGTGGTGCTGGCCCCGCGGCAGGAGACCGTGCTCTCGGCCGAGGTTTCCGCGCGCGTGATCGAGACCTTCGGCGAAATGGGAGAAGCCTTCGACAAAGGGACCGTGCTGGTGCGTCTGGACCGGAGCCTCTTCGAGGCGCGGCAGGAGAAAGCGGCGGCCGAACTCGAGAGCCGCGAGGTCGAGCAAAAAGCCGTGGAGAAGCTCTACCGCGACCGGTCGCGTTCGCTCGTGGACCTGATGCGCGCGCGGCGGGCGGTGGCTCAGGCGCGCATGGAACTCAAGGTGGCCGAGCACGAGCTCGCGGCCTGCACCATTTCGGCGCCCTATGCCGGCCGCGTGGTCAAGCTCCTGGTGCGCGAACACGAGCTCGTCCAGAAGGGACAAGAGCTCATCCGGATCGTGGACGACCGGCTCCTGCGGGCGCGGTTCCTGGCGCCGTCGCATGCGCGGGGCCGGCTCGCGATCGGTCAGACGCTCGCGCTCCAAATCGAAACAATCGACCGACCGGTCGAGGCGCGCATCACGCACATCAGCCCCACCATCGATGCGGCGAGCGGAACCTTCGAAGTCTTTGCCGAGGTGGACAACGCAGCGCGCGAGCTCGCCAGCGGCATGATCGGCCGGCTGAGGCTTCCGTCTGTCGGAACGGCGACCCATGAGTGAAGGCGCGGCACAGATCGAGGCGGCGTCCGGGGTCATCCGTGCGCTGCAGACGCTCAACCGATTGACGCTCGAGGCCACAGAGGCTGCGTCGAAGCAGGAACTCGTCTTCCATATCCTGAACAACACCGTCTCCCTCGTCGGCTACGACCGGGCCGTGCTCTGGCGCTTCCGCAAGAAGCGCCCGCAGCTGCTCGGCGTGTCGGGCCAGGCCCAGGTGGACGCGCACGCACCGCTGACCGACGCCTGGCGCGACCTGCTGAGTCACCTGCGTGAGATCGATGCGCCCGGCGTGCTCTCGGCCGAACGGTTCCCCGGCCGGGAAGACGCCTGGCAGCGCCAGGTCGAGCGGATGGAAGGGGGGAGCGTGCTCTGGGTTCCCCTTCCGGTCGACGGCCGGAGTAGCGCCGGTCTCTGGCTGGAACGCTGGTCGGGCAAGACCTGGCAGGGAGAGGAACGCGACCTCCTCGTCTCGCTGGCCCGCGGTTACGCCGCAGCGTGGCGGCAGTGGGAGCGACGCCTGCCGTTCAAAGGGGACGGCATCTCCGCTCGCCGGCTTTGGATCCTGGGGGCTGTTGCCGCGCTGCTCGCGTGCCTCCTGTTTCTCGTGCCTGTGCTGCCCGTGCGGTTGCGCGTGGTGGCGCCGTGCCAGGTGGTGGCCAAGGAGCCCGCTGTGGTGGCCGCACCCCTCCAAGGCGTGATCGACCGTATCGTGGTGGATCCCGGCAGCCGCGTGCAGCCGGGGGATCTCCTCTTCCGCTACGACAGGCGCGTGGCCGACAAGGAGCTCACGATCGTGCGCCAGCAGCTCGCCGTCCGCGAAGCCCAACTCACCCAGGCCCGCATGCGCGCGTTCCACGATGCGGACGTACGCGCGGGGCTCCCCAGCCTCGAGGCCCGCGTGTCCCAGGACCGGGTGCGGCTGCAGCTGGCCGACAGCCAGGCCGAGCAACTCGAGGTGCGGGCCGAGCGAGCGGGCATCGTGCGCATCGAAGAACCGCACGCCTGGCAAGGCCGTGCGGTCGACGTGGGCGAACGCGTGCTCATGATTGTGGACCCGGACCGCACCATGGCGCGGATCTGGGTGCCCGAGGGCGACATGATCCGCTACGCACCCGACGAGCCGGCCCGCGTCGTCCTCAACGTGCGGCCCGGCGACGCACTGGCGGCTCGGATCACGTATGCCTCCAGCCACGTTCGGCCGAGTCCCAAGGGCGTGCACGGGTTCGTGGTCGAGGCCGACTGGGCGGACGGCGCGCCTTCGGTCCGGCTCGGCCTGGAAGGCACGGCCGTGCTCTACGGGTCCGAGAAGGTGTGTCTGGCCTACTGGCTCCTGCGCAAACCGCTCGCCGCCGTGCGCAGATGGTTCGGGGTGTGAGCCGCATGACCGCAGCCTTGTCCATGGAGCTTCCGCTTCCCCGTCTCCGTCCGGATCTCGCGTTCCACCGCGGGCCGCCCGAGACGGACGGCAGCCCCACCTGGACGTTGCACGATCCGCTCACCGGCACGTACCGCAAGCTGGGCTGGGCCGAGGCTGCCGTGTTCCGCCGGCTGCCGACGTGCCGCACGCTGGGGGCGCTTCTGGCCGAGCTTCGGCAATCGACTACGCTGCGCCTGCAGCCGGACGACATCCTGCGCTTCTGCGAGCAGGCCCGGCAGGAGCAGCTGACCGTGGCCAGCAGTGTGCGGCCGGTCGGGGACGTCCAGGCCGAGGCCGCGGCGTTGCGGCTCCACCCGCTCATGTGGCTGCTCACGCACTACCTCTTCATCCGCATTCCCTTGCTCCACCCCGATGCGTTCCTGACGCGCACGCTGCCCTGGGTCCGCTGGCTCGTCTCGCGGCCCCTGCGCATCGCGTACGCGGCCTGCGGCGTTGTCGGACTCCTCTTCCTGGCGCTGCATGCCGAGGATTACGTCAACACGTTCCCGTACTTCTTCAATGCGAGGGGCGTGGTGTATTACGTGGTCGCCCTCGTCGGGCTCAAGGTCGTGCACGAGTTCGCCCACGCCTACACGGCCAAGGCTCTCGGCGTACGCGTACCCACCATGGGCGTGGCGCTTCTCGTCTTCTGCCCGGTGGCTTTCTGCGACGTGACCGACGGGTGGAAGCTGCCCCGCCGGCGGGATCGCTTCTGGATCAGCGCGGCGGGCATCGCCTCCGAAGTCGTGGTCGCCGGCCTGGCTCTCTTCGGCTGGGCCGTGACCGAAGACGGTCCGCTGCGCAGCGTCTTCTTCGTGCTCTCCTCGGTGACGCTCCTCTCGACCTTGCTCGTGAACCTCAACCCGGCCATGCGGTTCGACGGGTACTACATCCTGGGCGACCTCTGGGGCATCGACAATCTCCGGCCCCGCGCCTTTGCGGTGACGCGCTGGGCCTTGAGGAAGTGGTTGCTCGGTGTTAGACTGACCTCGCCCGAGCCCGGCATCTCCCGGCGGCGCCTGGCGGGCCTGGTCGTGTACTCGCTCTATGCCTGGGCCTACCGGATCGTGCTGTACCTGGGGATCGCGGTGCTCGTGTACGCAATGTTCGCCAAGGCTGTGGGGGCGATGCTCTTCGCGTTCTCGGTCTACTGGTTCTTCGTGCGGCCGCTCATCCTGGAGGTGCGTGCCTTGATCCGTCTCAAGGACTTTCTCCACTGGAACCCGCGCTCGGTCCTCTGCACGGCCGCGTTCGCAGGGGGGGTCCTCTGGGCCGCCCTGCCGTTGTCGCGCGATCTGGCGGTGCCGGCCGTGGTCGTCTGCCCGGAGCGCCAGATTCTTTACGCGCCCGAGAGCGGCGTACTCCGCGCCCTCTGCGTTCGGCGCGGCCAGAGGGTCGAGGCGGGCGAGGAGCTCTTCCGGATCGAGTCGGAGGAGCTGGAGGCGCACCGGAAGATTCTCGCCAAGGAGGTCGAGCGACTGGCGCGGGAGCTCATCCGGGTCGGACTGGAGGAGAAAAGTCGTAGCCGGATCGGCCAGACGCGCGAGGAGCTGGACCGGGTACGGGCGCAGGTGCGCGCTCTGGAAGAGCGCATGCAGCGCAATCGTGTCACGGCCAGCACCCGCGGTACGGTCTACGAGTGGGACGAAGCCGTGCGCAACGGAACGCCTGTGGCGCGCGGCACCGAACTGGGCCGCGTCGCTCGGCTCGATGCGAATGCGGTGGTCGCGTTCGTTCACGAGGACTACACCAAGCGCCTCGACCGTGGAGCCGATGCCTGGTTCGTGAGCCGCACCGACTCGGTTCCGCGGCCGGCCCGCGTGAGGTCCGTCCTGCCCGTGCAGGAGGAGACCCTGCCGCACGAAGCGTTGGGCTCCACCCTGCACGGCGATCTGCCGGTCGTGGAGACGCCCGAAGGACGGCGCGCGATCGTCGGCAGCTACTACAGGATCGAGGTCGCGCTCGAGGAAGGCCGCGAGACCCTGCGGCTCGGGCAGACCGGACACGTCTGGGTCGAGACTGCGCCGCGTTCGCTCATCGCCGACGGCGTGCGGCGCGCGTGGCGCGTCCTGCTGCGGGAGAGCGGGTTCTGAAACCGGAAGAGAAGTCGAGCCGCCACGGCTCGACCGGAACGGAGGCACGCCCATGAGGGGCCACGTGCATGCCTGAACCAAGCGACAAGCCGAATCCGGAGTGCGAGGACGACGCCGTCGATCTCGAGAAGCAGACCGTGGGCGGCGACGTCGGCGGTACGGACGACGCGAACGACGCGAACGACGCGGACGACGCGGACGATGCCTCCGTGGACCTCAATGCATCCACGCTTGACCAGGCCGGGACGGATTCCGGCACGCAGGAGGGCAGCCCGGAGCCGGCCGCCCCTGCAGACGAACCCTCGGACACGGCCCGCGCATGGAAGGCTTCGGAGCCGGCCGAGCCCGGGGATCCGTCCGTGGATCTCAATGCCGCAACCCTCGGGGGGGCGGGATCCCTGGATGAGACGCCGTCCGTGGACCGCGGCCCCATGCCCTCGGACGCGGATCTGAACGCCGCCACGCTCGGCGGACCGGCTGCCGAAGGCGCGGGTGGCGAGACCGTCACGGACGCGCCTCCGTCCGAGGACGTAGGGCGGATCCCGACGCGGCGCATGCGGGCCTCGGAGCCGGGCGAGCCCGAGGATCCGTCTGTGGCTCTCAATGCGGCCACAAGCAGCGGTCCGGCGCGGCCGTCGAGTGAGGCGGCAACCGACCAAAGCGGCGACAATGGAGCTGACGTCGACCTGAATGCCGCGACCCTCGGCGGTCCGGCGGGTGGGGAAGAGAGTGGGGTCGACCTCAATGCGGCCACGCTCGGCGGCGGAGAGACGCCGGACGCAGACCTGACCGCAGCGACGCTGGGCGGTGCGGAGGAATCGGACGTCGCCCTCAATGCCGCGACCGTGGGCGGCGCGTCGCAGGTCGACCAGGAATCGCCGACCTTTGCGGGCAAGGGCAGCGCCGACCTGGACGAGCCCACCATTGATGACGACGTCAAGAGCCATTGGGCGGCCACGATCACCGAAGACGTGACCGAGGGCATGACCATCAAGGGGGAGGACCGGGAAGGCAAGGACGGGCGGCCCAGGCAACCAGTGGCCATTGCGACCAGCAAGTCCACGCACATCACCGTGCACACCCGGTCGGTGGTGGACAAGAGCGCCAAGCCGGCAGCCGATCTCACCATTGGGGAGCGCACGGTGGACCGGGGACGCGGGGCCGAGGGCGTCAGCGAGCCGGACTACGAACTCCTGGGCATGCTGGGCGAAGGCGGCATGGGCGTCATCTACAAGGCCCGGCAGAGCTCGATCGACCGCAACATCGCGGTCAAGATGATCAAGGAGCAGGCGGCCACGGACAAGACGGCGCGCGGCAAGTTCCTGTCCGAAGCCGCGGTCACCGGCGATCTCGATCACCCGAACATCGTGCCCATCCACGATCTGGGGGATGACGGCCGCGGGCACCTCTTCTACTCCATGAAGCACGTCAAGGGAAAGCCCTGGGACGAGGTGATCCTGGACAAGTCCCTGGCCGAGAACCTCGAGATCCTCGAGGACGTCTGCAATGCCGTGGCCTTTGCCCACGACCACGGCGTGCTTCACCGGGACCTCAAGCCGGAGAACGTGATGCTGGGCGGGTACGGTGAGGTGCTCGTCATGGACTGGGGCCTGGCCGCCGGCTTCACCGACAAAGCCAAGGCGCCGCGTCTCACGCCCAAGACCGGCGTCTGCGGCACGCCCGCCTACATGTCGCCCGAGATGGCGGTGGGGCAGGGCAACCGGATCGGCCCGGTGAGCGACGTCTACCTGCTCGGCGCCATCCTGTTCGAGATCGTGACCGGCTTCGCACCCCACACGGGCGCTACGGTCATCAAGTGTCTGGAGAATGCGGCCAAGAACGAGATCCGCGAGACTGAGAAGCAGAGCGAACTGCTGGACATCGCCCGGCGGGCCATGGCCACCAAGCCAACGGACCGCTACGCGGGCGTCCCCGAGTTCCAGACCGCCATCAGCGAGTACAAGAGCCACTTCGAGAGCATCAGCCTGGCCGACCGGGCCCGGAAGGATCTCGAGGATGCGGACGAATCCCGGGAGTACGAAGACTACAGCCGGTCGATCTTCGGCTTCCAGGAGGCCCTGAACCTGTGGCGGAAGAACCGCGGAGCTGCAGAGGGGCTCTCCCAAGCGCGCCTGGCCTACGCGCGCTGCGCCATGGCGAAGGCCGACCTGGATCTGGCCGAGAGCCAGCTCGTGGAGATGACCGAACCCTTCCGCAAGCTGCGCAACGAGGTCGTGGACGCGCGCATCGAGCGGGAGAAGCGGCACCGGCTCCTCACCATCGCCAAGTACGCGGTCGCTACGCTGCTCACCATCGTGCTCGTGGGCGGCTCCATCGCCGGCTACTACATCCACCTCAAGCGGCTCGAAGCGGAGGAAGAGCGGCAGCGGGCGATCGAGGAGAAGCGCGAGGCCGATGTGGCCAAGCAGATCGCGGAGAACGAGCGGGTGGAAGCGGAGAAGCAGAAGCGGGCGGCCGAGAAGGCTCGACAGGATGCGGAACAAGAGCGCGAAGCGGCGGAGAAGGAGCGCGAGCGCGCCAAGCAGGAGGAGCAGAAGGCCAAGGCCGCTCTGGCCCGCGCCGAGCGCGAGCAGCTTCTCAAGCGGCAGGCCCAGGCGCGGGAGGCCAAGCTCAAGGAGCAGCGCTTCGCCCTCAGCGAGGAACTGGCCAAGGAGAAGCAGAAGGAGAGCGCCGATGCCCACGGACTGCCAATGAAACGCTTGGTCCCGCTGCCGGGCGAGGGCGTGACGCTGCCGCTGGTGCTGATCCCCGAGGGCCGGTTCACCATGGGCAGCCATCCGGACGAGAAGCACCGCGACGCCAGCGAGTCGCTCCACGACGTGGAGATCTCGCGTCCCTTCTACATGGGCGCGACCGAAGTCACCCGGGCCCAATGGAAAGCGGTCGTGGGAAGGCCTGCGCCCACCGCCTTTGCCAAGCAGCGAATTCTCACGTCGCGGTTTCCCGTGGAGAACGTATCGTTCGATGAGATCCAGGAGGTCTTTCTGCCGGCGCTGCAGAAGCATGCGCCCGAGGGCTTCCGCTTCGATCTGCCCACCGAGGCCGAATGGGAGTACGCCGCGCGTGCGGGCAGTCCGCATGCCTACCACGTCCGCAAGGCGGACGACGAGCAGTCGTATGACGAATACGTCAAAGACCTGGACGCGCATGCCTGGTATGCCGGCAATGCCCGCAATCATCCGGAGGCCACGGCCCGCAAACAGCCCAACGCGTGGGGGCTCTACGACATGCACGGCAATGTGGCCGAGTGGTGCAAGGACGTGTTTGAAAGCGACTACTACATGACCGTGGCCGAGGAGGTGCTCGAGCGGAGCCAGGCCGAGGTGGACGCGCTCCGCGAGCAGCATCCGGACATGAGCGAAGAGGAACTCTCGGCCAAGCTCACGACGCCGCCGCTTGCGGTCGACCCGATCAATGCGAAGGAGGGGAGGGCATTGCCGCGGGTCGTGCGGGGGGGGAGCTACATGTTCCTGCCCGACGCGCTCCGCTGCGCCCACCGGCGAGACGCGCGGTCCGACAACCGGTACCGCTACCTGGGCCTGCGCGTGGTGCTGCGCCCCGTGCCCCAGCCATAGAGCGGCGCAGATCGTAGGGGTGCAATGGTCGATTGAGAGACGCGTGGGCTGAAGCCCACCCTACGGCTTGCGGAGACGTAGGGTGGGGCTCTGCCCCACGCGTTGCAGTGGCTTGTGCGGCTTCTCGCGCGGCCTGTTCGTAGGCCCGGCGCCGGGCGCGAGTGCGGCAGCGCCTGCCAGCAGAGTGGCGGGCGAGAGCGTGTCGGACGCGTCGGCCGGTGCGCGGCCGGTCTCGCCTTCCCCCGCATCGTCGCCCGAAGGCTCCCCATCACCGCCGTCCTTCGGCGCATCGTCGCTGTCGCCGTTTTCGCCCGTCTTGCTCTCCTGCTCGGCTGCGCGGTTTTTCTCCATGTATGCGGCGGCCGCGTCTTTGAGGATGCTGTCGGCTTCGGTCTTCTGGGCGCGGATCTCGGCCGCGATCTCAGCGCGCAGCGCTTCGATCCGCTCTCTCAATTCGGCCAGGGTCAGGTCCGGCTCCTCTTTGAGAAGCGCGTTGGCCCGCTCCACGAGCTGCGTAAAGATGCGTAGATCCGTCACAGCGTGCGCTAGCGTGTCGGTCCGCGCAGCGATCTCGTCCTGTACGATGCCGTCTGCGCTCTCACCCTGTTCCGCTTCGGCGAGCACCTCCTGCAGCGCTTCGCGCGCGTTCCGCACGGTCTGCTTGAGCGATGCGAACTCGTCCTGGAACGCCGTGAACTGCTCGGGATAGGCGGCGAGCGGACTGTCCGGCTGGGTCCCTTCGGCCGCGGGTGCGAGCAGGTCGCCCAGCGCATCCTCCGCCTCCTGGAGCATCTCGTCCGCATCCTGGATCGCCGCCAAAGCCAGTTCGCTCTGGCTCGCGCCCTCGGCTGTGACGTCGGCGTCATCGTCCTGTCCGGTGCCCTGGTCTGCACCACTGTCGCCTGTGTCGGTATCCTGCTCGCCGAGCCCGGCGTCCCCGCCGTCCTGGCCCGCATCGTCGGTGATGAGCGTGTTGGCGCCCGTGTCGCCGCCGCCCGCGCCCGTGTCGGCCGCGCCCGCGTCCCCGCCGGCATCGCCCGCGTCGCCGGCGTCACCTGCGTCGCCGCCCGTGCCCGCGTCCGAAGCCGTGGGCTGCGGCGGCGGGGGCGGCGGGGCCTCGAGCTCGGCCACCTGTTCCTTGTTGCCGATCAGGCGCACGGTCTGGGTCTCGATCGTCGTCTGCTCGCGAGGAGGCGGGGAGGTGGTGTCGTTGCTGGCGTTGAGATCGGTCACCGAGTACTGGATGTGCTTGGTCCAGGTCTCGCCGTCGGGCACGTCCGTGGCGTTCTGGAACCGCACCTCGCGCAGCGCGTCCTGGAACACGGCAAAGGGCTGGGTGGCGTTCGGATTCGTGTCCGGGTCGTAGTCGTGGGGGAAGAGCGTCAGGATGCCGTCGTCCGGCTCCCAGCTGGCGTGGATCAGATCGGCCGGATCGGACTCGTCGAAGTCGAAGAGCAGCACGTCCTCGCCCTTGACGAAGTCGGTAATGGTCAGGGTGATCTGCTCGGTGTCGTCGTCGTCGATGTCGCTCACTTCGGCCGCGGGCGCGAGAAGTTGAGAGGGGCTGCCCTTGTTGAAGTCGAGCGTGGCGAGGCTGTCGAACTCGGGCGGGTCGTTGATCGGAGCGGCGTCGAGCGTGACGGTGCCGTCGGCAGGCCCGGTACCGTCCGCATCCTCGACGTGGGTGTTCACGGTGGTGTCCTGGTAGCTGTCGGCGATGGGCGCGAACGCGACGTCCGCCAGCGCCGCATTGACTTGTCCCACCGCCCCGGTGATGGTCCAGACGCCCGTGCCGCTGTCGTAGGTTTCGCCGTTGCCGCTCGTGGCCGTGAGGATGCCCAGGGCCGGGTCGGCGAGCGTCAGGGTCGCGGTGACCGTGTCGCCCGTATCGTGCTCGGTGACCACGATGTCCGTGAGCGGAGCGGACGCCGCGTCTTCGAGATAGTTGACCGTGTGTGTCATGTTGGTGGCCGTGGGGGCGTCATTGCTTGGCGTGACGTCGAGGGTGATGGTGCCCGGGGCCGGGCCCGTCAGAGCGCTGTCGAGGATCTGGGTCGTGATGGTCGCGTCGAGGTCGTAGTGCGCGGCCGGCTGGAACTCCACGGCCGCCAGCGCGGCATTGACCTCGGCCTGCGTGCCTGTCACAGTCCAGACGCCCGTGGTCGTAGTGTAGGTTTCT
Organism: uncultured Planctomycetaceae bacterium; assembly: GCA_964496245.1. Lineage (GTDB taxonomy): Bacteria > Planctomycetota > SZUA-567 > SZUA-567 > SZUA-567 > CAZBZG01. The sequence goes on along the minus strand of CAZBZG010000002.1, from coordinate 15,097 downwards.
CCATTGCCGCTGCCGACCGACAAGACGCCGGCGTCCGGATCGGAGAGCGTTAGCACGGCGGTCAGGGTTTCGCCCGTGTCCACGTCGTCTACCACGATGTCGTCCAATGCCACGGCCGCGTCGTCCTCGTTGTAGGCCTTGGTCTGGTTCAGGTTCGTGGCGGTGGGCGCGTCGTTGATCGGGGTGACGTCGAGCGTGATCGTGCCATCGGCCGGGCCGCTCGGCGTGTCGTCGGCGATCTCGACTGTGATGGACGTGTCCAGATCATAATCGGTGTTGGGTTCGAACGCCACCGCAGCCAAGGCCGCGTTGACGTTTGCGACGCTGTCCGTGATGGTCCAGACGCCCGTGCCTCCGTCATAGGATTCCCCGGTGACGCCCGTGACGGTGAGGATGCCGGCATTGGCATGGTCGGCCAGGGTCAGGGTGGCGGTGATGGTCTCTCCGGCGTCAGCATCCGACACCACGATGTCGTCCAGCGGCACGGAGACGGTTCCTTCCGCATAGGTCTGCGTCTGGTTCATATTGGTGGCCGTGGGCGGGTCGTTAGCGCCATCGATGGTGATCGTCACGGTGGCCGAGTCTGTGCCATTCCCGTCGGCAATCGTGTAGGTGAACGACTCGTTGTCGTTGTTTCCTGCAGCCAGGGCTTCGAATTGGCCGTCCGGATCATAGCTGAAGGTGCCGTCGGCCAGCACGGTCAGCTTGCCGCCCTTGGTCAGCGTGATCTGCGTGCCCACGTTGGCGGGGTCTCCGTTCACGTGCGTGATCGTGAACGTGTCGCCCGTGTCCACGTCCGCGTCCACGCCGCTCCCGTTGTCTGCGAACACGTCGCCGTTGAGCACCGTGTCCTCGTCCGTCTGCACGGCGTCGTCCTGGGCCACGGGTGCGTCGTTGACGCCGTTGATGGTGAGCGTCACCGTGGCCGGTACGCTGGTTCCGCCGGCCACATCTTCGATGGTGTAGGTGAACGTCTCGGTGGTCGACTGGGTCGACGCCAGGTCTTCGTACTGGCCGGACGGGTCGAACGTGAAGGTCCCGTCCGCGTTGAGCGTGAGCTTGCCGCCGCCCGCGAGCGTGATCTGGCTGCCTACGTTCCCGCCGGCTCCGTCGACCGCGCTGACCGTGAAGCTGTCGCCCGTGTCCACGTCGTAGTCCGCGCCGCTGCCGTTGTCTGCGAAGACGTCGCCGTTGAGGATCGTGTCTTCGTTGGTGGCGTCTGCGTCGTCTTCGGCCACCGGGTCGTCGTCCACCGGATTCACGGTGATGTCGTAGGCGCGGCTGTCCGTGGCCCCGTCCCGGTCGTCCACCGTGACCGTAACCGTGACATCCGTGTCGCGGTCCGCATTAGGCGTGAACGCGATCTCGCGCAGCGACGAGTTGACGTCGTCGACCGTGCCGTCGAGCCGCACGGACTCGGTGCCGTCGCCCGCGACTGTGGCCGTGCCGCCGGCCACGGTCCAGGTGCCCTGGCCCACACTGCTCACCGTGACCCGCATGTCGTCCGGCACGTCAGGGTCGAAGTCCCAGACGTGGATGCGATCCCCGAGGTTGAGGGTCTGGTCTTCGTCGACCGCGGTGTTGAGCACGCGGGAGGCAGCGGGATCGGCGAAATTGTGGAGGCTCCCGTTCTCGTTTCCGCCCAGCCCGGCGGTGTCGGCCACCGTATTGCTGCCGGCTGCATCGTCGTTGTTGAAGAGAAGGATGAGCTGGTCTTCGGTCCCCACGAGGGTCGCATCCATGTTCGTCTTGATCTCGTGTTCGCTGCGCACGTCGTCCCAGATGCGGATGTGGTCGATCGCGCCGGTGAATGCCCGGTCGCCGCCCGAGAGGGCGCCCACGGTGACGCCGTCGCTTCCGCTCTTGTAGATGTCGTCGTTGCCGTCGCCCGTGAAGTCCTCCTTGGTGCCGTTGACGTAGAGCAGGCGCTCGACCCCGTCGTACACGGCAGCCACGTGGTACCAGTTGCCTGCTACGACTTCCGTGGTACTGGTCACGGTGACCGAAGTCGTGCTGGTGTAAGACGTGGTGAATTCCACGTAGGGGGTGCCACTGCCGTCGGAAACCTGGATCAGGTAATTGGCAGGCACGGCGTCGGCGTCGGCCTTGGCCAGGAGCACCTGGTCGCCGGCCACGGCGTCGGCCCGAAACCAGAGTTCCAGGGTGAAGGCGTCCATGTCGTCGAACCGCAGGTCGCCGTCGTTGGCGGTCTCGATGTGCTCGTTCGAAGCGCCGTCGAACGTGATGTAGTGCCCGCGGTCCACGGCGATCGGGATCCGGTTGGCTGGCACGATCGAGATGTCGAGCTGGTAGCCTGCGAGCGTATCGGTGCCGTCGTCCACGTCGAAGGAGGCGGTATCGTCCGCCCCGCCGATATCGACATAGCGGACCTTGCCGTCGAGGATGTCCTGCTGGGTGAAGCTGCCGCCGAGGCCGAGGGCCGCCCAGCTGCCGTCGTCCTTTTCCAAAGTGCCGTTGGTGGGCAGGACCGTAACCGTGTAGGTGATCTGGCCGGCTGTATTGTCCGGATCGTTGACGCTCAGATCCGATCCGGTCAGCACGTTCGTGCTGCCGGCGACGATGGCGATCCCGTGGTTGCCTGAGGTCGGCGCGTCATTCACGCCGGTGATGCTGATGTTGAGATCGTACCCGAAGAGGGTGCTCGGCTCGTCGTCCGCTACGTCAAAGGTGATTGTGTCCGTGGTGGTCTCCGACCCGTCGTGGATGTACCGGAGGTTCCCACCCGTGATGTCCGCCTCGGTGAAGGTGTTGTTCACGGCCAGATCGGTCCATCCGCCGCTGTCGAGCTGAAGCGTCCCGTTGGTGGGGAGCGCCTTGACCGTGTAGGTGATCTCCGTGCCGGAGTCGTCCGGATCGGTCACGCTCAGGTCGGCTCCCGTGATGACCTGCGTGGCGCCTTCGTCCAGGGTGAGCGTGTTGTTGCCGGCGGTGGGGGTGTCGTTCTGTTCGACCACGGTAACCGTCGAGCTCTCGGCCAGGGCATCGTTGGTGTCATCTCCGCCGTTGGGGGTGCCGCCGGCGTCCTGCACGGTCGTGATGGTGACCACGCGGTTGGAGGTGTCCGGCGTGTCGCTCGTGTTCGAGTAGCCCAGGTTGTCGACGAGCGTCTGGTAATTGGCCACTGTGGCGTCCTTGGTGATCGTGACCGTGGCTGTGGTTCCAGACAGGCCCACGCTGTAGCCAAAGCTGTTGTTGGTCGTGGTGCCTGAATTGCCGTCGGTCAGAGCCACGTCCTCGCCGTCGATCTCGACGAGCTCATCCGCACCGTCATTGACGTTGGTGACCTCAAAGATCAGGCTCGCGATGTTGTCGGACTCCACGGGGTCGATGGTCGTGCCTGTGAAAAGCCCGGCCGCCGATCCGTCGCCCTCGGTGAACGTGGGGTTGCTGCCCGTGGCCGTCAGCGTGGGCTCGTCGTTTACGCCCACCACGGTGACCGTCGAGCTCTCGGCCAGGGTGTCATTCGTGTCATCCCCGCCATCGGCCGTGCCGCCGCCATCCTGGATCGTGGTGATGGTCACCACGCGGTCAGAGGTGTCCGGCGTGTCGCTCGTGTTGGAGTAGCCCAGGTTGTCGACGAGCGTCTGGTAATTGGCCACTGTGGCGTCCTTGGTGATCGTGACCGTGGCCGTGGTTCCAGACAGGCCCACGCTGTAGCCAAAGCTGTTGTTGGTCGTGCTGCCGGAATTGCCGTTTGTCAGGGCCACGTCCTTGCCGTCGATCTCCACAAGCTCGTGCGCACCGTCATTGACGTTCGTGACATCAAAGATCAGGCTCGCGATGTTCTGGCCCGATTCGATGGGATCGATACTCGCGCCGGTGAAGAGCCCAGCCGCCGATCCGTCCCCCTCTGTAAACGTGGGGTCGCTGCCCGTGGCCGTCAGCGTGGGCTCGTCGTTTACGGCCGTCACCTCGATGATCCGCGTGTTCGCCCCCTCGGTATTCGACGCCTGATCCGTGGCTTCCAGGGAGATCGTGCGGTTCAGGGTCGAGGGGTCCTCGGATGTGCTCTGGAAGTTGATGGCCTGGAGAACTTCTTGCACGTCGCTCGTGGTGGCTGTGGCATTGAAGGTGATGGTGAGCGTACTGCTGCCCGTGACTGAGACCGCGCTGGCTGTGCCCACTTCAGTCGAGGACACCTCCACCGCCGTCCCATTGAGCGTGATATTGTTGATCGCCTGGATCGAGAGCTCGTCCGTGCCTTCGGCATTGGCCGAGATCTGGGCGGTCAGCGTGCCGCCGTCCCAGTCGTCATCCGCGTCCGTGAGCGTGGCTGTGTCGTCGACCTGCACCCAGCCGCCGTTCTCGGTGTAGGCGAGGTTCGTGCCCGCCAGGGTCATGTCCGGCGTGGCCAGGGCGCTGTCGAAGGCCGCCAGTCTGTCCGCATCAAAATACACCGCCGCTGCATCCACCCCGTCGCTCTCGAGGTCCCAGTCGCCGCCGACTTCGGCATTGCCGGTCACGTCTTCCGAGGCGGCTACGTTGACGCCGGTGAGCCCTTCGAGTTCGTTGACGAGCAGCTGGCCCGACTCGGTGGCGGTCAGGTTGCAGGCGAGGATGTCGATCCGCCCGTCTTCGGCCACGAGGGCGCCCACGCCCGACCAGAAGGCCTGCTGGGATTCGTTGCAGACCGTGCTGAGCAGGCTCACGGTGTCGCCCTGGGTGAGCGCGAAGCGGCCCTCGCCCGCAGCGTGCACGGCAAAGCCGATGGTCTGGGCCTGCTCGCCGGCGAGGGCGCTCTCCATCTGGTCGAGCAGATCGCTCAGGCTCGTCTGCTGTGGATCGTAGCGCAGGGTGGTGGTCTCCGCTGTCGCTGCCGCCTCGAGATCGTCCACGTCGCTCACGCTTCCCGAGAGCACGAGGAGGGAAGGCGCATGGGCGTCCGCGTCAGCGTCTGCGCTCGGGTCGGCCGCATCCAGCAGCTCGGGTGCGTCCGCTTCCAGAGGAGCGTCGTCCGCATCTGCCGGGTCGTCCCGGGCATCGGACTCTGGCTCAGCCGCGTGCAGTGTGTCCGCGTCGTCGAGGACTGGCGCGTCGGTCGCATCCCCGCCGTCCGGATCGTCGATGCCCGATCCTTCGAGCACCACGCGTTCTTCGAGCTTGATGAGCTTGAGCGCCATGGAGGGAGCTCCTCTGGGCCAGGGGCCGGGTGCGGCTTGGCATCTGCGGAAGGGGAGGCGGGGGGGGCGCGTTCCCAGGGGACGCCCGCCTGCGCCGTCCGCACATGTGATCATAGCGGCCGTGGCATGCCCGGGGCAAATGGATCGTGGCTGGCGCACGCGGGTTCGAGCGCGGGCGGAGCAAGCAAGTATCGTAACCAACTGACGTAAAACGGTTTGCCGAAGCAGTCCCGGTCGTTGCAGGGCCGGCGGAATGCAGAAAACCGGAGACAGGGGCGGCGTGCGTGCAGCGGGTTGGCCCTTGACAGGCAAGGCGCTATCACTATAGTACGATCGCTACGATGGGGCGCACACCGCCAGCTCTGGTGGATTGCTTTCGCGCGCCTTGATCGCTTCTGTCGCTGAAAGGATGCCGACGAATGGCCCGCAACCCGGACTGGGCCAAGCACATTGTCGACCGGCATACGCGCGATATCATGGGCCTCCTCGCGCACGGCCGGCTGCCGCACCGCGAACGTGTGGATCGCGTACGCAGTGTGATCCGCGCGTGCATCCGCGAGACCGTGCGCGCTACCAGCGGCGAGATGCAGGGCCTGATCCAGGACCAGCTCGAAAAGGTCGTGCCCCAGTACACCACCCAGGAGGCTGCCGCCAGGCTGGGGATCGCGCTCAGCACCTTCCGCCTCTACATCGCCCAGAAGATCGTGCAGCCGCCCGACAAGGTGGCCAACACGTTTCTCTGGAGCGAGGAGAAAGTCGAGGAGACGCGCCAGCGGATCGCGTCTTACCGGGCGGGCCTGCGCAGATCCGCGGAGCAAGAGTGAGATCGGGACGGTAGCAGGGAAACCGGCGGATGTCGGGTGCCATGCCCACCCTTGGGTGGGCATGCGGTCCCTCGCCCTTGCAGAATTGCGATCGCTCACAGATCCTTGCCTTCTGCCAGGGAGGAGGCATGCCCACCCTCGCGGGTGGGCATGGCACCCCCACATCCAACCAACATTCCATGAGTTGGTTGCGGAAGATCTGTGCGGTCGCCCTGCTGCAGTCTCGTGAGACCGCTGCGGATTGCGCGAGCAATCTGTGGTTCGGATGCCCCACGCTGGCGGCTGAGAGTTGGTGCGGTTGGATCCGCCTCAGTCGGCTTCCGGTTCGTCGCGCGCGATCGCCGGCATCTCCACCGTGCGGTCGCAGACCGAGTGGAACTTGCCCGTGTCCGGCGCCCAGTATCCCACCGGGCTGTCGTCGGCATTCAGCAGCCACGCGGAGTCCGTGCGAAGCGCCAGGGCCTCGACATACGACTGGCCGGACGCATAGGCGCTCTGCACGTTGGGATGCATGCTACGCCCTTGCAGCAAGGCCTCTTCCCCTTCGCCGTCGGGTAGGGAAAGGTGGATGCGCCAGAAGCACCGGATTTCCGTTCCGTCCGGCTTGAGACAGACTTCGAGCTTGGCGCGCATGGGGAGCGGGCCTCCGGGCTGGTGTGCCTGCATACGGGTCGCGGAGAGCGCCCAAGCGCGGGACGCTCCGGGTGCGGTCACTACAGCATACCACATGCCCGGCCCGCGTCCACTCAAATGCCGCGCGTTCCTCCAGGGGAACGAGGGGGCGAAGAGAGGCGAGAAGAGCGCCCGCGGCGTAAGGCCGCGCCCTCTTTTTCGACATCGCCTTGACGCGGACGCCCGTGTGGAGAGAATGGCGTCTGAGGAGGGACGCCGGGCTGCCGGAGGAGAACCGGCGCCTCCGGACAGATCCGGCGTGTCACCATTCTGTCCGGAGACCTCCATGGCCAGCCAAGAGATCGTCGACGACTTCCGGGTCCAGTTCGAGCCCAACTACATCCCCCAGCAGGACGAGCAGCAGCTCTTCGAGGCAGCCTTTCGCAGCCGGATCCCCCTGATCGTCAAGGGGCCCACCGGCTGCGGCAAGACGCGTTTCATCGAGCACATGGCCTATAGCCTGGACGTGCCTCTGATCACAGTGTCCTGCCACGAGGACCTGACGGCGGCCGACCTCGTGGGGCGCTACCTCTTCAAGGACGAGCAGACGGTCTGGCACGATGGTCCGCTTACGCTGGGGGTCCGCTACGGCGGTATCTGTTACCTCGACGAGATCGTGGAGGCGCGCAAAGACACCACGGTTATCATCCACTCGCTCACCGACGACCGCCGCATCCTCTACATCGACAAGACCGGGGAGGTCTTGCGCGCGCACAAGAACTTCATGATGGTGCTCAGTTACAACCCGGGGTATCAGAGCATCGTCAAGGATCTCAAGCAGTCGACCAAGCAGCGTTTCGCGAGCATCACCTTCGACAATCCCACGGTGGAGGTGGAAACGCGCATCATCGAGACCGAGACCGGCCTCGCCGGAGAGGAATCGCACAAGCTCGCAGAGATGGGGGCCAAGATCCGGGCGCTCAAGGGCTACGGGTTGGACGAGGGGGTGAGTTCGCGCCTGCTCGTCTATGTCGGCCGTCTCATGAAGGAAGGCCTCACGCCCATCGAAGCCTGCCATTGCGCCATTACCCAGACCCTGACCGACGAAGCCGAAGTCATGAACTCGATCACCAACATCATCAAGCTCTACTTCGGCGACCTGATGGAAGACGCAGATGAGCCAAGCGCCGCCGCCACCTCAGAATCCGCTTGACGAGGCCGGGAGCCGGTTCGACCTGAAGAGCGTCTGCTGGGGCTACCGCGACATCTTCGCCAAGGCCATCGAGGGCCTCTACTACGAGGACTGGCTCGGGTCCAAGCGGCCCGAGGTGACCGAGTCCTTCTTCGATCTGCTCTCCTGCGCGGACCAGAGCTGCTACGACCACGTGCTCAAGGAGTTCCTCTGCGCGCTCAACCCGCGCACGCGCTGGCTCATGGACCTGCCCGCGGTCTTCAGCGACGTCACCGAGATGGGCCGCCGCTTCGCCAACGCCAAGCTGTACTACGGCATCGGCTATTTTCGCATTCTCGGGGGGGGCGGCTTCGGCGACAGCCCCGAGCGGGTGCGCCACCTCATGACGCATCTCCACCGCCTGTGGGAGGTCGACCACGAGCTCGCCTTCGCCTTTCTCAAGGGGTACGAGCGCCTGGCCGACCGGCTGGGGCCCGAGGAGGTCAATACGTATGTGAACGAAGGGCTCGAGGTCTTCCACCGGAACCGCAAATCGGGCCTGGGCTTCCTGGAAGGCACGCTCAAAAGCAGCGAGACGATTGTCCAGTCGCTCACCCGGGAATGCCGGCTCCAGGACATCCAGCCCCGGCTCGAGGCGCTGCTCCACGCGCTCACCGGCACCGAGGTCGAGGTGTCCCACCTGGGGCAGCTCGACTCCGACGACCTGATCGAGCGCGGCACGCGCATGGTCTGCCTCTACCAGTGGCTCTACCTGCCCGTGCGCATGCGCCACTTCGACGAAGCACAGCGCAACCGCAACATCTACCTGCTCATGGCCGTGGTCGCGTCCGGCATGCTCGCGGAAGACAGCTTCCCCAAGCTCCACGGCCACGAGCGCTACCACACGTGCGAAGACCTCGTGGGCGGCCGGTGCCTGGATCTCAATCTCTTCCAGATCGTCGAGCACGCGCGCGTGCTCCTGCACATGCGCGAGCGATGGCCCGGCGTGCGCCGGCTCCTGTCGTTCGGCCTGGCCGAGGAGTTCCGCGAAGCGCCGCCCGTTTCCGACACCGACCGGTTGTTCCGCGACGTGGTCACGGACGGCCCCCCGGCCGATGCCGCCGTGGCTGCGCTCCGGCGCGTGGCCGCAGAATCGATCAACTTCTTCGATACAGCCCAGCGGCTCGAGGGTTCGTGGCGGGGGGCCGTGGTCGAGGCCTACCCGGCGGTGGCGAGTGTGCCGCTACGCACGTTCGCATTTCTTCCGGACTTCCTGTTTCCCGTGACCGCGAGCCAGCCGCCGTCGGATGCTCTGGTCGCCGACCTCCGTCAGGCCGCGGAACACAAGCAACGCGAACGGGACGGCGAATCGGCCGACGACGAGGACCAGCGCCAGAGCACGCTCGAGCCCGAGGGCGGCGACGAACAGAGCGAAGACGAGGAGGGCGAAGGGGGGGGCGTGGTCGCCGCCTACGTGTACGACGAGTGGAGCCAGCCCGAAAACGACTACTACCGGGACTACTGCTTTGTGCACGAAAAGGCGAGCGACGCCCTGCCTGAACGGCCGCCGCTGCCGGAACTGGGCGAGGAGGTCAACCAGATTCGCCGGGTCTTCGAACGATTCAAGCCGGACATTCTCCGCAAGGAGAAGTTCCTCGAGGACGGGGAGATCATCAACCCCGACCTGCTCTTGGAGTACCTGGTCGAGAGCCGCAAGGAGCCCGAGCCGCGGGTGCGGTTCTACGAGCGGCCGCACATCCAGCAGCGCGATCTGGCCGTGCTCATCTTGCTCGACGCGAGCGGGTCCACGGGCGAGACCGTGGGCCAGCAGAAGGTGATCGACATCGAAAAGCACGCGGCCCTGCTCTTGGGCGAAGGGCTCGCGAGCCTCGGCGACCGGTTCTCGATCTGCGGGTTCAGCTCCAACGGCCGCGAACACTGTACCTACTACGTGTACAAGGATTTCGCCGAGAAGTGGGAAGAACCAGCCCGCAGCCGCGTGCTCGGCGCCCGGCCGTCCAATGCCACGCGCATCGGCGCGGCCCTCCGCCACGCGGGCTACCGGCTGGCCGAAATCGAGGCCCGCCAGCGGCTCATCATCCTCGTGACCGACGGCAAGCCCATGGACAGCGCCTACGATCCGCAGACGCGCTACGCACAGCACGACGTGCGCATGTCCTGCGAGGAGAACGCCCGCCAGAACATCTTCACCTTCGGCATCTCCACTGAGGAGAACAGCCTCGCGGACATGGAGATCATGTTCCCCCAGCGGCGGTTCGCCATCCTCGACGACATCCGCGTGCTCCCCCGCATCCTGCCCAAGCTTTACATCCGCATGACGGTGTGAGAGCTCGGCCCCTCGGCTCGCAGCCCGCACGGTCCTGGAAGCGCCGAGCTCCAGCTCGGCATTTCGGTATCCGCTCAAGAGTGCCAGACAAGAGACCGAGGTATGGTCGTTCGGCGTCCGTTGCGTCTTGGCGAGAGAGGCCGCTCCCCTGTGCGGCGGCCCCGCCCCGCGACTCCAGCATGGACACGCACCACATGTTGTTGTATGGTGGGGGCGTCCCAACCGCCCTTGTCTGTTGTCGCAGGGAGATCGCCCATGCAGCGCAGTGCAGTCGTTGTGGGAAGGCCTATTCTCATCGTGCTGCTCGCTCTCGCGCCGTCCCTGGGCGCAGGCGAACTCCCCGCGTGGAAGCAGCGGCTCCAGCCCGGGACAGACGCGTGGACGCGGGCCGAGCAGCACTTCATCTTCAACAACGGCACCGAGCCCGAAGGGCTCGACCCTGCGCGCATCACGGGCGTGAGCGAGGGCCGGCTGGCCGACGCTCTCTTCGAGGGCCTCGTCACCCTCGACCCGGAGACGCTCGCGCCGCGGCCGGGCGTGGCGCAGTCCTGGACCGTGAGTGCGGACGGGCAGACGTACACGTTTCAGCTGCGGAAGAACGCGCGCTGGACGAATGGCGACCCCGTGACCGCGCGCGACTTCCTCCGTTCCTGGAAGCGCGTGCTCACCCCAAAGACCGCATCGGAGTACGCCTACCAGCTCTATTACGTGGCCGGTGCCGAGGACTTCCACCGCAAGAAGACGGAGGACTTCTCCACGGTGGGCGTCTCCGTTCAGGATGCACACACGCTCGAGGTGCGGCTGCGCGCGCCGTGTGCGTACTTCCTCGAGCTCTGCGCGTTCCACACGCTGCTCCCCGTGCCCGTGGACGTGGTCGAGGCGCACGGCGACCGCTGGACCCGGCCCGAACACATCGTGGGAAACGGCGCGTTCCAGCTCGCGGCCTGGAAGCCGCGGGAGAAGATTGTACTCGTGCAGAGCTCGACCTACTGGGACCGGGACTTCGTCAAGCTCGACAAGGTCACGGTCCTTCCCTACGAAGACCAGAACACCGCCTACAAGCTCTTCCTCGAGGGCCAGGTCCACTGGTTGAGCGCCGTGCCCCAGGCCAAGATCGAGGAGGTCAAGCGCCACCCCGACTACTATGTGACCCCGTACCTCGGAACCTACTACTACCGCTTCAACGTGACCCGGCCGCCGTTCGACGATGTGCGCGTGCGCAAGGCCTTCTGCCGGGCCGTGGACCGGTCGGTCATCACCGACCACGTGCTCAAGTCCGGCCAGAAGCCGTCGACCTGGTTCTGCCCGTCCATGGGCGCCTACGAGCCGCCTGCGGGACTCGGCTACGACCGTGACGCAGCCAAGCGTCTGCTTGCCGAAGCCGGCTACGGCCCGGGCGGCAAGCCGTTTCCCGAGGTCGAGCTCTTCTTCAACACGTCCGAAGCGCACAAGAAAGTGGCCGAGGCCATCGTCCAGCAGTGGAACAAGCACCTGGGCGTGACCGTGAGCCTGCGCAACACCGAGTGGAAGGTGTACCTGGACAAAGTGCGCAAGCTCGACTACGCGATCGCGCGCGCCGGCTGGATCGGCGACTATTCGGACCCGAACACGTTTCTGGACATGTTCGTCACAGGCGGGGGCAACAACAACACGGGCTGGTCGAACGCGCGGTACGACGACCTCATCGGCCGGGCCCAGCGCGAGCTCGATCCCAAGAAACGCCTGGCCGCGTTCCGCGAAGCCGAAACCATCCTGGTGCGCGACGAAGTCCCGATCATGCCGATCTACACCTACGTCAACCAGGGCATGCTCCGCGAATCCGTGCTCGGCTGGTTCGAGAACGTCCGCGACTGGCACCCGCTCAAGTACCTCTGGCTGGAGCCGGTGGGGGACGAGGAGTAGCCGTGCTCGTCCTCCTGCTCAAGCGCCTGGCGCGTGCGCCCGTCGTGCTCTTCCTGCTCATCACGGTCTCGTTCTTTCTCATGCGCCTGGCGCCGGGCGGGCCGTTCAGCCGCGAGAAGCAGGTGGATCCGGAGACGCGCAAGGTGCTCGAGGCGCGGTATCACCTGGACGCGCCCGTCCACCGGCAGTACCTGATCTTCCTGGGCGATCTCCTGCGCGCGGACTTCGGCTCCAGCCTCAAGCACCGCGAGCGCACGGTGAACGAGATCATCGCGCGCGGCCTTCCCAAGAGCGCGCTTCTCGGAGGCCTGGCCCTGCTGCTCGCGCTCGTGATCGGCTGCACAGCCGGCCTCGTCTCTGCGCTCATGCCCGGCCGCATCCCCGACTACGCAGCCATGGGCGGCGCCATCCTCGGGATCAGCCTGCCCACGTTCGTGATCGGGCCGCTGTTGCAGATGGGATTCGCCATGCGGGTCGACTGGTTCCCCGTGGCCGGCTGGGGCGAAGGGGTCTCGCCTGCGCACCTGGCCCTGCCTGCGGTCACGCTGGCGCTTCCCTTTGGCGCGCGCATCGCCCGGCTCATGCGCGCGGGCATGCTCGACGTCATGACCCAGGATTACATCTGCGTGGCACGCGCCAAGGGCCTGCGCGAGTCCACGGTCATCACCCGCCACGCGCTCTGGGGCGGGGTGCTGCCGGTGGTGAGCTTCCTCGGCCCGGCTGTGGCCATGATCCTGACCGGCTCGCTCGTGGTGGAGAAGATCTTCCAGATCCCCGGCATGGGCCGGGAATTCGTGGAGGGCGCGCTCAACCGCGACTATCCGGTGGTCATGGCCACGGTCATCGTCTACGGGACGTTGATCATCGTCTGCAACCTGCTGGTGGATCTCGCGTACGCTGTGCTCGACCCGAGGGTGCGTACGGAATGACGGACGCCCGCGAACACGCTCAGGGCCTGGAAGAAGCGGCCGTGCATGGCAGCAGCCCGTGGGCCGAATCCGCGCGGCGGCTCTTCAAGAACCGCCTGGCCGTGGCCGGTCTCGTCCTGCTTCTCGTGATGAGCGCGCTCGTGGTGCTCGCCCCCTGGGTGAGTCCGCACGATCCCACCGAGCTCCAGCCCTGGGTGGGCGCGCGGCCGCCCGGGTTCACGCACCCCGACTGTGGCACGGAGAACGTGTTCGTTGTGGGCGAGACGCCGGACGCGCCCGCGCGCGTGCGCAAGGCCGAGCGCGTGACCGTGGTCCTCGAACGGAGCGAGGCCATCGCCTATCGTCTGACCGTGCGGCGCGGCCGGATCCACAGCATCAAGAGGCGGCGCGGCGCCGAACGCGTGAAGCGTCTGGACCTGGCCGAAGTGGACGGCGCGGTCTACGAGCTCGAGCCGGACGGCACGCGCGGGCGGACGCTGCCGCGCGTCGCGCTCGAACAGGGCGCCCGTCCGCCACAGGGCCTGCTTCCGGCCGGCGGCCGGGTCCTCATCTTCCAGGTCGAGAAGCCGGCGCCGGATGTCCGCTACACCATGCAACTCGCGCAGGGACGGGTCGCGTCGATCGAGCGGGACGGTGCGCCCGTAGACAGCGCCGTGCTTGGCGGGGACGAGGTGCGCTGCGTGGAGGCCGACGGCCGAAAGCTCGTGCGCACCCACTGGCTCGGCACGGACGATCGTGGCCGGGATCTGGCGAGCCGCATCTTGTATGGCGGCCGCATCTCGCTCCTGGTGGGCGTGACCGCCACGCTCGTCAGCCTGGTGATCGGCGTGCTCTACGGTGCGGTGAGCGGCTACCTCGGCGGACGGGCCGACCGCGCGCTCATGGGCGTGGTGGACATTTTGTACGCGGTGCCGTTCATGTTCGTGGTGATCATCCTGCTCGTGCTCTTCGGCCGGAACATCGTGATCCTCTTCGTGGCCCTGGGCGCGGTGCAGTGGCTGACCATGGCGCGCATCGTGCGCGGCCAGGTGCTCTCGATCAAGCAGCGCGAGTTCGTGGAAGCCGCCCGCGTCTGCGGGGCCGGGCCCTTGGCCGTCGTCTTCCGGCATCTCCTTCCGCAGACCGCAGGGCCGGTCATCGTGTACACGACCCTGACCGTTCCGGCGGTGATCCTGCAGGAGAGCTTCCTCTCGTTCATCGGCCTGTCCGTGCAGTACCAGGGCCGCAGCCTGGACTCGTGGGGTTCGCTCGTGCACTACGGCGTGCAGGCCCTGGGCCAGGACGGGGCCATGAGCTGGCTGCTCGTCTGGCCGTCCGTGGCCATGGTGCTCACGCTCTTCAGCCTGAACTGCCTGGGCGACGGCCTGCGGGACGCGTTCGACCCGCGGGCTAAGGTGCGCAGCTGAGGAGCCGTATGACGCGGGCGCGCGGGAGCGCGTCCGTCCGACGTCGGAGGGTCCTGCTCCTGCAGGACCGCGCAATGACTGAGGCGTTGGCGATATAGGGATCGACGCGCAACGGAGCCCCGCATGCCCACCCCGCCGCCGCTCCTCGCTCTGCGCGACTTCTGCGTGTCCTACGCAGGCCCGCAGGGCGCGGTGCGGGCCGTGCAGCACGTGGACCTCGACCTCGCGTCGGGCGAGTCGCTCGCCGTGGTGGGCGAGAGCGGGTGCGGCAAGAGTTCGCTCGCGCTCGGGCTTCTGCGGTTGCTTCCTTCGCACCAAGCGACCGTGGAGGGCGGAGCGCGCTTCCGCGACCAGGACCTGCTCAGGCTCCCGCTCCGCAAGCTCCAGGACATCCGCGGCCGGCGAATCGCCATGATCTTCCAGGATCCCATGACCAGCCTCAATCCGTACCTGCGGATCGGCCTCCAGGTGGGCGAGCCCGTGCGGCGGCATCTCGGGGCTTCACGCAAAGAGGCCCTTGCACACGCCGCGCGTCTGCTCGGGGCGATGGGCCTGCCGGATCCGGAGACGCAGCTCGACCGTTTCCCGCACGAGTTCTCGGGCGGCATGCGCCAGCGGGCCATGATCGGGACCGCGCTCGCGTGCGAACCCGATCTGCTCGTGGCCGACGAGCCCACGACCGCGCTCGACGTCACCATCCAGGCGCAGATCCTGGAGCTCCTGAAGACCGAGTTGCACAAGCGGGACATGGTGCTGCTTCTGATC
>CAZBZG010000001.1:0-42929 GCA_964496245.1 uncultured Planctomycetaceae bacterium | reverse complement strand
GTAAGATGAGAAGGTAGATCGCAACCGTGGACGCGGGTGGAGTCTTGATTCGGAAAGCTTGGGGCCGAAGAGGGCTTATCTCACTAGGCTTCAGAGGATGGGGCAGTGGTGTTTCTACCGAAGAAGCTCCGGCGAGAGGGTGGAGGCATGGAGAAAGGGTTGGCTATAGTGGGCGAACCACTCCTTCTTGGCGAGCTTCTCCGGGTAGAACGTGCCGCGCCAGTGCGCATACTGATAGCCCGAGGTGCCGATGCAAAGGCGGGGGGAGGTGGTGTGGGGCATGGGCGGCTCCTTTGACTTCCAAACGCGCCTGCGGTTCGGAGGGTCCGGCTCCCGCCGGACCGCGCGTTACGAGTGATGCGGCGGACGCGCAGGAGCGCGTCCCTCCGCTCATCGTCCGACCATCTCCAGGAACCCGTCCTCGTCCATTGTCCGCACGCCGTGCTTTTCTGCGTCCCGGGTCTTGGTGGTGCCAGGATTCTCGCCCACGACCAGGACGTCGGTGTTGCCCGAGACGCTGTCGGCGGCTCGGCCGCCCTGTTCGCGGATGGCCTGCTGGGCTTGCTCGCGGGTCATGCGCTCGAGGGTGCCCGTGACGACCACGGTCTTTCCCGCGAGACGGCTGCCGCGCTTGCGGGCCTTGGGATTGAGGCCGGCCTTCTGGAGGCGGCGGACGAGGTCGCGGTTCGCCTCGTTCTCGCACCAGGCGCGGATGGCCGACGCCATGGTCTCGCCCATGTCCGGCATCCCGAGAAGATGGTCTTGCGACAGACCCAGCAGGCCGTCGAGCGAGCCGGCTTCCAGCGCCAGGCGGCCGGCCATGGCCTCGCCCACGTGCGGGATGCCGAGGCCGTGGATGGTCTTGGCGAGCGTGGCCTGCGTGCGGCTCTGTTCGATGGCGTCGACCAGATTCTGGGCGCTCTTCTCAGCCATGCGGTCGAGCGTGGCCACGTCGTCGGCCGTGAGAGCGAAGAGGTCGGCCGGGTCGTTTACGAGTTCCCGGTCCAGAAGCTGCTCGACCACCTTTTCGCCCAGGCCTTCGATGTCGAGCGCAGGCGTGGAGCCGAAGTGCAGGATGGCCTCCCTGCGCTGGGCGGGGCACGCGGTGTTCACGCACCGGCGTATGGCCTCGCCCGCGGGCCGGACCGTTGTCTGGCCGCAGGAGGGGCACTCCCCGGGAAGATGATAGCGCGTCTCCTTGCCCGTGCGCTTGTCCGTGCGTACGCGCACCACGTGCGGGATCACGTCGCCCGCGCGCTCGACCAGCACGCGGTCGCCCTTGCGGATGTCCTTACGGTCGATCTCGTCCTGGTTGTGGAGCGACACGTGCGTGACCTCGACCCCGCCGATGCGCACGGGCTCCAGGATGGCCACGGGCGTGAGCGCGCCTGTACGCCCGACCTGGGCCTCGATGTTCCGGATGCGCGTGGTCCGCCGGCGCGACGGGAACTTCCAGGCCACGGCCCAGCGCGGGGAGCTGGCGCGCGTGCCGAGCGCGTCGTGGTCGTCCAGGTTGTTCACCTTGAAGACGCCCCCGTCGATCTCGTAGGCGAGGTCTTCGCGGCGCTCAGCCATGTCCCGGTACCACGCGACCGCCTCGTCCACGCCGTGGGCGCGTGCAGCCTCGGGATTGGTCTTGAGGCCGAGGTCCTTCATGCGCTCGAGGCTCTTCCACTGGGTCTTGGGACGGCCCGTGCTGGAGGGGGCGATCTCCCAGAAGAAGATGCGTAGCGGCCGCCCGGCCGTGATCTTGGGATCGAGCTGCCGCAGGCTGCCGGCGGCTGCATTGCGCGGGTTGGCAAAGGTCTTCGCGCCCTTGGCTTCCAGCGCCTTGTTGAAAGCTGCGAAGTCGTCTTTGGCCATGTATGCCTCGCCCCGCACCACCAGGTGGTCGGGCACGGACACGCCCTCGGCCGGCTGGAGGCGGAGTACCACTTCGCGGATGGTGCGGACGTTCTCGGTCACGTCTTCGCCCGTGAAGCCGTCGCCCCGCGTGGCTGCGCGCACGAGCGCCCCGCGGTCGTAGACGAGCTCCACGCTCACCCCGTCGTACTTGGGCTCGGCCACGAGCGGCACGCGCTGCCGGCCGAGTTCCCTGCGGCAGGTCTCGTGGAAGTGGCGGACATCCTCTTCCGTCTGCAGGGTCTGGAGGCTGCGCATGAAGTCTTCGTGTTCGACGGTGCCGAGCTCCTCCCGGGGTGCGGCGCCCACGCGCTGGGTGGGGCTGTCGGGCGCGATCAGGTCCGGCCACCTGGCTTCGATGGCCTCCAGCGCGGCCTTGCGTTCGTCGTACTCCGCGTCCGCGAGTTCCGGGTCGTCCAGCACGTAGTACCGGTAGTCGTGGTAGGAGAGATCCTCGCGCAGGGCCTTGGCCTGCTGTTCGGCCTCGGACTTGGTGA
The DNA here is from genome assembly GCA_964496245.1 of uncultured Planctomycetaceae bacterium. Lineage (GTDB taxonomy): Bacteria > Planctomycetota > SZUA-567 > SZUA-567 > SZUA-567 > CAZBZG01. The sequence continues at coordinate 40,530 of CAZBZG010000001.1, read as the reverse complement.
GGTCATCCACCTTGTCTGCGGTCACGAAATCGGGGGGGGTGCGTCTGGCCATGTGCGGCTCCGGTATTCCTACGGCATCAGGTGTCGCGTGCGGACGCGCAGGAGCGCGTCCCTCCGACCCTTGCCGCGTGCGCCTGCGGGTCGGAGGGTCCGGCTCCTGCCGGACCGCGCTTCCCGTGCGGCGTTGTGGACGCGCAGGAGCGCGTCCCTCCGACCCTTGCCGCGCGCGCTTGCGGGTCGGAGGGTCCGGCTCCTGCCGGACCGCGCTTCCCGTGCGGCGCTGCGGACGCGCAGGAGCGCGTCCCTCCGACCCTTGCCGCGTTGGGTTTATCCCCCGCTCCGCGCGCACCACTTCTTCAGCTTCCGGTTGGTCCACGTGTTCACGACCTGCGCCGGTTCGATCCAGGCGCGGCGGGCCACGTGGACGCCGTAGTCCACGAATCGGAGGCTCTCGGCTTTGTGCGCGTCCGTGACAACGGCGAAGACCGCGCCCGCGTCGCGCGCTTCGCGCGCGTCCACGTCCGACAGGTCCAGCCGGTCGGGCTGGCTGTCGATCTCCAGGCACACGTCGTGTTCGCGGCAGGCCTCGAACACGGCTTCCCGGTCGAATGCCACGGGCTCGCGCTTGCCGATCATCCGGCCCGTGGGATGGCCGAGCGCGTGGATGACGCCGCTCTCGATGGCGGCGAGCAGGCGCGCGGTCATCTTTGTCTCGCTCAAATCGAAGTACGAATGCACGCTCGCCACCACCCAGTCGAGATCGGCCAGGGTCTTGGCTTGCAAGTCGAGCTTGCCGCTCTTCAGGATGTCGACCTCCACGCCGGCGAGCAGGCGGATGCCCTTGATCTTGCCGCCCTCCCTGCGCACGGCTTCGGCGTGTTTCCTGCAGCGCTTGTCGTCCATGCCCTGGGCGACCGAGACCCGCTGGGAGTGGTCGGTGACGGCGATGTAGTCGTACCCGCGCTCTTTGGCTGCGTCGGCCAGTTCGCGGATGGTGTTGTTGCCGTCGGTCTCGGTGGTGTGCATGTGGAGGTCGCCCCGGATGTCGTCCGGTTCGATCAGGTCGGGAAGGTCGTCTGTTTCGGCGGCCTCCAGTTCGCCGCGGTCTTCGCGGAGTTCCGGCGGAATCCAGGGAAGCTGCAGGCGGCTGTAGACCGATGCCTCGGTGGCGCCGGCCAGGCGCTTGTCGTCCTTGAAGAGCCCGTATTCGTTCAGCTTCCAGCCGCGTTCCACGCAGCGCTTGCGCAGGGCGATGTTGTGGGCCTTGGAGCCGGTGAAGTAGTGCAGCGCCGCGCCCCAGGACGGCTTGTCGAAGAAGCGGAAGTCGACCTGCAGCCCGTTTTGCAGGCGCACGCTCACCCGCTCTTCGCCCCGGCTCAACACCTCGGCGATCTCCTCGCGCGCGGCCAAGGCGTCGGCCGTGGCGTTGCGGTCGGTCGATCGCACCAGAATGTCGAGGTCGCCGACGGTCTCCTTGCGCCGGCGGAAGCTGCCTGCGGTCTGGAACTGCTGCACGCCCTCGGTGCCCGACAGGATGTCGCCGAGCAGGGCTACGTACTCGGCCGCTTCCGCATAGAGCGTACGGCCGCTCACCTTCTCCACGGTGGCGAGCCCTCCGAGGAGCTTCTCCTCCATGCGCGCGCCCAGGCCCTCGAGTCTGCGGACCTTTTTCTGCTCGCACGCGTTCTTCAGGTCTTGGAGCGAGTCGACGCCGAGTTCCTTGTGCACCTGCATGGCCTTGCGCGGACCCAGATGCGGGATCTTCATGAGTTCGGTGAGTTCGCGGGGCACGCGCTCGCGCAGGTCCTCGAGACGCTTGCACGTGCCCCGCTCGACGATCTCCCGGATCTTCCCGGCCGCGCCCTCGCCGATGTTGGCGATCTCCGTCAGGTCCTGGCCCTTCTCCACCTTTTCCCGCATGGGCTCGGACGCGTCGCGAATGGCGCGCGCGGCATTGCGATAGGAGCGGATGCGGAACTCGTTCGCGTCCAGGAGCTCCAAGAGGTCGCCCATCTCGTCGAAGAGCGTGGCGATCTGTTCGTTTTCCATGGTGCGTGTCCTCGTGCGCGCGGCCTCTGCTGGAGGCGCGTAGCCTGCGAGCGGGAAGCAACGGGTGTGCCACGGGCAGCGGGGCCGAACGCAATCGGCTCGGCGTGTGTCGGTCCGGGGATGGTCGCAGCATTGCGACGCGATGTCGCACGCATGAGACGTAGGGTGGGGCTTGCCCCACGCGGCGCAAGCGGTCCGAGGGCTTGGACGCGTGGGATGAATCCCACCCTACAAATGCTGTGCGCTGGCACCGCAGTTGTATCCCCCAAAACCACGCGAGCACCTGAGGAGCCTCATGTCCGACGCGTCTCGATCGGAATCCGGACCGCAGAGCGATCCTGCCGCGTGGCAGGAGCCGGACTCGCCTGCCAGCGAATCTGCGGACGCGGTGCTCCAGACGCTTGGCGTGAGCGCCGACCACGGGCTCTCGTCCAAGGATGCGCGCGGCCGCCGCAGGCGCGCGGGGCGCAACCGCCTGCGCAAAGCCCAGCGCCGCAGCGCACTCTCCATCCTCGTGGATCAGTTCGCCAACGTCATCGGCGCGCTCCTGGCCGCGGCCTCGGTGCTGGCCTTTGTCTTCGGCCAGACCGTGGAAGGATTCGCCGTGCTGGGTGCACTTCTCATCAACGGCGCCATCGGGTTCGTGACCGAGTGGCGGGCCGTGCGCAGCATGGAGGCGCTCCAGCGCATGGGCCGCAGGGAGACCACGGTCCGGCGCGAAGGCGAGCTCCAGACCGTGGCCGCCACCGACCTGGTGCCGGGAGACATCGTGATCCTGGACAGCGGCGACATCGTGACCGCTGATTTGCGCGTGCTCGAATCCGCGCGCCTGGAGACGAATGAATCCGCGCTCACGGGCGAATCCATGCCCGTGGCCAAACAGGAGGCCCCGGTCGACGCGGACGCGCCGCTGGCCGAGCAGGCGAGCATGCTCTTCAAGGGCACGGCCGTGACCGAAGGATCGGGCGCGGGCGTGGTCGTGGCCACGGGCATGCAGACCGAGCTCGGCCGGGTCTCGTCCCTCGTGGAGGAAGCCGAGGAAGAGCGCGCGCCCATCGAAAAACGACTGGACCACCTCGGCCGGCACCTCATCTGGGTCACCCTCGGCATCTGCGCGGTGATGGCTGTGGTCGGCGGGATCGCGGGCAAGGACCTCTTCCTGATCGTGGAGACCGCCATTGCCCTGGCTGTGGCCACCGTGCCCGAGGGCCTGCCGATCGTGGCCACCATCGCGCTCGCCCGGGGCATGCACCGCATGGCCAAGCGAAACGCCCTGGTCGAGCAGCTCTCGGCCGTGGAGACCCTGGGCAGCACCAACCTGATCCTGACCGACAAGACGGGCACGCTCACCGAGAACCGCATGCAGGCGGTGCGCCTCAAAGCCGAGGCGGGCGACGTCACGCTCAACAAAGGCGACGACGAGTCGTACCCGGAGGCGGTGCGCGACGCACTCCGGGCGGGCGTGCTCTGCAACAACGCCTCGCTTTCGGAGAAGGCCGACGACGGAAACGGCCAGGCAGCCGGCGTGGGCGACCCCATGGAGGTGGCGCTTTTGGAAGCGGGCCGCGATGCGGGATTCGAACGCGACGAGCTGCTCGAACGCATGCCCGAAGACCACGAGGAAGCCTTCGACCCGGACACCAAGATGATGGCCACCGTGCACAAGGCGGACGAGGGCACATGGCTCTATGCGGTCAAGGGCGCGCCCGAGGCCGTGCTGGAACAGGCTGCGCACGTACGCATTGACGGCGATACGCGGCCGCTTGCGGAGGACGATCGCGAGCGCTGGCGCCAGACCAATCGCGACATGGCCGGCCAAGGCCTGCGCGTGCTCGCGTTCGCCCAGAAGCGCGCGGACGCGGCGGACGCGGCGCCCTACGAGGACCTGGAGTTTCTCGGCTTCGCCGGACTCATGGATCCGCCCCGTGCGGCCGTGCGCGAGGGGCTCAGCGAGTGCCAGCAGGCCGGCATCCGCGTGGTCATGATCACGGGCGACCAGGCCGAGACCGCGCTCTACGTGGGCCGCGAGCTCGGCCTGATTCGAGACGGCGAGGCCACGGTGGGCCCCCGCTTCGACGACGACGAGGCGCTCAGCGAAGACGAGAAGGAAGAGGCGCGGAACGCGGTCATCTTCGCGCGCGCCACGCCCGAGCAGAAGATGAGCCTGCTCGAGCTCCACCAGCAGGCGGGGGGCGTGATCGCCATGCTGGGCGACGGCGTGAACGACGCGCCCGCTCTCAAACAGGCGGACGTGGGCGTGGTCATGGGCCGGCGCGGCACCCAGGTCGCCCGCGAAGCAGCGGACATCGTGCTCCAGGACGACCGGTTCAACACCATTGTGACCGCGATCCGGTTCGGCCGCATCATCTTCGGCAACATCCGGCGGTTCATCCTCTACCTGCTCTCGGGGAACGTCGCCGAGATCATGGCCGTGGGCGCGGCCGCCACAGTGAGCAAGTGGCTGCCGCTCTTGCCGCTGCAGATCCTGTTTCTCAACATGATCCTGGACGTCTTCCCCGCGCTCGCGCTCGGCATCGGCGAGGGCGACGAGAACGTCATGGCCCGTCCGCCCCGCGACCCCGAGCGGCCGATCCTGGCTGCGCGCGACTGGTGGATGATCTCGGGGTACGGCCTGGTGATCGCGGTGTTCACGCTGACGGCGCTCTACGTAGGCATCGCCGTGTGGCACCTTCAGCCGCATGAAGCCATCACGCTCTCGTTTCTGACCCTGGGCCTGTCGCGGCTCTGGCACGTCTTCAACATGCGCCCGCCCGGTTCGCACCTCTGGCGCAACCAGGTGACGCGCAATCCCTGGGTCTGGGCTGCGATCGCGCTCTGCGTGCCGCTGATGCTGGGCGCAGTCTACCTGCCCGGCGCCCAATTCGTCCTCAAGACCCGGCCGCCCGGCGTGCACGGCTGGGCGCTCGTGCTCGCCTGCAGCTTCGGCACGCTGGTCGCGGGACAGATCGCGAAGCTCGTGTACGCGCGGCTTCGGCGGGAGGAGTCCCCATGAGCGCATCCAGGCCCTATGCATACGCCCCGTCCCTGTCCCTACGCCCCCCGCATCACGTCCCAATACGTTCCCACCCGATCCACCAAGGCCGACGGCTTCTCCGCGTACACGCGCGCGCCCAGCGGACGGGCGGATGCGCGCAGGTCCTGCTGGCGGCGGTCGATCAGGGCGAGCAGGGCGTCGCGCTCCTCTTCCGTGTGCGCGGCCTCAATAGCGGCCACGGTTTTCCCCAGTTCGGCCAGGTCGTGGTCGTCGCCCAGGACATTCGCGAGATCATGGATCTGGCTGGCCAGCGTCTTCATGAGCTTGGGCCACACCGGCCGCAGGAGGCGGGTGTGGTACCAGAGATACTTCACGCGCTTGCGCCATTCGTGGAAGTTCTCGGCCGTGGGATCGTCGCAGGCGGCGTCCATGCCGTTGCGGCCGCGCTTGTACACGCGCTTCAGCCCGTCGTGAACCGAACAGAACCGGTCGTCCACGTCCGTCCATCCGGCCACGCGGGTGCGCGCGTCGCAGAGCACGGCCACGGTCTCCTCCGCCGTGTTCCCCTCTTCGAGCAGACGCTGGCTCGCCTCCTGGTGCTGCTGGCAAAAGACCGCGCGCAGGTCGGCGAACGCGTCCTGCGCGAGTTCGCAGGCGAAACGCTCGGTCAGCTTGTCGAGCGTCTCTCCGCGCACCGCGCTGTCGCGGGCTTCGGCCAGATTGCGGCCGGCGTCGCGGAAGCACGCGTTCTCGCGCTTGTAGACCGGACGCGGGAGCTCGTCCCGCACGAGCCGAATCACGGCGCGGATCTTCTTGAAGCACTTGCGCGCTTCGTGCACGGCCTCTTCACGCTCCTCGGCCGGCCGGCCGAGCTCTTCGACCGCATCGTCGATCTGTTCGCACACGATGCGCTGAAGGCCGGCGGGCAGCGCTTCGGCGGGTTCGAGCCTGTACCCCATGAGATCTCCCTCCTTCCGTCCGCGTCCGCGCATCGCGTTACGGTTTCCCGCAGCAAGCGGGTGCTCTGGTGGTTCCATCGACATTGGTCAGATGGCTGCAACCGGTGTACCAATGGGACGTATGCCCCTCGCGCGCGGGTAGCGCAGGTGCAGGAGGCTGCGAGCCCGCGGCCGTGCCAAGCACGCACATGCCGATCCGGCAGGCTTTTCGTGGGGCGTAGCCCAGTCCGCGGCACGGGCGCACAGCAAGCGGATGGGCAGGCGCGGGAAGCTGCGGGCGCCTTCCTGTCGCATGCTTGAGACGGCGACTCGCGCATTTGCGACGCGATCCACAGGCGCGTCCAGCCAAGCGCCCGCACGCGCGGCTCTTGTGGGCGGCCGCCTCTGGCACGGACCTTGTAGGCCGTACATGCGGACGTCGCACGCAGCCGTTGGACGGCGGAGTGCGACGCCGAACGCAAGAGCAAGGAGCCCACATGACCACACAGACAGCCATTCCCTGGCTGCACCATCGCGATCGCGACGTCCTGGTCAGTCATGAGGACGAGATGAGCCTGTCGCTCTACATGCCTTTGGTCTCCGCGGGTCCCGAGAGCCGCGGCAATCGCATCGAGCTGAAGAACCTGCTGCGCGAAGCCCGGCAGCGCCTGCAGGAACGGGGCGCGCGGCCTACGCAGGCGGACGAACTCCTGGCCAGCCTGCGATCCGGGCCGGTGGAGGCCGACGGATCGACCGCGCGGCCGGCCAGCGCCATGGCCTGCTTCCTTTCGCCGCAGGGGGTCCATCAGCACCGGCTCCCCTACTCCGTGGAGGCCGCGGTCATCGCGGGCAGCTGCTTTCACGTGACCCCGGTCCTGCCGATCCTGAGCGCCACGCGGACCTTCGGCCTCCTGGCGCTGAGCCCCGAGAGCGTGCGCCTGTTCGTGGGCAGCCGGTACGCCCTGCGCCAGATCCAGTTGCCGGGCTGTCCCCGCTCCATCGACGAGATCGAGGCCCTGTATCAGGACGACAACAGCGTCCAGTGGCACACCGGCACCGCGCCCGCCGGTCCGGGTCAGGAACGTCCGGCCGCCTTTCACGGCCAAGGGGCGGGCGTGGACCAGACCGAAAAGAAGAAGCGGCGGGAGGAGTTCTGTCGCCGTGTGGATGCCGCAGTCTGTCGCCGTTTCCAGCGGAACCACAACCCCCTCGTCCTGGCCGCGGCCGAGCCGCTCCACACTCTCTATTGCGAGACGACGCATCACAAGAATCTGGTCGCCGGCGGCATCAAGGCCGATCCGCACCGCATGACCGATACCGACCTCTTCAGCCGCGCAATGGATGCGCTCGCCGACTGGCTGGAAGAGGACAGGGAGGAGGACGCAGCGCGGGTGCGCAGCCGGGTGGAGACGCCGTACGTGCTGCGCGACGTGCGCGGCCTCCTGAACGCGGCCGCCAACGAACAGATCGACGTGCTGTTGGTGGCGCGCGGTGCCCGGTGCTGGGGGCGGATGCAGAACGTGAACGGCGGGGTGATGATGCACGATGCGCGTCAGGCCGGAGACGAAGACCTCCTCAACCGGATCGCGGTCTCAGCCCTGCAGAGAGGCGCCCGCGTGCACCAGTTGGACCGCGACGCCATGCCCGGCAAGGCGCCCCTCGCCGGTCTCCTCCGGTTCGTACTGGCGGAGTGAGGCGCATTGCCTGCAGGGTGCCATGCCCACCTTCCAGGTGGGCATGCCGCCTCCCTCCCATGCAGCCATGCACCGTGCTCCGCCGCCATTTCGCAAGGACGAGCATCCGCGTGCCCACCGGGGGTGGGCATGCCGCCTCCCTCCCATGCAGCAAAGCACCGTGATCCGCTGCCATTCCGCAAGGCCGAGCATCCGCATGCCCACCGGTCGGGTTGTGGGTTGTGCTCGGTCAGGGGCGCTTCAATGTCCCGGCTTTCCGGGATGCGGCCGTTCCCGGTGCGCCCCGGCCCGAGGGGCGGCCTCGGCGAGCCGGTTGCGGACCTCGTCGTCGGAGAGGTCGTGGAAGTCCTGGTAGAAGGAGGCCACGGCAAAGGAACCGCCGCGCTGGACCAGCAGGCATTCGATGCGGTCGAACTGCGGCTCCACCGTGGCCAGCGTCCGGACGGGCGTGACCGGGACGGTCAGGCGCAACGAACGGGGCGCGAGGTGACGAAGCATGGCTGCGGCTGCGGCCGCGGTGTACCCTGTGGCCAGCCCGTCGTCGACCACGAACACGTGTTTCCCGGCCACCACGGGCGGCTGGTCGCTCTTCTGGTAGACCCGGGCCCGGCGGCGCACTTCTTCCCGCACCTCTTCGGCTACGGCGTCGATGGTGTCCGGGTCCAGGGCGAATTCCTGCACCACGCGGTCGTTCAGCATCACGCTGCCGTCGAGGGCCACTGCACCGAATCCCATCTCGGGCGCCTGCGGAATGGGAAGCTTGCGTACGAACACGGGCGCGAGCGAAGCGGCGAGGTGCCGCGCCAGCGGCGCGGCCACGGGAATGCCGCCCCGCGGCAAGCCGAGCACGTAGGCTTCCTCCCCGGCTGGCGGCGGGTCCACGAAGGCGGCCAGCGCCTCGCCCGCTTCCGCGCGATCCTGGAACGCGGGCGTGGGATGTTGCACGCGATGGCCGATGCGGATCTTGTCCATGAGCGAGCTCCGTGCGTCTTCGCGCCGCAGCCGACGCGCGGCGATCTCAATCGGGCGGCTCCCGCGGCTCCTGGTCGCCGAGCGAGATGACGGGGAGCGCCGTCGCCAGCCATTCCTCGTGCCCGCCGAGATAGACGTCCACGCGCCGGTACCCCAGGCCCTCGGCCCGCCGGGCGGCAGCAATCACCGCGTCGGGGTCGGACGCGCTGCCGTACATCACGAGGTCCGTGTCCTTGTCCGGCACGACCTTGTCCAAGTCCTCTTCGAAGTCTTCCCCGAGCGGGATGTTCCGCGCCTCTGGCAGGTGCGAGGTCCAGAAGGCGTTCGGTCCCCGCACGTCGATCAGCGCCAGCTCCGGTTTGGCGTCGCGTCTGGTGCGCAGCTGTTCGCGCGAGATTTTTTGCATGGCGATCATCTCCTTGTGACGGAACTACTGCAGTCTCCTTCAGGCTTCGGGTCGGGCGCTCAGCAGGGCCTGCTGCAGCATCCCTGGGATCCAATGACCGGCGCGCAAAGGCGCGCTCAGCCCTTTCTGAGCAGCAAACCCAATACCAGGAAGAGAGCCGCTCCGCAGGGAAGCCAAGGATCAATCCTGCGACAATCGGGGGCGATGTCGTCGCATTTTTGAGACGGACTGCGTGCGCATGCGTGCGGTGCGTGCGCACCGCACGCATGCCAGAGCAGGAAAACCGCGGAATGAAGGTTGCAGAGGCACCAAGGAGAACAATTTCCCCCCGGAGAGGAGTCGCATGGGCCTGCAACCCCTTGACCGCGTACCGCGCGGTGCTGAGCGACGCGAATTGCAGGAAGCAGCGCGGGATTACATCTTCGAGAACACCGTCCCGATCACGCCTGTCATCCTCGTAGCCGTGCTGATCGTGCTGGCGCTTCTCTACTGGCGGCTACGTGGCTGGCTGCAGAGACGCAGGGCGATGCGCGACATGATCCGGCAGGTGTTGGACCGCTGTGAAGACAGGGGGCTCACTGCACAAGAGGAGGCCGGATTGATCCGGGCGTTATCCAGAACCGATCTGGTCGAACCGGAGACCGTTGTCGAGTCGGAGGAGTATTTCGACACATTTCTCGCGCCCCAGCTGACGCGCGAACTGGACGGCGCAGTTGCCGAGCGCATTCGCGAGAAGCTCTTCGACCGACCGCGCTCTGCGCCAGCCTCGACCCCGGTCGTGCCCGTGGCGCCGGACAGGCCCCCGCCTTCTGAGGCGTGAACGCGTTCGGCCACGCGGTCGCGCCGCCCTCCGGTCCGGCCGGTTCAGCTCTCCGGCTGCTCGCCACTGCCCGGGGCGGGCGTCAGCGGCCAGAGACGGGGCGCGTTCCGCGCCCCGTCTCGCAGCCGTCTCAAGTCCACGAGTTCCGCTCATCCAATCGTGGGCCCGACCTGTGCCGCGCGCACGCGCAGGTTGTTGTCCACGCTTTTGGCGCCGCCTTCCCATGCCTCCTGCGTGGCCTCTTCACGCTCGAACCAGGTGTCCACGCTGCCGTTCAACTCGACGATTCCGTCGTCCACGGAGACCGTGATCTCCCTCTCGTCCAGGTACGGATTCCAGTAGACCTCGTTCTCCACGTCCTGACGGATGGCCCAGTCGTCCTTCCAGGGCCATTCGAAGGAAACGGCGAGGTTGTTGGCCACTGCGACCACGCCGTTGACGCTTGCGGCCGCTTCCTTGGCCTTGCGCTTTTCGTAGTAGGAGTCCACCGTGCCGTACAGATAGGCCTTGCCGTTCAACACCGACACGGTGATCTCGTACCGCTCCACAGCGGCGTTCCGCTCAAGCGCCTTGCGAATCCGCTTGGCGAGTTCCGTATCGGTCGGAGGTTCCTCTTGCCGGACGCGCAGGTGGTTACGCACACGCCACACGCCGCTGGTGTTCTCGGCCGTCTCTTCGGCCGCCTGCTTGGCCGCCAGGTTGCTCACCGTTCCCGTGAGGGTGACCGCGCCGCTCTCGACCGAGATGCTCGGCTTGAAGGACAGCACGCGCGGGTCGTACAGGAACGCGTCGCGCACAGCCTGTTCGATCTCCTCGTCGGACTTGCTGACGTAGCCGCGCTTGCGATCCATCTCGTCGCGCGCCCACCAGCGGATGTCGAGGTCGTTGGCCTTGACCGAGCGCACGCCGGCGACCCAGGCGTCGGCACGGGCCCGGGACTTCTCGGCTGCGCTGCCCACGGTGCCGCTGAGCGTAACCGCGCCGTCGTTCACCGCCACTTCGATGAGGGCGCTATCCACGAGCACGTCGATCTCGAGCCGCCGTTCGATCTCGTTCTGGATCTCCGCATCCGCGCGATCCACGGCGTAGTCGACCTTGACGTTGTTCTCCACGCCTTTGACGCCTTTGACGCCCTTGGCGACATAGGTGCAGAGCTCCTTCTCCTGGTAGGAATCGACCTTGCCTTCCAGGGTCACCACGCCGTCATTGGCCTTCACCTGCACCTCGTAGGACTCGGTCGCCGGGTCGGTCAGCAGCCCGTCGATCACGTCTTGCCTGACTTGCTCGTCTGTGCGCGCGATCGGCTTGAGGTCGATCATGTCGATGACCGCGCGGACGCCCTTGGTGGTTTCCGCGATCTTCTCGGCCCGGTCCTTGGCCAGAATGTTGTCGACCGCGCCGGACAGGGTCACCACGCCGCCTTCGGTCGTCACGTCGACATTGTGGGACGCCACGGCGTCGTCGAACATGAGATCGGTCTCCACGGCGTTGGTGATGTCTTCGTCCGCGAGCCCGCCGTTCTCGCCGCTCAGTCCGGTGGAAGCGGCGACCAGTGCGGTGATGACAAGCGTTGCTGTCCACGTGCCGATGCGCGCCATCCGCGCTCGGCTGTGCTTCCGTCTCCTGCCTCGTGTGTTGCGCATGTCCTTTCTCCTTTTGTCTGCTTCCATTCGTCCTCTCCAGAGCCGGACCGACATTGCGCAAACGCAACGAACACGTGCCTCGTGTGCCTCGTGCGCAGGGCCCTACAGCGCAAGCCGGGCCGGCATTCCCATTCTGGTCGAGCGATCAAACAACTTCTGTGCCAGCGTCTCGCGATGCTCGGATCCCGCGGCCGGGTGGATCCTGGAAGTGCTGCGCATGCCAGGGCCATGGGCGCCCGGCTGGCCGGGCCAGCTCCCCGTCCTCGGAGAAGCGCTGCTCGAGCAACCCGAAAATCCCGCCCGCGCATGCCTCGGGGCTGAGCGTCATTGCATCGACCACCAGGTCGGCCTGCGCCGGCGGTTCGTACGGCACGCCCACGCCGGGGACGGAATGGGCCCGACCCGCGTCGGCCGCGCGGTAGATGCCCTTGGGATCGCGCGCTCGGCATTCGGCCGGGGGGCAGTCGACCAGGACCTCGATGAAACGGTCGAACGAATCGCGCGCGCGGGCGCGATGGCGGCGGCGGTGCGCCGTAGCGGCGAAGATCACGTGGATCCCGTGGCTGTAGAGCGCGCGCCCGATCTCCACGAGCGCGGCGTAGAACCAGTCCCGTTCGGTCTCTGTGTATGCGGGCGCGGGCGTGAGCGTCCGACGCCACGTGTCCCCATCGAGGAGATGCGCGCGCTGACCCCGTTCCTGCAGAAGTCGGGCAAGAGCCCGACCCACCGTACTCTTGCCGGCAGCGGGCCGTCCGGTCAGCCAGATCGCGACAGGGCGCGACGGATGCGTGCGCGACACTTCAGATCTCCGTGAAATAGATGTCGAGCCGGGTGGGATCGAACGCGTCCGTTTCCAGCACCCGCTGGACAAAGGTGAGCATGGCGCTGCGGGTCATGTCGTCCAGGTCCGGGTACCAGACCGGATGGGCCAGCACGAGCCCGCGCCAGGCGAAGAACGGCGGCGCCACCGCCTGGAGTTCCTGGTCGCCCGTCGCCCGGATGTATTCGTGCCAGAACAGGTAGAAGAGCCGTTCGAAGAGGGGACGGGCCTCCTCCGCCTGCTGCGCGAAGAAGAGGTAGTTGATGGCGAGCGCTGTCACGTCGTCAGCCGGTTCCCCCCATGCGCCGCGGCTCCGGTCGAGCAAGGCGAACTCGCCGTTTTCGTCGAACAGGATGTTCCACGGGTGGAAGTCGCCGTGGACCTGGCTCAGGCGATCCGTGTGCGACTTGATCCGCCAGCGCCACCGCACGCATTCGCGCTCGATCGCCTCGAGCAGCTGGGCGTCGAAGCGCGAGCCCGCCGCCGGGTAGCTGTCGAGCATGCCCATGATGCCCTCCCCGTTCCCCACGAGATCGCGGATGCGGCGCTGGTAGAGGGGCGCATCTTCGCGTTGTTCGCCGTGGATGTCTGCGAGATAGGCGGCCAGGGTGCGCGCGCGCTCCTCGTCGTCGTCGGATAGGCTGTGCTCCTGCGCCACGCGCGCGAGATCCCGGGCGTAGGGCCTGCCGGGCGCGTAGTCGGTGAGCAGGAAGAACTCCTGCGGATTCCCGAGGGACAGGAGGCGTCCGTCTTCCGCGACCGCGCCTACGTCGGCTGCCGGCACGTGGCGCGGCAGGGTGTTGAAGGTGGCGTGGTCGAGGAGGAGATGCGCGGCCCGGTCGGGCATGCGCTCGTGGCCGAACGCGTCGCCCGACATGGTGTGCAACACCTGCTCGCGTTCGTCGCCGTCTACGGAGAACCGCAGCAGCACCGGCTGCCCGTACCCGAACGCCTTGAGGTCCTGCGCGCCGTCGGCCCCGAGCGCCTTGGCTTCGTGGAGCTCGGCGGCTTCGCCGTACAGGGTCCGCAGGTATTCGCTGACAGCTCCGTGATCAAAGGGTAGGGCGTGGTCGGGCATGGGGATCCTCTCTTCGCTGTTGCGTCGAACGCGTGCTGCGTGCCGCGGGCGCTCTGGCGCGACCGGGCGCCTGCTCCCTGCAATCGGGATGCCCGCTACGCAGGCCGGGGATGGGGCGTTTGGCACGCGCACTCTCGCATGTTTGCGAAAACGTGTCGCAGAATCGAGACCGGATGGCCGGCCCTTGATCTGGATTGCCTCGATTGGGCTGGAACGAAATGTGCTTCACAAGTCGTCGAGAACCAGGTGGCACGACTTCTGAACGCCGAAAGGGTTCGCCTGTGCGATGCGCGCTGTGGGGACTGGTCGCCGTGGGGGCTGTAGGCGCGCTGATCGTGGCCGTGGTTTTCCTCCGGGATGAGCCGCCAGCCCAGGAGGTCCAGGGAGCTCCCCCTCTCAAGGGGCGGGTGTCCGAGCATTCCCGGTTCGACGAAGAGATCCAGTCACAAGGGAGGAGAGACATGCTCAACGTCAGGAGCGACGTCTTTGGCTCGAACAAGCCCATCCCCAAGGAATACACGGGCGAGGGGCAGGACGTGAGTCCGCCGCTCTCCTGGAGCGGTGCGCCCGACGGCACGCAGTCCTTTGCGGTCGTGTGCGACGATCCCGACGCGCCTCAGGCCGAGCCGTGGGTTCACTGGGTGCTGTTCAACCTTCCGCCCAAGGTGACAGAATTGTCCCGCGGCGCCCAGGGGTTCGGCAAGATCGGCATCAACAGCTTCGGGCATCTGCGGTACGGCGGCCCCATGCCGCCGCCCGGACACGGCACGCATCACTATCACTTCAAGGTGTACGCGCTGGACCAGATGCTCCCGATCGAGGCCGGGGCCAGCAAGCAGGACGTCCTGCAGGCGGCCGAGGGGCACATCCTGGCGGAGGGCGAACTCGTGGGTACCTACGAACGGTGAAACGCACAACGTTCTGGCCGATCGCTTCCGTATCCGTGCTGGCGGGTCTGGCGCTCCTGGCCTGGCTGGTCGTCAAGCCCGAACAGCAGCTCGCCTCGATCGCCGGGTGGGTCGAGGCGTCGGGGGTCTGGGGGCCCGCAACGTTCGTGGGGTGCTATGCTCTGCTGGCCCTCCTCGCTGTGCCGGGATTCGTCGTCATCATGTCTATGGCCGGGGGCGTGCTCTTCGGCGTGCTCGGCGGTACGGCGTGCTCCTTCCTGGGGGCAGCGGTCGGCTGTCTCGGCGGGTTTCTGATCGCGCGCTACGTCGCCCGCGGGCTCGTGCAGACCCACCTCGCCGGGTATCCCCGCCTCGTGGCCGCGGACCGCGCGCTCGAACGGCACGGTATCCAGGCCCTGATCCTGATCCGCGTGTCTCTGGTCGTCCCGTTCGCCGTCCAGAGCTACGGTCTCGGCGTCACGCGCGTTTCGTTGCGAGACTACCTGGTCTCCCTGCTCGCCATGGTGCCGGGGACGGTGTTCTACGTCTCCTGCGGCGCCACGCTCGGCAGCATCGCCGAGATCGTGCGCGGCAAAGATGAACTGGACTGGGATTTCTTCGTCATGGTGCTCGGCCTGGTCCTCCTCGCGCTGGTCGTCATGGTGGCCGTCCGCTTTGCCCGGCGGGCGCTCGTCGCTCTGGGGGTGTGGCCGCCAGCCTCCGAAGATGCGCGTTCCGGCGAGTCCGGGGCCGAAAGCGATGGAGACCCAGCCGCAGGGGCGCCCGAAAGCACATGAGGACCGGTCCAGACGCATGCGCCGTGCCCCGCCCGAGCCGACCGCGTCAGCCCGCTGGCGCGGCCGATGCAGCCTCCGGCAGCGCCAGGTCCACGACCAGCGGATAGTGGTCCGAGGCCACGCGGGTCAGGTAGGTGCGCGGCATGTCTGCTTGCAGGACCCGGATGGCGGGCGAGACAAAGACATAGTCCACCTGGCGCACGCCCAGCCAGGTCCGCCGGTCCGCAGGCTGTTCGATGATCTGCGTGGCGTCCTGGAGCGCGGCGGTCAGGGTACGGTGCTCGGCCGAGCCTGGCGGCGCGTTCAGATCCGCGCAGCAGATGCAGAGGGACGGAAAGCGCGGGTCGCGCATCCACTCCCGTCCCGTGAGATGGTCCGCCTGCTCCCTGCGTTCGGCCGTTCGCAGGCCGAGGTGCGTGTTGAGGATCTGGATCGTCCGGCCCTCCCATTCGGCCTCCACCCACAGGACGCTGCGGGGTTCGCTCCGGCCGCGGGCCGGCAGAGCGCCCGTGCGTACGAGCCGGATGGGCAGGCTGCTCACGATGGCATTGCCGTACCGCTCCTCCTCGAAGACGAGCGAGGGATGGAAGTGGTACTCCATCTCGAGGACCCGGGCGATGCTCTGCGCCTGGTCGATGCCGCCGGTGCGCACCCGCCCGGCGTCGAGCTCCTGCAGGGCGATCACGTGCGGCCGGTAGCGCGCGATCACGCGCGCCACCCGCTCGGGGCTGACCTTTCCGTCCAGGCCCACGCAGCTGTGCGTGTTGTAGGTCATGACCCGGAGACGCGCCTCGTCCGGCGAGGGGGAGCCGGGCTCCTCTGCGGGCTTGGCGCGTCCCGTGCAGCGGCCGGTCGTGCGGTGCAGGTGGCGCTGGGCTGCTTTGCGGAGATCCGCGGGGCGGATCCACTCGTCCTCGCGGGAGGGCCGGACGCCTTGCGGCAGCACGGCAAAGGCATGGGTCTCTTTGCGGCCGGGGCCGGCGTGGGCTCCGTTCTCCACGGGAAACGTGAGCGGCCGACCCCGGGGCTGCCAGCCGAGCAGCACGAACACGCCGGCGTCGGGATGGCGCGCCAGGGCGGCGAGATCTTCGCCCGCAGCGTCGCGAAACGGGTGATCCGCGCCCAGGATGTCGGCGGCTCCGTCGGGCAGCAAATGCGTTCCGTGCTCGGTGCACGCGTGCACGCCCTCGTCGTCGTCCACGAACAGCACGGCGGGCACGTGCGCCTCCTCCACCAGGGCGCGCGCGATCGCGCCGCGCTGTGCGGCAGCGGGCGGTTCCGGCAGATAGACGTGCCCCACGGACCCCATGCCCGCCACCTCCACTTCGGCCGAGACGTGGCCGGGTTGGGGGCGGTTGAGGAGCGCCTGGAGGCGGCGGCCGCCCACCAGCACCCTCCGCCGGGCGGTCTCGCCGCCCCGCGGATGTTGGTGCGGCCGGCCGCGCAGGCCGTGGCGCGCGAGCACCGCGGCCACGGCGTCCTGGATCGAACGACAGTAGGCTTTCGGGTAGGGGAGAGCGTCCTCCTGTCCGTGATCCGAGTAGATCCAGAGATCGTAGTCCCGGCACTGGGACCGCCGGGCCACGGACCAGATGCGGCGGATGGCGTGGTCGATGCCCTTGAGCGTCCAGTGCGCGAACGCTGAGGAGGCGCCCCGGCGGTGGGCCTGTTCGTCGTAGCCCAAAAAATTGGCGTGGATGACGGGCACGCCCCGCGTCGCGTCGATCTGGATGCCGACCTTGGCGAGTTCCCGGAGCAGGACCACGATGGCGATACGCTTGGGGATGAACGCGACTTCGTACAGCAGGTTCTGGCGGTCGATGATGCCGCGCACCACGTCGGACAGGGCCAGCACCCATTCCGCGGCGAGCAGACCGATCGATCGCACCAGGATGAAGGCGTAGAACGGCAACACGGTCGCGAGCCGAAAAAGCGACGTGTGGCGCAAGAGATGGGACGGGCCGAAGCCGGAGGTACAGAAGCTCGTTTCCTCGGCGCCGCCCGTGTACACGTCCGCGTACGCGCTGCCGCCCTGCAGGAGCGGCTCGCCCTCCCGGGCCAGGCGGGCCTCCACGCTCTCGGCGGTCTCGGGCTGGAGCATGGAGGTGAGCGCGCCCGTGTCCCGGTCGCGGAACTGGAAGGCCGGCACCGCGGTTCGCACGCCGTAGAAGAGTTCGCCCTGGACCGCGGGCGTGCTCGAGGGAAGCCCCGAGTAGAGGGAGCGCAGGCAATACCCTTCTCGCTCCAGCAGGCGCTTGCAGAACGGCATGCGGCCGGCGGCCAGCGCCTTTTCCAACTCGGTGCGGCTGAATCCGTCGATCTGGATCAGGATCAGCCCCGGCGCGGTCGCGGCTTCGGGCGTCCGCGGCATGGCCAAGAGGCGCACGGCCCACTCGCTCCGGCTCAGGAACCGGCGGAGTTTGCGCAGCTTGCTCATGATCCGTGCGATCACGGGTGCGGTCCTTTGTCCGGATGGCCAGGTGCTCAGGTGCCGGGACGCTGTTCCGCGGGCAGACGTCTGACGCGCGCGCTTCCGGCGCCGGACTCGGTCACCTGGTGCGCCTCGTGGCCGGGCAGCGCCACGCGCACGCAGGGCACGCGCCGTTCTCCTGCGGCCTCCCAGGAGACCTCGGCCTCGTCCGGCTCCACGGCCACGCGCACGGTCAGCGCACCGGACGGCGTAGGCGCGGGTCCGAAGGAGAGCCGCGCGCCCGGCGTGAGCCATTCGGGAAGCAGTCCTGCCGCCAGGACGAGGCCGCCGGCCTCCTCGCGCACGAAGAGGCTGCGCAGCATCATGACCCATTCGGCCGCCGCCCACACGTGCTGTCCGTCGCCCATGCAGCCCCCGCCCGTGCGGGGGTGGATGGCTTCCGGCCACTGGCCCGTGGGCGTGGCCAGCCGGGCGACCGCCCGCACGCCGTCGGCATACCGCGCGTCGCCCGCGCGGAGCAGGACCTGGGCCAGGTGGAGCGTGAGGTAGGCGTTGATGCCCGAATGCACCATGTCCTGGAAGAAAGCGTCCTGCACCGAACAGAAGTCGAGGAGGAACGCGGCTGTGGCGGACAGGCGCGCGTCATCCGGATCGAGAAGCCCCAGCGGATAGCCGGCCACGATCGAGCCGACGGCGCCCGCGTCCATGCGGCGATACGGGCTGGCGGGGATGCCCTCGTGCAAGCGAATCGAGGCGGACCGTTCGAGGCTCGTCTCCACGGCCCGCAGCAGGTCGGCGCCCGCGTCTCGAAAACGACGCGCTGCATCTAGGTCCCCCCAGGCCTCGCAGAGCGTTCCGGCTGCGCGAAGTCCGGCGGCCGCCCAGAAATCGTCCCAGTAGTAGTAGTCGGTGTTGCCCAGGTGCTCGGCGCTGAAGCCGGCGGGCAAAAGCCCGTGATGGAGGCTCTCGGGCGCGTTGCAGCGCTTGTTCCGGATCCATTCCGCGCCTCGCTCGACCGGTCCGCGCCAGACCGGATCGAGGGGTTTGTCCGTGAGCGCGGCCCATCGCGCGAGGATCCAGAGCACCTGGCCGTTGGAGTCCCACTCGCCCTCCTGCGAATGGAAGTAGCCATCCGCGCGCTGGCGGCGGGGGAAGCGCTTGATCACCCGGCCCGCCCGTTCCTGCAGACCTGCGCAGAGCATGGCGTGGAGGATGAAGGCGGCGTCGCGGAACCAGAAACGTTTGTATGTATAGGGGCCGGGCACGACGTCCTCGGGCGCGTGCAGGACCATGGTGCGCAGGGCTGCATCAAAAAGGAACCGCATGCGGTCGTCCGGGATCGCGAGTTGTGCCGCGCCCTGGATCGCCTGGTCCCACGTCGTGGCCGGCTGGGCTGCAGAGGGAGCGGTCCCGGTTTCCGCGTCGGAGAGGGGGACGCGTACGTCGATCGTCCGTTGCCGCCCTTCCTCCACCCGGAAGAGCGCGGCTGCCGTGGCCATGCCCACGTCGCATGCGACCGACGCGCAGGGGGATCGCTGGCGCAGGCGGTGGTAGACGTCGCCGTGCGCGTAGGCGGCTGCGGCGTGCCGATCGGGCGGTTCGGAGAAGTGCGCCGCCGGCCGGTTCCCCACGAGCCACCCCCGGTCGCCGTCCCAGGCGACGCGCTCCAGGGGGCTCAGGCCTTCGGGGTTGTACGGCCGCAGGGCCACCACGAGCCAGGCAGGACCGGCCGACCGTCCCGCGCATGCGAGACAACAGACGGGCCGGTTGTCTTGGCGCTCGCCCCAGGCGCTCATGGAGAGGGCGAGGTCGTCTTGCGTCAGGCGCGTACGCACCGCGAGCCGCCCCGCGTCCCACAGCAGTTCCTGCGAAGCCTCGCGGGCGCGCGAGGGCAGGATTTCCGCGCCGCTGTCGGCCAGCAGCCAGACATCCAGGGACCAGCCGTCGAAGTGCGGGGTGAGCAGGCCGCGCGGGTCCACGATGGGCAAGGCCCGGACGTCCGGCAGGCCCACGGCGGTCCAGTTGCGGTGCGTGAGGTTGACGTGCGTGATGGAGAACGAACGCGGGAGAAACGACTCGTCCGCGGGATCGAACTGCCGCTGGACCCAGTAGGGCCAGACCCAGTCCAGGTTGCTCTGGATGGCGCGCGAGTTCATGAGCCCGCGGGCGTGGAAGACCACCCCCGCCCGCAGCAGCTCCATGGGCACGGCCACCTCGGCGGGCTGGCCGAAGCGCTCGAGCCTGCGAAGCAAAGCCACAGGGTCGAGAAATCCGTGGGCCCGGGCTATGCGGCGAAGCAGCCACTGCCACGGCAACCAGCGAAAGAGTCCCATCTCGTGCATGCCTCCTGGCCGGGAAGGCGGCCGCCTGCGGTCGCCCCCGGCGTTCGTTCCCTCACCGTAGGAGAACGGCGTGCGTGGAGCAAGCCCAAACCGCGGACGGCGGTCCGGGAACGCGCCCGGTTGGATCGCCGGTCGAGGCCGGTCGAGGCCGGGCGCGGCTCAAGCGGGTTCGGATTCGAGTCCGGGTTCGCCCGCCAGCACCCGCTGGACCTCCTCCCACGACGTGGCGCCTTCCCGAATCACGCGATTGGCCATTTCGGAGAGCGTGGGCCCCTCTTGTTCGCCCAACCTTCGGAAGTCGGCGAGGTGTCCCGGGAGAAGGGTCATGAAATGGAGGATGCCCCCCAGGCGGAAGAGCACGCGCACGCCTTCGTCCGTGGGGTCGAAGTGCACGTCGCTCGCCTCCAGTTCCACGGCGGTCTCGAGCGTGAGCTGCACCAGATCGGGAACCGCCTCCGCCCCGCGGGTCGCCACGCCCGCTGCCTGCAGAGCATAGGTGCGTTGTGCGTCGGGCGCAGCGTCCGCGTTCTCGGAGCTCGGCGCGGGGCCGGCCGGAGGAGAGTCTTCTTGCGTCATGTCTTCCGCCTTTCGAAGCCATTCCGTTTGCGTTTGTGCCAGAGGATGCAAACGGGCTGCCAGCGGAGGACGAATGGCCCACGAACACGTCGTCGCTCCCGGTTCGAGCTCGTTGCAGTGCTGGCAGCAGACGCTGCTGTGCCGTGGCGATCGTCCGGCTGCATCTGGCGTCCTTGTCGTCGCAGAATTGAGACGGGGCGACGCAGAAATGCGAGGCCCGCGCCCGACCCCGCCAGCTGCTGGGAGGCGTTTGCGGACGAACTCGGTTCTGTGGACCGTGCCGGGACGCGCGCGTGCGCTCCGCGCGGCCGGGGCCCGTTGGCCGGAATTGGAATGGCGCTTGCTCCCGCCCTACCTGTGGGACCGCGTCCGGCGGTCCACTGACGTTGCATGGAAGGGAATGCCGTGCAGGAGCCCTACGCCCATCCGCAGATCCGCCAGCGCATGCTGCCGCATCTCTTCACCGGCCACATGCGGGACCTCCTGTGGATCCTGGGCGCGCTGCAATCCACGGACGTGGGGGTCTGCCTGGACATGGGCCACGCGCATCTCGCGGGTGAGCTCGACACGGCCGTGGAGAAGCTGTCGGGGCATCTGTGGCTCGTACATGCCAACGACAACCGCGGCGAGAACGATGAGCACCTCTGCCCGGGAGACGGGAGCGTCGACTGGCGCGAGCTCGCCCGGCGGCTCGCGCGCCAGTCGTTCGCGGGCGCGCTCGTGCTCGAGCTCGCGGGCAACGGCGATGCCGAGCAGCTCCTGGACCGGGCGGCCCGCGGGCGGCAGTATCTGGAAGCCATCCTTCGCGCGGAAGGCTCGTGAGCGCTGCCGCTTGAATGGAATCGGCCGGCCGGAGGCCAGACGCAGCTTGTCGAGCTTTCCGTATGGAACTTGTGAGAGTTGGGGGTGCTGGGTCGTCGAAGATGCAACCAAGCACGATCTGCTGTTGATTCTCGCCCGGCTGAAGCAGGTTCGGCAAGCGACCGCTGCAGCAAATGCAGCAGGCAAGGCCAAGGGCGGGCAGGCAGCCATCCCCAGAGCCGAGAACAACAGCCGTATGGGATGAGCGTGCCGCGGGGCAGGAAGCGTTGAGGTCAGACCGAGACGGGCACGGATCCGTTCGGAGAATCCTCCCCATTTGCTGCTTCGCCCGCTTCCGCCTCCAGCCGACCGGCACCCAGCAGCCTGTGCATGTACAGGAGGCAGATCAGCCAGGCGAGGGACGCTTCGGCGCCCTGGTTCTCATTGGCCCCGAGCGGGGTGAGCCCTTCCCGGCAGCCGCCGGAGACGAAGTCCACCAGCGGCTCACCGAGATCGTTCTTTCCCAGGAACCAGCGATAGCCCAGCCA
Organism: uncultured Planctomycetaceae bacterium; assembly: GCA_964496245.1. Classification (GTDB taxonomy): domain Bacteria; phylum Planctomycetota; class SZUA-567; order SZUA-567; family SZUA-567; genus CAZBZG01. The sequence goes on along the minus strand of CAZBZG010000001.1, from coordinate 18,733 downwards.
GGCCGCTCTTCGCCACTGTTCCTCTTCCTGGGTCTCATACGCCACACTGCACGCCTCCACGAGGTGGGCCACCTCGATGGGCGACTGGTCGAACTTGGCCTTCTCTCCTCCCCGGCGCAGCCATCCGTGCGTGCCTGCGGGAGAGAGGCCGCCGGCCGAGGTCTGGATCTCGAAGAGCCACGCCAAGATGCGCAGCCCCGCCTCGCGCATGTCGGCATGGGGAATCCACGAACCGGCGAGAATGAGGGCTTCGGGCACCTTGGCGCTGTCCGGTCCGAGCTCCTCTTCGACCCAGGGCCAGTCCGGCTTGGCTGCGTGCACATGGGCCTCGTAGAGGCGTTCGGCCAGAAGGGTGCGCATGCGCCGGGCTTCGGTGTTGCCGCCGAACTCTTCGAGAAAGGCATGCACCCCTACGACGGCGGAGGCGATGGCCGCAGGACGCTTGAGCGTCTCGAGCAGCGGAAGGATCTCGAGGAACAAGCGCGCGCACAAGGTCCGGATGGACTTGGAGGGCGGATGGGCCACCGCCACGCCCAGCCCCCAGATGGTTTGTCCCAGCGTCTCGTCCGTGGCGGCGCGGTCTGTCCAGGTTCGGTCGTAGTGCATCCCGGCTCGCAGGGATCGCGCCTCCCGGTCGAGCGCATGGCTGATGAACGCGGCGTAGGTATCCGCCGCGTTCTCAAGGACCTCCTTCTTGTTGTGCGAGAACTGGAGGCAGATGGCGACCAGGGCGAGCGCGTTCTCCGAGAGCCAGTAGCCGCCCGCCCGATCCGGGATCGTGAGCGTGGCATGGCGCAGAATCCCCGTGTCATCCGTCAGCCGCCGCACGTGTGAGAAATCCAGCTCGGGCAGTTCAGACGAGATCTTGTGTACGGCCGCCCGGCCTGGCCGCGGCCGGGGAGCGCGTCCTCGCTCCTCGATGACCTCGCAGGCCAGCTGAACATACCGCCGGCCCACCTGCCGCCACACCATGTCGCGGCAGAACTGGTAGCCGCGTTTGCGCATGGCATTGCGTTCCACGTCATCGGAGAGGAGCGCACAGACCTCCCGGGCCAGCGCCCCTGGGTCCTCGAACGGCACGAGACGGCCGCGGCCTTCGGCCAGCAGCTCCTCGGCATACCAGAACGGGGTCGACACCACGGCCTTGCCCGCGCCCAAGGCATAGGCGAGCGTTCCGGAAGAGACCTGCTCCTTGTGCGGATAGGGAGCAACGTAGATGTCGGCGGCACCGATGTACTGGCAGAGGCTTTCCAGATCGACGAACCGGTCGTGGAAGAAGACGTAATCGCTCAGGTCAAGACGTTCCACCTGACGGTAGAGGCCCTGGCGGTAGCTCTCGCCCTCGACCCGCTTGAGCGCCGGATGCGTGGCGCCCAGCACGATGCACACCGCATCCGGGTGCTGACGTACGATCTCGGGGATGGCCTCCAGCATGAGCTCGATGCCCTTGCCCGGGCCGAGCAGGCCGAAGGTAAGGATGACCTTGTTGCGTTCGACGTGAAACAGATCCTTGAAGAATGCAGGATCGCTGAAGGGAACGTCCGGAATGCCGTGCGGGATGTGTACGAGCTTTTCGGCTGGAACCCCGTAGACGTCCTGCATGATCTGGCCAGCCTTATGGCTGATGACCACGAGCCGGTCCGAGAAACGAGTCACCTCCTCCGCAACCTTGCGCTGCCCCCGCGTGGGATTCGTCAAGGCGGTGTGCTGGGTCGAGAGGATCGGCATGTGCAGGGATTCCAGAAGACGGGTGACGTAGGCTCCGTCCGGTCCGCCAAAGATGCCATACTCGAACTGCACACTGACCGCATCGTATTGGTTGATGTTCAGGAATTCGGCCGCACGCAGATAGTCGGACATCGCGCTCGCCTGGATCTGGAATTTTACGCGATCGCTGTAGGCGTAGCCTTGCGGCAGATCGTCCATGGCCACGGCGTGGACCTGGCCGTACTCCTGCAGCTCCCTCTGCATGGCATCGCAAAGGTCATGGGAGAAGGTGGCCAGCCCGCACTGACGGGGGAGTTCCGTGCTGATGTCAGCGATCCGATTCAGATTCCTGCTTCTCGTGGGTGACAAGATTCTTCTCCTCCATTGGTCTCTCTCCGACACAGTCCGGGGCGAGACTTCAGGGTCCGGATTCGAGAAGGAGAGAAAGCAGCTCGTCCAGCGACACCGTGGCGATGCCGGAAGCCGTGTCCGACATGGCGTAAGGAACGACGAGCCGGCCCGCATGGATCAGGGCACCGCAGGTGTACACGACGTTTGGCACATACCCCTCCCGTTCCGCGGCCGTGGGGATCAAGAGGGGCTCGCGCAACCGGCCGATCACGACAGCGGGGTTCCGGAGATCCAGAAGCATGGCGCCGATGGAGTAACGCCGGACCGGACCCACGCCGTGGGTGAGCATGAGCCAGCCCTGGTCCGTCTCGAGGGGCGAGCCGCAGTTGCCGATCTGCACCAGTTCCCAGGGCTCGCAGGGCGCCTGCAGAAGGACCTTCTCATGCCAGAAGTGGATGTTGTCCGATCGCATGAGATACAGGTTCTCCCCGTCCTGTCGGCCGATCATCATGTAGCTGCCGTGGACCATCCGGGGAAAGAGCGCCAGCCCCTTGCCCGCGGCGGCCTCGCCGTTGAGCGTGATGATCCTGAAGGAGAGGAAGTCCCGCGTTTCGATCATCTGCGGCACCATGGCATTTCCGCTGAACGCCGTGTAGGTCGCGTAGTAGACGGCCTCGCCGTCTTCCCGCATGAAGCGTACGAACCGGGCGTCCTCCATGCCGTGGCTTTCGGTTTCGGACACGGGAAAGATGACCCGTTCGGACAGGTCGCTTTCGGGATCGAAGCGGATCTCGTAGTTGGCATCGGCCAGCCATTGCATGGTCTCGATCGTGGGCATGTCCACGTTATCCCTGAATTCCTCCCGGTGTGCGGCGATCTCCCGCTCCAGATCCTCGTAGGTGAAAGAGGACGAGAGACGTTCGACAATGGTCTTGGCGGTCACATTGTGCGCGCCGAGTTCGGCGAGCTTGAGGAGGAAGCATTTTCGGTCGTATGCTGGATTGCTCACCACGGCCGGCGTGCCGACGTATGGCGTGGCCGGGTCAAGGGCGATGTCTCCCTTACGCAGGACACCGCTGCGGAACACGATGGACGAGATATGTCCCTCCCCCACGGCGCGAAAGCTGAGAAGAATGCGTTTCTCCTCCGCAGCGAGGCCCGTCTGGTCTGGATGCTCGACAATGGAGGGATTGAAGAAGGCCGCTGCTTCCACCGAGTATTCGCTCGTGAAGTATGAACCGATGAGCAGGCGGTGGTCGTCATTGAGGTCCTGGCTTCGCATCCCGTCGAGCAGACGGTCGTCCTCGCCTTGATCGGCCGGCTCGGTGGCCATGCGATGCAGGACTTCTTCGAAGTGCTTTCGAAAGATGTTCTCGATCGCGCGGTGACGCTCGTGGAACTCCCTGCAGAGACGTCTCACCTTATTCTGCACGACGTCTTCCGGAAGCGCCAGGATGCGCTCGATCACGCGGCGCGTCTTGAAACGGTCCCCGGGCACGAAGAACCGGGCGATGACCCGCGTGCTGTCCGAGACGAGCTTGTCTTCCCACCGCTTCACAACGATGTCCGCCATAGCCTCTCCACAATGGGATGCGCGGAGGCGAAACCGCCTGGTGTTACCCCTTCTCTGTCTTCTGATCGTGCAGACGAAGCGCGAGCGCGCTCAAGAGATAGGCGAGCGTAGATTCCGCCCCCTCGTTGGCATTGGCCCGGTCAGGATGCAAGCCGTCGCAGCATCCTCCGGTGTCCCGATCCAGGAGCGAGGTCCCCAGATCGTTCTCGCCCAAAAACCAGCGGAAGCAGACATGGGCCCGACGTTCCCATTCGGCACGGCTCCGAAAAGCCGAGGCCGCCAGACAGGCCTCGACCAAGCCGTTCGCATCTACCGGCTGCTGGTCGAACCGGGCCGGGCTTGTCCCGCGCTTCCACCAGCCCTGGTTGCCCACGATGGAGAGGTGTCCGTCCTCCGTCAGTTGGCTCTGAACCAGCCAGTCCAGGGACTCGAGAGCCGCCTGCAGAAGCTCCGGCCGCCCGAGGTCATCCCCGGCGAGAAGAAGAGCCTGGGAGAGCCTGGCGTTGTCATAGGTGACGATGTCCTCAAACCAGCGAAAGTCAGAAGACGCTGTATCGACGTATATCCTGTGCAAGTGACCGGCCAAGTCTCTCTCCGCTTCTTCAGCCACCGTCTCTTCCGGAAAGCGCTTCCGAAATCTGTGAAGACCGAGCAGGGAAAAGGCCCACGCGCGTGGCGAGGAGAATCGCCGGCAGGCGGGAAGCGTCCTGAGGAACAGCTCACGCGCCGGTCCTGCCACGGATTCGTTTGGGGCGAGAAGCAGCGTTTCGCCGAGCGCCCAGAGACTCCGGCCGTGGCTGTCTTCGCTGCCGACCTCCTCGTCCCAGGTCCGGTCGTATCGCATGAAGTTGCGGAAGCGACCGTTCTCCTCATTGAGGGCATGGATCATGAATGCGAGAAAACGGGAGACCGGCATGACGTTCTCATCGTAGCCACAGAGATGCGTGTACCGGACCGCCGCGATCAAAGCCCGGCTGTTGTCGTCGGTGCAGTAACCGTGGTGCGGCCGCGGCACACCGTACATGGCGTGCTGCAGGATGCCCGTCCCGTCGGTCAACCGCTGGAGGTGGCGAAGATCGATGTCCGGCACAACCAAGTAGGTCTCCTCGGGTCCGGCGCGACCTGCCCACATGGACCTGCCCACATGAATAGCAGGTTGCCCTCCCTTTGGCAAGAGGCCTGACATTTGCGGAACGGTCAGGGGGAAGCAAGAGAGGCGGAGTGAGAGACAGCGGCCAGAGATGCGCCACGCGGCCTGAGACAGGCAGCGGCGCACCGTGCACGGTGTTCTCTGATGTATCAGCTTTGGCAGGAAGGCCTGGAAGTCAGAACTTCACGAGGGGAGACCCTCCAGAGCGCGTAAGAAGCTTGGGACCGCATACAGGGACAGTCACCGATTATGCCGCGGTCGGATCTGCCGACCACTAGGCCCGAAGTGTTTGCCTATCGCCCCCTTTGCCGGTAGAATCCAGCGGACCGGGACGGAACGACCAGACAGCCGGCCGGACTGGTGTGCGGCCGGGACGCGTGAGCGAGATTGCATGACAACAGACCCAGAAGACGCCGCATCCCCGGCGCTGCCCCTCCAAGGCTGTCCGCATTGCGGGACGTTCGCGCGGGCGCGAGGACGCGCCTGCCCGCACTGCGGGCACGCGCTCGTCAAAGGATCGCGGTGGCTTCGCAAGCTCGCGCGCATCCCCGGAATCGTGACGTGGACGCTGCTCGGCGTCTTCGGTCTGCTCTACGCGATCGAGTGCGGGCTGCAGCATCATCTGTTCGGAAGCTTTGCCCCGAGCGGCGGCGGGGCCCTGCCGGGCATCGGCGGCGTCTCCGGGGTGACCATCCGCCTCCTGGGGTCGAACGACCACGCCATGGTGCTCCAGCACGGGCAGTGGTGGCGCCTCGCCACCGCCGCCTATCTCCACCTGGGCGTGATCCACATCGCGTTCAACGGCATGGTCCTCCATTCCTTGGGGATCGCGGCCGAGTCCTTCTGGGGCAAAGCGCGGTACTGGAGCGCGTTCGTGCTCGCGGGCGCGGGCTCGAACCTGATCTCGCTCGCCTACTACGGCCTGGTGCGGGGCGTGCCCGTGAACGCAGCCGGCGGGTCGGGCGCCATCTTCGGCCTCCTGGGCATGCTCCTCGCCTACGCCTACCGGCACCCGCACCGCATGGACGAGGGCGTGCGCCAGCGCCTCAAGCGCTGGGCTGTGTTCGCGCTTCTTTTCGGCGTATTCGTGGGCGCGGACAATGCAGCGCACATGGGGGGCCTGGTCTGCGGGCTCGCGCTCGGCTACGGCTTGGCAGACACGCGCGACCAGGCCGCAGGCAGCCGGTTCGATAAGCTCTGGTCCGCGATCGCGCTCGCCTGCGTGGTCCTGACCCTCGTATGCATGGGCTTTGCCGCCCGGTTCTGCGTGCAGTGGACCGGCGAAGTGCGCCAAGCCATCGCGCAGGAGCGGGGGGAACGCGGAGCGCGCGGAAGCGGCGGCGGTGCCTCGGAGGGCCCGGCTCCTGCCGGACCGCGGGGAGCGCGAGTCGCCGGCGGTGCAGGTCGGGGGCGTGAGGTGCGCGCAAGGGCCGGACGCGCAGGAGCGCGTCCCTCCGACACGATCTGCGCGAGGCGATTGGATGACGCAGGTGGATCGGAGGGTCCGGCTCCTGCCGGACCGGCGAGAACGTGAAGCGCTCGGACGCGCAGGAGCGCGTCCCTCCGACTGTGAAACCGGCCCAGAGGAGGATGATGCGCGGGCACACCTGGTCCCAGCGTGGCCTCGCGGCCATTCGGCGCTTTGATCTGGCGTTTCTCTGGCCGCTGCTCCTCACGCCCGCGGTGGTGTGGGGGTGCTGGGGCGCGCCGTTTCTCATGTACGATGACGTGGTCCACATCGTGCAGAACCGGCTGACCCAGCCGGGCGTGCCGTGGGGCCGGGTCTTTCAGCCGGATCTGTCGGGCGCGTTCTATTACCCGCTGACGCTGCTCGTCTGGCGCGGGGCCCACGGCCTCGCCGAACTGCTGCCCGCGTGGCTGCTCGGGCCGCACGCGTGGGCGACCGCGGTCCGCAGCGCCAATCTCCTGCTCCATGCGGGGGCTGCGCTCTTTGTCTGGTCGATCGTGCGGCAGCTGGGCGGTCCGCGGCCGCTCGCCGGATTCGTGAGCGCCTTGTTCGCGCTCCACCCCACGGTCTGCGAGTCCGTGGGCTGGGCGGTGGAGACCAAGACCGTGCTGGCCGCGTGCCTGGGGCTGGGCGCGGTGCGCGTCTACCTCGCAGCCGAGAGCGGGCGCGGGCGCGCGGGCGCGCTGCTTCTCTATGTGGCCGCGCTGCTCGCCAAGCCTTCCGCGCTGGGGCTGCTGCCCGTGGTCGTGGTCTGGGAGGTGCTCGGCCGGCCGCGGTTCGATTCGTCCGAGGTGGAGCGCCTGGCGGACGCGCCTTCCTCGGCTGCGGGTCTGCGGCCGCTCCTCTTGCGCGCGCTGCGCAACACTCTGCCCTGGGTCCTGGTCTCGGCCGCAGCGGCCGGGTTCTTCGTCAGCCAGTCGCTCGGCGCGCACGTACTCATGGACGCGCCGCTGGGCGGGTCGCTCTGGCACGCCGCGCTCACGGACGTCGTCATCCTCTGGCGCTACGCCGCGCATTTCCTGTGGCCCGCGGGGCTCAGCGCCTGCTACTACGTGGAGCCGGTCGCTTCGATCCTGTCGCCGCGATTGTGGGGCGCGTTGTTCGGGCTCGTGCTTCTCGTGAGCGTGACCTTTGCGCTCGCGCGCGGCCGACGCCGGCTCGTCGCGTTTGCGTGGCTCTGGTTCGTGGGCGCGCTCGGGACCAACCTCAACCTCGTGCCCCTGGCGTTCTACATGCACGACCGGTACGCGTACCTGTCGTCCGCCGGTTGTTGGCTGGCCGTGGGGCTCGCGCTCTTCAGCGCCTGCGAATCCTACAACGTGGCCGCCCGGGTCAGCCGACCCGTGCGGCGGTTCGCGGTCGTGGCTGCGGTCCTTCTGTTGGCGGGCGCGTCCGGGATGCGCAGCCGCGCGTTCGCGAGCAGCGTGGCGCTCTTTGCGGACGCGGTGGAAAAGGAACCGCGCTCGGCGTACGCGCATTATTACCTCTCGGGCGCGCTGCTCCGGTGGGCCACGCAAAGCCGGGGGGAGGCGGCGGACGCGATCCTGCGCGAAGCCACGCGGCAGCTCGACCTCGTGTTTGCATCGCCCGAGTTCGACACGTTCGCGTTTCCGCTGGACGCGCACCTCATGCGCGCGGAGCTCTTCCTCAAGCAGAACCGCGTGCGCGAGGCCGAGCGCCACCTGCGCCTGGCTGCCGACCGCGCGCGCGGCCGGCGCCTCCCCCCGCGCGTGCTGGGGACGCTCTACGAGGTCCGGGGCCGCATCGCGCTGGCGCGCGATGCGTTCGGCCCGGCTGTTCAGGATCTGGAGAAGGCGCTCGAGCTCCGGCCGCACCGCTCGGAGCTGCGCCTGGTGCTGGCCGAAGCATTGGTGGCGATGAGCCGCCAGCTGGCCGGCCCGGCCCAGGCGCAGGCTTGCCTGGACCGCGCGCGCACGATCCTCCGCGCCATCAAACCTGCGGACCCGGCCTACGGCCGCGCCCGGGAGCTCCTCGCCGCCATGGAGAAACCGCCGGGCGCGCGGTGAGGGGGGCGCGCTGGGGCTTGCCTCTGCGCACGGATCCGACCGGGCCTGGCGCTACCGGAGGCGTTCGATCAGACCTTTGGCGCCCGCGCCGGCCTGGAGGAGGTCGGCGAAGTCGGTGCGGTTCTCGATCGCGTGCTTGACCGCCCCGCCCGCGGACGCGTCGCCCACGAGCACGGATCCGACCAGCCGGCCGTCGTGCAGCACGAACCGGTAGTAGCAGCCCTCTGTCTCGGTCTCGCGCACGACAAAGCTGCCGTCCTCGGGCTCCACCTGGCCGATGCTCATGACGTCCCGGCCCAGGACCTTGAGCGCATTCGACCGCGGCAGGCCGCCGAACTCGGTGGCCACGCCCGCGGCGTTCAGGCCCGCGATGCTCCCCTGGAACTGGCTGGCCGCCCACGAGCCGTAGAGCGTGCCGTGAAACTCGGCCACGTCGCCCGCGGCCAGCACGTCCGGATGCGAGCTCGTGAGATGGCTGTCCACGACCACGCCCTTGTCGACGTCCAGGCCCATGCGCCGCGCGAGGTGGCTGTTGGGGCGCACGCCCGTGGCCACGACCACGAGGTCGGCCGGGAGCTGCGTACCGTCCTCGAGCAGCACGCCGCTCACGCGCTCGTCGCCCACGAGTTCCTTGGTGCGGGCGTTGTGCTGCACGCGGATGCCGAGATCCGCCATGTGTACGGCCAGGAGCTCGCCCGCCCGGCGGTTGAGCTGGCGGGGCATGAGCCAGTCGTGCCCTTCGAGCAGCGTGACGTCCGCGCCCCGCCGGGCCAGGGCCCCGGCCGTCTCCAGGCCCAGGAGCCCGCCGCCGATGCAGACGCATCGCATGCCGGGTTCGAGCAGGTCCAGGATGTGCTGCGCGTCCAGGATGGTGCGCAGGCTGGTCACGCCCTCGCGCCCCGCGCCCACCAGTGGGGGCACAAACGGATGGGCCCCGGCCGCCAGCAGGATCCGGTCGTAGGGGATCTTGGAGCCGTCGCGCAGATGGACGCTCTTTGCCGCGAGGTCGATCTCGCCGACCTCGGCGCTGCGCTTGAGGTCCACGTGGTTCTCAGTGAACCAGGCGGCCGGATGGATAGCGAGCGCGCTCTCGTCCACCTCGCCCGCGAGGAAGCGGGTGAGATTCAGCCGGTAGTAGGGCAGCACCGGCTCCTTGGCCAGGAGCGTGACCGTGCCGCCGTTGGTGGTCTGGCGGAAGCTCTCGACCGCGGAGATGCCGGCGATGCCCGCGCCCACGACCACGAAGTGCCCGTCAAAGTCGGCGCGCGCGCCAGCCGGCGCCTCTTCGCGCACGGCCTCGAAACGATTTCGGGGCGCGGCGCAGAGCGGGCAGGTCTCGGGCGGGTCGGCGCCGTCGTGCACGTAGCTGCAGTTGAGGCAGCGCCACTGGGCGGGTGCGGCACCTGGGGGCGCCTGTGCGGAAGGCTCTGCATCGAACGGCTCGAAGTCCGACGCCGCAGCTCCGCAGATGGGGCAACATTCGGGCGCTTCCGGGCCGTGATGCACGTACCCGCAGACCGTACAACGCCACGCCTGTTCCTGGCTCATGGAGGCTCTCCGTGAAAGGATTCGGACGCGATCAGGATCAGAAAGGCGCCGCCGGCTAGGCCACCTCGAAGAACTTGCTTCCCGGCGCGCCACAGACCGCGCACTTGTCCGGTGCGTCGCCCTCCACGGTGTTGCCGCAGATCTCGCAGACATGGACGGACGCTGCGGGCAGGTCGCCACCCGCCTTCACGCTCTCGAGCGCCTTGCCGTACAGGCCGTGATGGACCTCTTCCACGGCCAGGGCGTTCTTGAACGTTAGGGTCGCGGGCTTGTTGCCCTCTGCCTCCGCCTCCGCGAGGAAGTCGGGGTACATGGTCTTATATTCATGCCCTTCGCCCTCGATCGCGGCCTCCAGGTTCTCGGCTGTGCCCTGGATGCCGCCCATGACGCGCAGGTGCGCATGCGCGTGCACGGTCTCGGCAGCTGCGGCCGCGCGGAAGAGCTTGGCCACCTGCGGTTTGCCCTCGTCGTCCGCCTTCTTGGCAAAGGCCAGGTACTTGCGGTTGGCCTGGCTCTCGCCGGCAAAGGCTGCCTGCAGATTGTCGCTTGTCGCCATACTCGGTCTCCTCGGAAGTCCCCCTCCTGAACGATCTCTTCCGCCAAGGCCTGCGGTCAGGCCCTGCGGTCTCGCTTCCGTTGACAGCTGCGGCAGATGCCGCGCATCTCGACCTGCGTGGACGTGACCCGGCCCAGCTGCCGCGCGGCGGCCGGCGGCTGGATGCGGTCGAGCGCGGGATCCGTGACATCCTGAATGCCGCTGCACGCCGTGCAGACGAAATGGTGGTGCGCCTCCGCGTTCGCGTCGAAGCGCGCGCGGTCCGACGCCACGCCGACTCTACGCACGAGCCCGAGCTCCTCGAAGAGCGCGAGCGTGCGGTAGACCGTGTCGTGCGAGAGGTGCGGCAGGCGCGCGCGCAGACGCTTGTGTACGGTCTCCGCGTCCGGGTGCTCGTCCGTGGCGGCCACCACCCGGAAGATCGCCTCCCGCTGCGGCGTGCGGCGTACGCCTCGTTCCGCACAGGCGCGTTCAAAGGCCTGCAGGCGGGCGTCGCGTTCGGCTTTGGGGATGCGCATGGCAAACACCTCGAACGGGCCTGCATGGCGCCAACATCGGAATCAATCCGAGGTCGGAATCTATCCGATGTGCGGGCGCGCGTCAAGGGGGTTTCGTGGACCCGGGGCGGTTTTCGGGCACGGTTCAGCACCGCATGGATCAGGGCGGCAGACGGGACGCGAAGCAGCATGTAGCCCAGGCACTCCTGCCTGTGCAGCGCCTCAGGGATCCGTCCCAGGCAGGAGTGCCTGGGCTACATTGTGACCTGTGCCACGTACCGCTTTCGCCGCGTGCTCGCCCAACGGAAGCAGCCCGCTCTTTGCGGCCGCAACCGGACAGCGCCGGTCCGTGACCGTCCGCGTTCATGCGTGCAGACGCGCCACGAGGCCCGCGAGATCCGGCGCGTCCTCGAGCGCGGCCATGTCTGCGATCGCGGATTCCACGGCCCGGCCGCGCGGACACTTGGCCAGCGCCGCGCACGCGCGGCTTCGTCCAAGAGCGTGCCCGTGCATGCGTAGGGCTTGATCCCGCGCCCGCGGGCGATGCGGACCATGGTCGCCACGATGCGATGTGCGCAGCGGCCGCCAAAGCCCTTGTTGCGGATCAGGGTGATGGCCAGGTCCGGCGCGCCCGAGTACCCCTCGCGCAGGAGCTGCCACATGCGTTCCTTGCGGGGCGTGACCTTGGGCAGGATGTGGCGGAAGAGGCCGAGCGCCTTCTCCAGGTGGCAGAGGCCCTGGAGCGCGTACTGGTCGGCGCGGTAGACTGGGAGCACGTCCTGGACGGGTTCGTTTTTGAAGCTGAAGAGCGCGGTGGTCATCTGGCCGAGCACATCGTTCGTGGCGATGCGGATGCGCTCGAACTGATTGCCCGCGTTCGCCTTCTGGGGCATGAACGAGCTCGCCCGGCGCGTGCACGTGAGCGCGCCGTACTTCAGCCGGCTCTTCAAGCGGGTCATGGGTCGCACGTTCGTGGACTTTCTGACCGAGCGGCGCGTGGCGGAGGCGCAGAATCTGCTGCACATGACCGCCCTGCCCGTGGGCGAGATCGCCGCGCGCGTGGGCTACGCCCGGCAAAGCTACTTCACCAAGCGCTTCCGCCAATGCACGGGCATGACGCCGCGGGACTACCGGACGAACCGGAGGGCGGACGGGGAAGAAGGGTCCCGTGCGCGCTGAGAGGCGTGATCCGCGGGCCGCCGCGCCAGGCAGCGCAGGGAAATGGTTCCTCTCTTGCGCCTTACCGATGCCGGTTGTAGACTGGATGCATGGACAGGAAGAGCCCCGACAGATCCACACGTCAGAGCGAACACGAGGACGCGCGCGGCGTGGACGTCACGCTGATCGATCGGATGCTCGTTCTCACCCCCCAGCAGCGCCTGGACGCTTACGTGCGGCACATGCGGCTCGTCGAAAGGCTTCGGAATGCCAAGCCCGCGCTTTGATCCCGAAGCCGTGTTCCGCGTGTTCGCTCGGCACGAGGTCCGGTACATCATCGTGGGCGGGATCGGCGCGGTCCTGCAAGGGGCTCTGGTCACGACCGAAGACCTGGATATCGTGCATGAACGAACGCCCGAGAACATCGAACGGCTGCTGGCGGCGCTGCGGGAGCTCCATGCGCGTTTCCGCGCGCGACCCGATCTGCAACCGGATGCGAGCCACCTGAAGGGGGTCGGCCACGCGCTCCTGGATACGGACGCAGGCCCGTTGGACGTGCTCGGCAGCATCGGCGCGAAGCGCGATTACTCTGCGCTCACAGGGTCGACCCTTGTCCTCGTGCTGGGCGAACTCCACGTGCGCGTCCTCGACCTGCCCACGTTGATCGCCACCAAGGAGGAAGCCGATCGGGAGAAGGACCGCGCCGTCCTGCCGCTGCTGCGGAGCACACTGGAACGGATCCGAGAGCGTGGAGATCAGAACGGCGGCCAGCCGTCTGCCGACCTCCCTGCCCCAGCATCCCCTTGATCTCCTCGAGCGAAGGCCGGAGGCTGACGAGCAGGTCGGCGAGCCGGGTCACGTGCTCGATGCGTTGGCAGGCGATCAGCACCGGCGGAACGGCGGGCACGCCCCGGGGCGCTGGTTCTGGCGGGTCGAAGGAGAGGTCGATCTGCGTGGAGCCGTTCCAGTAGTGCCGCTGGCACAGATTCATGAAATGCACGCCTGCGCCGATGCGGTCCGCTGCGGCCTGCTGCTCGGCGTGGCGGATATTGGTAGCCGCTTCCGGAAGCGTCAGGTCCGGGTCGGGCGCTTCGCCCAGCTCCTCCCATGGCTTGCCCGAGCAGTTGTTGGTCATCATGATGATGTGCACGGGGCCGGTCTGGGCCGCCCATTTGGCGATCATACCGCCGGCGTTGAACCGGCCGTATAGGTCCGGCCCTTGTCGTCGGAGACAAAGACCGACCGGCGGACCGAGAAAATCGTTGACCGCCGCAAGCAGACGGGATAGGCTGCAGAGGCTGGACGGAATCGTGGGATCCAGCGGAGGAAAGCCGATCGCGTAGAGGCGTTGGCCGGGATTGTTCGCCGTGGGCTTTGCTGTGGAGCCAGAAACCGCCTCTGTCGCCGGTGCGTTTGCCAGGGCGGCTCCTCCTCTATTGGGGGTACGACAATTCGACAACGGCAAGATTGCGCAAGCGCGTTGCTCTCGGGCGGCGCGGCCGTGGGAGTCCCGGCACACGGGGGCGGCGCTTGCGGGATGAGCCGCAGAAGGAAGGGAAGACGATGAACGCTCCCCTGGATCAATACGAGGAGTTCGAGAGGCTTAAGCAACAGTACGGCAAGTTTTTCAGCCCCAAGTGGATCGGCGGAGCAGCCCTCGTGATCTTCGCCCTCCTGGGGCTCTTGACCGCAGCCTATACGGTCGCTCCCGAGGGCGAAGCCATCGTGAAGCGCTTCGGCCGGGTCGTACGCACGGCCGGGCCGGGCCTTCACCTCAAGTGGCCGTTCGGGATCGAGACGGCCAGGTTCGTCCCCATCCGGCGCGTGCTCAAGGAGGAGTTCGGCTTCCGGACCGTGCGTTCGGCGCAACGCACGGAGTACGCAAAGGGGGCGACCTACCAGCACGAATCCCTGATGCTGACCGGGGACCTCAACGTCATCGACGTGGAATGGGTCGTCCAGTACCGCATCGTCGACCCGGACAAGTGGCTGCACCAGGCGCGGGATCCCCGGGCGTCGATCCGCGACGTATCCGAAGCCGTGATGCGCCGCGTGGTCGGCAATCGCCTGGGCAGCGCCGCGCTGACCGAAGCGCGACCGGAGATCGCCGCAGAGGTTCGCCAGGAGATGCAGAACATCCTCGAGAACGAAGACCCGGATGCCAAGGATTACGACATCGGCATCCACCTCGGGTCCGTGGAGATGCAGGACGTGACGCCGCCCGATCGGGTCAAGCCCGCGTTCAACGAGGTGAACAAGGCGCGCCAGGAACGGGAACGGCTGATCAACGAGGCCGAGAAGCGCCGCAACCAGGTCATCCCGCGGGCGCGCGGAGAGGCCGAACAGACCGTCTCCGAAGCGGAAGCCTACCGCGCCGAGCGCGTCAACGGCGCCAAGGGCGAGGCCGCCCGGTTCACCGCGATCCTGGAGGAGTACCAGAAGGCGCCCGCGGTCACCCGCCGGCGTCTGCTCCTGGAGATGGCCGACGAGGTGCTGCCCAAGGTCGGCAGGATCTACGTCCTCGACGCCGAAGGCGGACAGCCCCTGCCCGTCCTCGATCTGGAAGGCACGATCGGCAGGTCCGGTTCCAAGACCAACGAAAGGTAGACCATGAACATGCGCACCCTCTGGAGCATTCTCGGCGGCTTGGTGATCGCCGTCGTGCTGACCGTTCTGGCCGCCGGTTTCTACACGATCGACGAGACCGAGCAGGCCGTGATCCTGCAGTTCGGCGAGCCCATGGGGGAGCCTGTGACGGACCCCGGCCTGCACTGGAAGACGCCCTTTGTCCAGGAGGCCCGGCGTTTCGATAAACGGTTGCTGGCGTGGGACGGGGCGCCCAACCAGATTCCCACGCGGGGCAGGGAATTCATCAGCATCGATACCACGGCGCGCTGGCGCATCACCGACCCGCTCAAGTTCCTCCAGAGCGTGACCAACGAGACCGGTGCCCAGTCGCGGCTGGATGACATCATCGACTCGGTGGTCCGCGACAAGATCTCCGGAAGCGACCTGGTCGAGATCGTCCGCTCCGCCGACTGGGAGGTTACTGCCGAACAACTGGAGGCGATCGACGTTCCCGTCGACCAGGAAGAGGCGAAACTGACAAAGGAGGTCCAGGAGGGGCGGGAACTGCTCACCCGGGAGATCCTTCGGGAGGCGCAGATGCGCATGCCCCAGTACGGCATCGAACTGGTCGACGTTCGCATCAAGCGCTTGAACTACATCGCCGACGTACGCAAACAGGTCTTCAACCGGATGATCAGCGAGCGCCAGCGCATCGCCGAAAAGTTCCGCTCCGAGGGCCAGGGCGAGGCCTCCCGGATCAAGGGCGAGACGTCCCGCAACCTGTCCGAGATCCGTTCCGAGGCCAAACGGAAGGCAGAGGTGATCCGGGGCAATGCGGATGCGGAGGCCACGCGGGTCTACAACGACGCCTACGGAAAGGATCCCGCCTTCTATCAGCTCCACCGAACGCTGGAGAGTTACCGGAAAACGCTGGGCAGCGACGCCGTGCTTCTCCTCAGCGCTGATTCCGATTACTTCCGCTACCTGAAAGACGCCCAGCCCTCCGAGCCGTGAGCCGGGATTGCTCACGAGAAAGAGGGACAGGCACCATCTCCGGCGGCCGTCCCTCTTCCAGGCTGGTCGAAGCGCCTACCAAGCACCCCAACAGCGGCGAAACATCAGAATCTGGGCGTTCGTCTGCACGACGGCAGTTCAGATGCGGCTGTGACCACGCGGTACGATACCCCAAGTGCCCCTTCAAAGTGCGCCTTCCCGCAAACGGTCTTACGGCGCTCTGTCGGTCGTAGTTCTCCCGTGCCCTTTGTCTCACGCACGAGATAAAGCAGGGGCTTGCCAGCGGCTCCGTGAGGGTCGTCTGTGGGGTGCATGACAAGGGCCCAGTCTGGATTGTATTCGCCGACGGGTGTCCTGACGATGAACCAGCCAGGGAGCTTGACGTACAGCTCAACATCATCGCGGGCTTCGAGGTCTTGGACGAATTCCCGCTCAACATCAGAATCGACAACGACATTGTCGTAGATGCTGTTGGCAGCAGGGACGAGATAATCCTTCCAGCTCTCAATCAACTCCTCAAAGCCTTCACCACTCGCTTTCTCCATTTCGTACCATTCGCCCGTCTTTTCGTATTGGATGCCCTTCACAAGCTGTTCAGCAAGCGCTTCTTTGAGGAGTTTGGTTGCTTCGGTAGCGAACTCGTGGGGGTTATCCATAATAGCCGACTTATTGCTCGCGCGTTTGATGACCTCCAGCAATGTGCGGCGGGTCAATCGCACAGGCGGCGTGGTGTTTTCCAGCAGGTTTAGCATAATCTCAAGGAGATTCGGCAAAGGCCTCTTCTTGTTAAGGTACACGGCGGCATGCTCCGCCGTCATCTGCTGGGCCATGAACCCCTCACCTTCAGAATCGACGGATAACTGTGCTTTGGTAACCGTTACACGTGGTGGCTTGACTGAGATGGCGTCAATGCCAGGAAGAGCGTCCTGCAAAAGGCGCTCTGTGTCTATCGTAACACTGTAGCGGGTCTTATGCTTGATTCGAGCCCACAGCTCTTTGAACTCAGGTTTGAGGAGGCGCTTCTTGCGGAGCTTCGCCTTGCCGCGTTTGCGCTTGTTGGCGGGTGGCGGCGGAGCGCCGTCCTTGCCGTATTCGGCTTCTATCTCGCTCTGCAAGGTGGCGGCGTACCGCTCATAGCTCTCGTTGGCGACGACCGTCAGGACGTTAACCCGCTCGTCGTGGTTGCGTTCTCCGTCCTGGTCAACAGCCAACCGCACGCCACGCCCTACCTCTTGCCGTTTTTTCATCTCTGAAGAGCTTTGGTTGAGCGTGCAAATCTGAAACACGTTGGGGTTATCCCAGCCCTCGCGCAGGGCGGAGTGGCTGAAAACAAACGAAACAGGTTCGTCGAAACTGAGCAGGCGCTCCTTGTCCTTCATGATGAGGTCGTAGGCTTCCACATCCTTCTGAGCCGTTCCCGTCGAGCTGTCCTCCAGGGTCACCTCGCCCTTGCGGCTGCGCTTCTGCGCGAAGTAAGCCGCCTGTACCGCATCGGCATCCAAATCCTTCCAGTCGGGATAGCCAGCTTTGAGGTCATCGAACGCCTCATTGAAGAGGCGGCGAATGATGCCGTCCTCGTCGGCATAGTTGGCGACCTTGTCGATGAAGAAGAGGGAGAGAACCTTGATGCCGAAGTCTTTGAGCTTCTTCTGCCTGCGAATGTGTTCCTCGACGGTGCTGCGGATTTGCGCCTCGAAGATGGCGTCCTTATCCGCTCCGACCTCCTGACCGACCGCCAGCTCGACATCGTTGGCAAAACGCACCCACTCGTCGGCAACGCTGATTTCGTCCACCACATAGCCCGCGTATTCGGGGCGTCTGGTCTTCTTCTCCAGGTCATCCCCTGGCTTCACGGTCAGACTCTTTTCCTTCACCGTGCCGCTCTTCTGGAGGACATGGACGCGCATCTTCGTTTTGAGCGTCTTCTTGGCGCTCTCGACCTTCTCCAGACGGATATACGGGCGGTTCTCGTCGTCGGACTGCACGACTGCATCCACCTCGATGCGCTTGACCAGCCCCTGCCGATAGGCGTCGTAGGGGGTGAGGCGATAGACGAGGTTGTACGGGTTGCGGTGGGTGGCGCTGTAGCGGAGGGCGTAGAGCGGGCAGAGCCCAGCCAGGGCGGCGACGCTCTTCTCCGACTCCATGTTCTGCGGCTCGTCCAGGATGAGGATGGGGCGGGTTGCCTGGATGAGGTGAATCGGGGTCTCGCCCTGCAAACGGTCGGTCGATTGGCGGATAACGTTCAACTCCTTATTGAAGGAGTCGATGGTCATCACCATGAACTCGGTGCAGTCGGAGAGAGCGAACTGGCGCACCTGCGAGAGATTGGCGCTCTTGTACCCGTAGAACCGATAGGGCAGGTTGTCGTACAGCTCGGAAAAGTGGTTCTTCGTGATGGCGAAGGTCTTGAGCACGCCCTCGCGCACGGCGACGGACGGCACCACGACAATGAATTTCTTCATGCCGTAGCGCTTGGACAATTCCAAGGCGGTGCGGATGTAAACGTAGGTCTTGCCCGTGCCCGTCTCCATCTCGACGCTGAAATTCAAGAATGCGGTTTCCGCCTCGCCGTCTGCTGTGTGGACGGTCTCGGTGATGGTCTTCAACCCTTCGTCGGCGGGGATGCCGTGGTCGCCCTGGACGGTTTTGAGGTTGTCCAGAAGCGAGGCTTCATCCAGCTCCAACCGATTAGCAACCGCGCTGAACCCAGCCCCCAACGCGAGCCGCAGCTCCGCCTCAACACGCGCCTGCCCCTCGAACAGCCCTGTTACGGCTTCGATGGCATGCTGCTGGTACTCTTGGTTGGGGTCAAAGCGGAGTTTCATTTGGGCGACTTCTTCTGATAATTCGCGTGCATGTCCTTGCGAAGTAGTTCTATGCTGTGATTCGTCCGCCCTTCCACTTTCCCAACGTCCTCCCGCATTTCCCTGCGGAGAGCGTCAATGTCGTCTGAGATGTCCTTCATGCCAGCCCCAGTGGAGTCCTTCAGTTCAGTCATTTCCTTCTCAACAAATTCGAGCTTCTGTGTATTCACAACCGTTCCGTAAAGGTATGTGTACAGTTGACTTTTGCACATTACGCGGCCCTTGCGAGGGCCAGGATCAGGGGTTCGC